>JALTFO010000194.1 GCA_027007005.1 Candidatus Bipolaricaulota bacterium | reverse complement strand
GCCTACATCAAGCTGATCCGTGGCACGGCCCCGCAGGTTGTGTCTTGTTACAGTATGTGGCGTCAGTAAAGACCCACAAGCGTGTGCACGAGCCAACCTCAAAGGGTCCTCACCCAAGTATACGGGGCCAGCCACCGACCGTCCTGCCTTGTTTTCCCTCACCACCAGTATACGAGCGTGCGCAGCTTGTCTACCTGTGCGTATTAGCACGCAGACAGGTCTGCCACGTTGAAGCTTCTTCGCTTCTAGTTTTCTGTCACTTTTACCGTTTCCTCTGCGTGCTTTGCGCTTCTGCGTGAGAGTGCTCATGCTTTGAGCACAGTTTGTTACCATGCCTGCCCCCGCTCCTCTGCGAGAGAGCCTACCTTACTGCACAGTGTCTTCAGCTACCCCCTCGAACGAGAAGTCGACTTGTTAGGATAAGAGTCAGGGGTGAGAAGGATGAAGCCTGAATGTTGATCGCGGAATTTCGCGTAACACGTAAGGAACGTCGGAGGCCTGTCTGCGTGCTGAGACGCACAGGCAGGCAAGCTCCGTCTACGTAAGCTGCTGTAGTGTGTGCAGTTGCCTGCCATGTTCCAGAGTGTTCTTTGCGAGCTTGGCGCTCTTGAGCGAGCGCTAGTGCGCAGGCGTGAGGAAAGCTTATCTCTCTCCCGCAGGGACGCGGAGGCGCAGAGAGCAGCAAGAATGAAGTGATGCGTGATGAGGTCGAGTGAGTGAGCCAGTCTTGCGGATCAGGCTAAAAGCCGGCGACTGATCCCCCAAGAGCTGAATGCAGCTGTTATCCCGTTCCAGGTCCCTCTTTTCACCGACTGTACCAGACATGTGCAGTGCATTAATGACCACTGCAGAGAAGTCCAGAAATGGACAGAACCGAACAGTCAAAACCCGGTCAAACATGAACTTTGGAAGGTATCCCAGTGCTGCAGAGAGCAGCACAGGTCTTGACAGAGGATCTCAGTTGTGCTATAGTGAGTTTGGGTACGAGAGCCCAATCGCAGGAGTGGGCATACAAAAGTAGCAGAAGGTGTGTGTGCTCGCTCCTGCACAACAAAACTCAGTACAGTTATGGGAAGAGCAGAGCAGGAGAGTGCATAACTGATCTGCTTGTGGCAAAGGTGGGTACGAAGGAGCAGTTGAGCCAGAATCTACCTCGTAAACGGGAAAAGTGCTTTTGACAAGAAGCGTGCTCTCTCGCTAGCGGTGGGAAAAAAGGTTAGCTAACTTCTTCAACAACCGGTAAGGAGGGAACATTGAAGAAAGCTCTCGTAGTAGCGATGGTAATGGTATTGGGGCTCGGAGCGCTGGCTTTTGCCGGCCCACTCACGGGCGAATGGGACACAAGTATTTCACTCGATCCTTCAGCGACAGCCATGAGTGCATTCTTTACGGATTTCAGCTCATCGCTAGATGTGGATTATGTAGTTGGTGGGTGGACGTTTGGCAGTTCAACCGCCTTCACGCTTGATGGTTTCTCGTCACAATCGTTCACAGCTTCGGGCGTCCTGGGTGCGTTCACCTTCGATTCCACGATGAACTTCAACCCGATGGCAGTCACTAAGAAAGTGTATACGTATCCTGCCATGACACAGACAACGTCCAAGGTCGCTGGATGCTTGCTAGACACAGTAACAATCGCCAAAACAACCAAGCCAGCATTTACCGACTGGACTGTGACTGGTTCCGTGTCAATCGCAGGTGTTGCTTTCGAGGGTCTGTTCTATCTCGACGGCGGTACCTCAGCAGTAACTGAGACTCCACTCCTTCGCTGGAATGGGACTGCCTGGGAGCAGACAAGCTCAAGGACAATCGCTGGTACGGCTGGTGGCTCAGGTTGGCGCTTCAGCGTGAGCGGTACAGCAGGCGACGCCACGATTACGTCGTTGACGTACTTCAACTTGAGCGAGTCGGATGCAACGGCCTCCACCACTGGTGTGTTAAACAGCAGTTGCCTATCGATTGGTAAATCTGGTAGTTACAGCATCGCAAAGCCTGGCTGTGGTGTCGGATTCAGCGAAGAGTACATCACTATTGAAGGCATCTCGTTTGGCTGCATGAATCTTGACCTGGCTGTTGACGTCACTTGCAGTGGGTTCCATTACTTCAAGGCCCTCGTCAGCGATATCACCTTCCTGCCGTGGATCAGCCTCGATGCTGGGGTTAAATTTACCACTACATCGAAGGAGTTCAGCCTGTGCGGAAGTTTGATAAGCTCTGCAGATAAGTGCTTCTCGATCGATGCGGCGTTGACCACCAGCGACAATGATGTCACCGGGATCGCAATCTACGGAATCAGCATGAGCTACGACTTCGGCGGTGGAATTACCGTATCTTCGGATACCGCGTTCAACACGACGAAGCACTCTATTGCTGGTAATGTCTATAGCAGTCAGAAGACTACGTTCTTCTTCCCGCTCACTGGGCTGTATAACACGACCACGTGCGGAACTAGCTGCTGCGCCACCACTGGTGGAAACGATCACTACCCATCAATAAACAACGATGGAGTAGGGTACTATAATGCCAAGTGCTATGCTAACGAGTACTACAAGATCTGGGAGAGCTTCGGGATCGAAGCGACCGGGGATAGTTGCTGCGGTGGTTCCTACGATATCACTGTAGACACCTACTTCGGCGATCAGATGGTGCTCGATGGTTTTGCGTGGGCGTACTCCTTCACGAACGCGGATACGACCACCTATAACGTTAGTAAGAGCTACACCTGGGGAGCGAACCCGCCGACCATCACGTTGAAGCCTGTGAAGGTTGGTACCGATACCTGCTGGTATAAGGAAGCGCTCGGTTATAACAAGCACTACTCTGCTGGTACGGCTACCACTCTGTTCAACTGGGCCAAGACTGAGATTAGCGGTTCCTTCGATCTCGCGTCCAACTTCTCTCTGACCGGTGGATTGTCGGTCAGCGCCTATGGTTGGGGCTCACTCAGCTTCGGTTTCGGTTTCACGTTCTAGCAACATTAAGTTTGAATCTGTTGGCCCCGGCTTCGTGCCGGGGCCTTTTTTGTTGCTCCCAAGGAGGATTGAAATGCAACAGATACGGAGGATGCAGGTCGCCGCGGTCTTTTCGTTGATTATGGTGTTGTTTGTGGTTGCTGCTCTAGCCAGTTCTGTCCCCAAGGTCACCTACATGCGCACGTGTACAGCGGTTACCGAACGGCCGAGCCAGTTTGAGGCGTCCGGCTGGACGATGCAGTTGAACGTTGGTGATGCAGTCTACTGTGTCGTGAAGGTCGATGTTCCGTACGACGCATCGCGAAGGTCGTATGACGCAACGATGAAGTGGTACACGCCGAGCGGCGACCTGTACTACCAACACGAGTACAAGAACCTTGAGCGTGGCTACATCTGGTCGCTGTGGGGATCAATCGATAGCGCGAATCTTCTAGGCCAGTGGCGAGTGACGTTCTCCTTGCGCTTTGCTACCAGCAGGTCCGTTTCTTTCACAGTTGGTAGTTCGTCCTCCACGAATGGGTCATCGTTTGCCCCGCCTTCCAGTGCGCCGCAATCTGAGCCAGTGGTTGGCAGAGAATTGGAGCCAAACGAGACCATCACTACTGCGAATGTACTCACGTTGGACAAGCGCGTGCAGGGGGAAGCTCAGTATTACTCACAAGCGATATACGACCAGGATTGGTTTGAAATCTACCTGCCTATGGCGAGAACGTATTGGGTGGAGGTCAACGCTGTCGGTGAAACCTCCGATTGGTTCAGCCTGGAAGACTTCATCGATGTGTATACCAGTGATACGACGAAAGCGGTACGCTTTTCCTCGTATTCGAGCCAGAAACGAGGGACGGCGCAGTCCACATGCGATGTTGTAATCCCGCTCACCGGCCCGGGAAAGTACTATATTCTGCTCTCCACGCACGACTTCGGGCACAATCTCGTCTATTCACTGCAAGTGGTAACGATCATCCCTGCCTGGGCAGAGGGTAAGATCTGAGCGCAGGTTGCAGACTTGGCAGGCCTATTGTGCGGGAGTGACCTGGATTGCTACCATCATCGCTCCGGTCTTACCATTGTTGTCCACCACAGTGAGCTTGGCGCGGTAGCTGCCAGCGGTGGTGTACGTGTGCTCTATCGGCTGTGAGAGATCCGTCCCTTGGATCGAATCTGTCCCATCTCCGAAATCGAACGTGAAGGACACGATCTGCCCATCGGGATCGTTGCTTCCTGATATGTCGAACGTAACCGCAAGTGGAGCAACTCCATACGTATTTCCATCTGCAATCGTGATCGATGCCTTTGGTGGTGCGTTGAACAGCGCACATGCTGACATCAACAGGAGTAGTCCTGTTGCCATTACCATGAGAACTACGACCTTGCGATTATGTCTCTTCCTTGCGCACATCATCCCTCCATTTTTGACTTCACTTACTGCATCCACACCCACCTGACGGCTGATTTGCCTCAGCAGTTGACATAACGTGAACCACAAGTGTAGTGCTTGCTGCACTCCCACGGTTGTCAATAACAACCAACTGAACAGTGTAGTTGCCGGCTTTCTCAAATACATGCCGCACGGTCCAAGTGATGGCAGTCTTCGAGTCGTCATCTCCAAAATCCCACTTATAGAGTACGATCTCGCCATCTGGATCGACGGACGTCACTGCCAACAGCCGGGAAGACTCACCCTCCACAAGGGCTGAAACAGGTTTCCTGATTTTCGCCACCGGCAGGATGTTTGCTGGGAGCTGTACGACTCTAGCGAACGCAAGATATTTCTCGTCAAACCACACTTTCCCCGCAGTATCAGTGGTGCTAGGAATGCGCCCCAAAATTCGCTGGCTGTGTCCTTGATCAGGGGAGGCTTCAACCGGAACCCAGGCCGTCTTCGCTCCGAGCGGAATACCTACAAGCACCCATGTGTGCACTCCATCTGTCCAACCCTCTCCGCTTACGATCTTCGTCACAAACCCCTTTCCGGAAAGTACTCCGGCGGTGTACATTGCAAAGTCGCGGCTGCTCCAATCAGTCGGAGAGAAGTAGCGCCGCGATGCCATGCTGTAGTCGTTCAGGGCTTTAGTAAGTGTTCCGATCGCCTGCGTCAGTGTTGCGACCTCAGAAGCAGAATACGCGGTCGTATTCGGTTGCAGAACCTGCGGCATATCTCCAGCCAGCACACTTGCTACCGGAAGGAGAAGGAGAAGAACGAACAGTGAAACCAGTCGAGCCATACTAGTCACCTCCAGCGAAGTACTACTAGTATACAGGATCAGTGGGGAAACGGGAAGGGGAAAGAGCAGTGAGGGGTGATGCGTGATGCGTGATGGGTGGAGAGTGAGAACGGAAGATGGTGAATGGTGAATGGTGAATGGCAAGGAATTGGGAACGGGAGGGGGAGACGCGGAGAGAGGGAAACACGGAGAAAGGGAGACACGGGGAGGAAAAGTGCGGACTTCGGAATGCGGAGTGGGAAGATAAGAAGGATGAATGCTGATGGCTGACTAGCTGAGAGCACATCACCCATTACTCATTACTCATCACCGTTTACAATCCCTGATCGCTGACAGCTAATAATGGGAAAGCTGACTAGCGGCTTTCTCTGGGTGCATGGGACCTGCGCCGTCCAGTCCTTGAAATCATGCAGTTGGTGATGCAGAATTCATTATGCACTTCGAGATAGTCGGGGAGATCGAGCAAATCGAGATCATTGCCGTCGGTGGTAGGATTCGGGGCGTCATGCGACTTCAAAAACAGTATGGTCCTGGCCGGTGGCGAAAGCTCAAGGGCACTGCAACTGTCCGCCTCGCAACAGGGAGAACTTGCAGGGTGGAGGTTCATTGGTACGAAGCACACGGGGTTGGCAAGAAGAAGATGAAGATCAAGCGTTTCTTGAGTTAAGGATGATGATGAGAGAGCAGAAGGAACAGAAGTTTGCACTTTGCGTGAGAAGCGACGACTGCGAGGATCTGGAATTGCGGAGGGTTTACCAAGTGCTTCCAGATGAGCGTGCGGAGAGCGAAGGCTATCTGAGAATCGTCGATGATTCCGGAGAGGACTACCTTTATCCGGAATCCTATTTCGTCTTTGTCAAGCTTCCTCTCAAAGCGCAACAGGCCTTAGTTGCCGCAGGCTGAGGCAACTGGCACCGCCGTGAGTTTGAGGAAAAGGGGACAGGCTACTTTCCCGTGCCATCCGTCGAGAGAATAGTTGCCTGTCCCCTTCGTTTCTGGGGGCTTAAGAGTACGACAACAGAATCCCTTTCTTCGCGGACTTGGCGGCTTGAGTGAGCGCAGCGAACGGGCGTGAGGAAATGCTTGTGTTTCTCGCAAGAGAGCAATGCGTGACGAGTGATGAGCGGGAAACCGTGAATCGTGAATGGCAAACCGTGATGGCGGAGGCAAGAAGGACGTTGCTACAAACAGCAGAACCTACCTGATTAGCGACCTCGACCTGAAGTTGAGTGTTTCCCCGAGCTTTGGCTTGATGGATTTCAAGTGGTATAATCACGTGCGCGCTCAAGGTCCTGGACTGGGGTGTGTGTCGATCTTCTCCAGCTATACGGACGCGAGGGAGTCGAACGGATGATGAATTTGCTGGAGCTAATCTCGGTAGATCCTTCGATCTGCCACGGTAAGGCGTGCATCAAGGGAACGCGTGTCATGGTCTCCGTGATTCTGGATAACTTTGCGGCAGGAAACAGCGAAGAGGAGATCTTAAGAAACTACCCGTCCCTAACGCGGCTTGACATTCAGGCTGCCCTTGCCTACGCTGCTGAATTAACCAAAGAACGGTTGATTTCCGTAGGTATTCGTGAGGAATAGCGCGGTTCAAGATCGACGAGAACCTGCCCGTTTAACTTGCTAGTCTCCTGTCCCGCGCTGGTCACCATGCTACCACTGTTGTTGCCCAGCAGTTACAAGGCAAAGCAGATCCTATCATTGTGGATGTGTGTGTTCGGGAGAAACGGGTGTTGGTTACTCTTGATTTGGATTTTGCGGACATTCGCGCTTATCCGCCAGATCAGTATCCCGGACTTGTCGTGTTACGGGTTCACCAGCAAGATAAGCAACACCTTATCCAAACATTTGAACATGTAATTCCTGTACTGGACCGGGAGGGAATCGAGGGTCGACTGTGGATTGTCGAGGAAAGCCGCGTCCGTATCCGCGGCGAAAGCGCATGACTCACTTCAAGGTTTGTCGCAGACGAGCCCTATGGAAACTAAGCTTGGAACCAAACAAGAAAGGATTTGTGCAACAAGAAGATTATGTATGAGTGGTTCGTGTCCCTTCGTTGTCTATTCAGCCTAACAGACATAGGCAAAACCTTTCTACGATGCCTATCTTCAACGGGATCCGATGCGTGCGTGTTGACATCCACAGATGGCTGAACTGTGCTAGGCGTGGCATTATTCGCTGATACTGTTGGCCGTGGGGAATCGGACAGGGAATTCAGAAGGATGTTTCGACTGCTCCGGAGGCTGCATAATGGAGGAGCCATGACTACCAAGGTTGAGAAGATCGCTGAACAGGTTAAAGCCCTTCCTGACGACGAGCGGGAAGAGTTCTTGTCGTGGCTTGCGGATTTCGAGATCGAGCATAGCGACGACTCGGGCAAAGAGATTGCTCGTGACTCAGAATTGGGAGCACGCCTTGAGCATGTTCTCGGGCGTGTGCGCAAGGATATAGCCGAGGGAAGGACTAGGTCTCTTGATAAAGTCCTCGACAACTCCTGATTTCTGGGTGACTTACCAGAAACTGCCACCAGAGATCAAGAGCATGGCACGGACGGTATACCGTCTGTGGGACGTGAACCCTCGCCATCCGTCGTTGCGCCTCAAGAAACTTGCTGAGCTATGGTCAGTTCGCATTGGCAGCGGCTACTGGGCGCTTGCCCTACTTCAGGATGGCATGTTTTTCTGGTTCTGGATTGGCACTCACGATGGGTATGAACGACTCCGTTCCGAGGAGTAAAGGACAAAAGAGGGACAGGCTACTTTTTGATCGGATTGAGCGATGCCGCGGATTGCAAAGCGGTGCAGGCATATCAAGCCCTTCTCTAAGCATTTTCACAATGACTCCAAGGTGGATAAAGATGGCTGAGATCATCTTTGACAGTCTGTATCTTTTTTGATACAATGGCGCGGAAATGCCCACGGTTGCGCGCGAAGGAGAGTTCGAGTTCAGGGTTTACACGCGGGAAGCTGTCTATGAGCCGCCCCATGTACATGTGACATTCGGAGGTGTGCAAGTCCGCATCAACCTGGATAACGGGGAGTTTATGGAAGAGCCTCCTCCTCATAAACGGCGCACTATCCGCGAGGCTTATGAACGTCACGCGGCAGAAATTCGCCGCAAGTGGGATGAGATCCATGAAGTCAAGAAGGAGGGATCTTAGCATGAGTATTCAGACCGTCAGCTTGCAAAGCGCCAGTCAGATGATGATTGAGGTTCAGATTGATAGGGAGAAGTACCGGATCCATATCCAGTTTGCCGATGGCCAAACAGGGTGGATACCAATCGGCGATATCGAGCAGGCTGGTCCGCCGGTGCGCCTCGCCCTGAATCGGGTAGACTTACCCAACCCTTATGAGATCATCATCGGCACCGAAGAAGGTGGCACGATTGAAGTTCCTTGGGACTTTGCCAGGAGCTATTGCGATCCCCACTTTCAGAAGAGGGAGCTAGAGCAGGCGCACAGGGGGCGGGCCCACTTGGGAGAACGGATTCGCGGGTTTCGTCAACGGGTGGGGTGGACGCAAGAGGAACTGGCTAAGCGGGCCGGCATGGGGCGGGTTACCTTAAGCCGATTGGAAAGCGGGGACCAATCGCCAAGCTATCGCACGCTTGTCGCCTTAGCGAAGGCGCTTGGAGTAAGCGTCAGCGATCTACTAGTTGACACATGATCTCACCCGCATTTTACAATTGAATCCGGGCCTTGGACTATGGACCTTGCACCACGCTACAAAAGCTGAAAGGTAGGGCTCTTATCGTTTCAAGTGGGTAGCGATCTCTTAACGGGAAATGATAATGGGGTCATAGGGTCAGGCTCACACACAGTCTTTGGAACTATGCCCTTGGTGATGCAATATTCGCTTTGTACTTTGAGATGGTCGAGGAAACCGAGCAAATCGAAGTATCGCCGTTGGCTGTAGAGTTCGGGACATCATGCGCCTTTAGAAACAGTATGGTCTTGGTCGGTGGCGAAAGCTCAAAGGCACTGTAACTGTTCACCTTGCGACCGGCGGAGCCTGTAAGGTGAAAGTCCATTGGTGCGAGGCTCACGGGGTTAGCAAGAAGAAGGTGAAGATCAAGCGTTTCTTGAGTTGAGGAGCATGATGACAGAGCAAAAGGAACAGAAATTCGCACTTTGCGTGAGGAGCGACGACTGCGAAGTCTGGAACTAACTGCGGAAGGTCTAGCGCGTGTTTCCAGACGAGCGTGCGGAGAGCGAAGGATATCTGAGAGTTGTCGATGATTCCGGAGAGGGTTGCCTTTATCCAGAATCCTACTTCGTCTTTGTCAATCTTCTGTGCAAAGCGCAACAGGCATTGCTTGCCGTAGGCTGAGGCGACTGGAAGCAGTGGGGGTACAGACAGCGCAATCGGAAGGAATGCTATGCTGTCGCGCTTCAGCGTTGTTGCTGGGGTGACGCTATCCCCCTTGGCCATTGAAGTAAACCAGATTTTCTCGCGGTACTCGTTCTTGCCAACACGCTATGTGTCATTTCACCTGCCCATTCCATAGTTTTATCGTATAATGAATCTCTAATTCTGGAGGCAGTCTCATGAGCCAGCGTGTGATACGTAAGCAACCGAATAGCAAGATGTGCCTTGTGTGTGGCATGAAGAATCCGCTTGGACTTAAGGCGTTCTTCTATGAGTTGGAGAACGATGATGTGTTAGCTATCTTCTATCCGCGCGAGGAGCATCAGAGTTATCCTGGACGGATGCACGGCGGGATCGCTACCGCTATTCTCGATGAAACGATCGGCCGAGCGGGGATGATCAAGTACGGTGAAGATGTGTGGGGAGTGACTCTGGAGTTCCACACTCGCTTTCGTAAGCCCGTTCCTCTGGATACAAAGCTGCGAGTTCTGGGGCGTGTCACCGGCGAGAGTAAGAGAGCTTTTCTAGGCAGTGGAGAGATCCTGCTTCCCGATGGCACTGTGGCTGTGGAAGGGAGGGGAAGGTTCCTCAAGCTTCCGATCGATAGGATTGCTGATTTCGATGTGGAGAAAGAAGAGTGGCGCGTCGTGCCCTCCTCCGATGATCCCCAGGAAGTTGACTTGTGAGTCATATCAGCGGGAGAGAATAAAAGGAAGTGACGGTTTGACATGAAGAGGGATCTGGATGTGGTGGTCGACAGGCTGAAAAAAGCACAACGCGTGCTGGTGATCGGGCATATCAAGCCAGACGGAGATGACATCAGTTCGGTCGTCACCCTGGTCCTCATACTGCGCAGATTGGGGAAGGTGGCGGAGGGGTGCATCGGGGGCGAGATCCCCTGGTTCTACAAGGATTTAGCTGATGTTTCGCTTATTAAGAATATCGATGATCTTCGGGACTTTCGCTTTGATACGTCGGTAACTGTCGATGCCTCCGAACTCTCGCGGATTGGGGACGCCGTGGAATTGCTCAAGGGGGAACAGCCGGATATCACTATCGACCATCACCAGACGAACGTTGGGTTCGGCAAGATCGACTTTTACGATTCGGCCTACGCTGCGGCGGCGGTGATCATCTACGAGATCGGAAAGCAGCTCGTGGAGTATGATGCTCGATTGGCAGAGATCAACCTGTTGGGGATCGCCACCGACACTGGATTCTTCAAGTACTCCAACACCGATTACAAGGTCTTCTCCTACGCTGCAGAGCTTGTCAAGGCTGGGGCGAGCATTCAGCGTATATCATCGGCGGTCCTGGAACACAGGACGTTGAACGAGGTCAAGCTCCTCTCCGAGATGTTCGATCGGCTGAAGATTGTGGAGGATGGGAAGCTCGCCTGGTCGTATGTCTCTACGGAGATGTTGCGTCACACGGGATGTACTGAGGACGACGCGGGCGGCCTTGTGGGAGAGATCAGATCGATGTACGGCGTGGAGATCGCTATCCTGTTCATCGAGTGGCCGGAGGGGGATGTGCACATCTCCTTTAGGTCGAAGAACTACGCTGATGTGAGCAAGGTTGCTGTTGAATTCGGCGGTGGTGGGCATGTGCGGGCTGCTGGCTGTAGCTGCAAGAACGTGGACCTGCAGGAGACGATGGACAAGGTGGTCGTTAGAGCGAGGAAGGCGCTAAAGACCCACAAGTAGGGTAGATCCTCTCGTTTGCGGTCGTCCTCGCAGCACGGCTTTTCATTTACCCCTTGACACGGTGTAGTGCAATATCGTAACTTACTTAGTGTCGGGGCGTGAGTCCCGTCTTTCTTTTTGCCCGCAAGTTCTCACTACGCGGCTTCGTCCGTTACTTATCACCTGTTCTCATCTTTAGCATAAGGCGAAGGCTTTGCTGGGGGCCCTAGTGTCATGGCTCAAAAGAAAAAACGGTCCCCAATCAAATCGGGGACCGTTTGAAGATATTCTATGCTCTACGGCTCACCCGGCCATGGGCCAACGACGCCAGCCGCTGCCCACTGCATAGTGGTGAGAGAATCAACCGACATCCACATTCCCTTCGGTACTTCCAGCGCGCCCTTGCGGTCGTAGATCGGCCCTTGGAACGGGTCGTAAGTGACGCCCGGATTAGTCATTTGATCCATCCGCGTTTGGATAAGATCGTATACGTTGGTCTTCCCGAGAACGGGGTCGTCAACAGTTACCGCCTTCAGTTTGTCAATGAAGACAGGGTTGATCGGCATTCCGGGCTTGGCGGCCATCTCAACAGAGCCTTGATCGAGGAGCCACCAGTAGTCGACGTTTTGCAGGTTGTGCGCAGTGTAGGTTCCATTGTAGATCTTCTGTAGGAAGTCTGCATAGACCTTATCCCAATGGACGAGCTCTCCGGATATCACGTTGTTGGGAGCAAACCGGTACATTGGAGAGTAGTGGGAGAAGCTGAGGGCCCCATTTGCAGCGGCAACCTGAACTACAGTTGGGCTGTCTTGGGTGAATGCGAACACGTCGCATCCCTCAGCGACCAATGCCTCAGTTGCCTCCTTGGCAGCGGCCGGACTCTCCCATGCCTCTGTCCAGCGCACGTCTACTTCTGCCTTGGGGTTAACCTCGCGTGCTCCGATGGCAAAGGCGCTGATGTGGCGCTTTAGTTCGGGAATTGGAAAGGCACCCACGTACCCGATCTTGTTTGTCTTGGTGAGCGCACCGGCCATCAAACCATTTAGGTAGTAAACCTGGTAGAAGTCAGCCATGTAGGTGGCCATGTTTGGCGCGCGTTTGAACCCAGAGTTGTGAGCGAATATCACGTCCGGATACTTCTTCGCCGCCGCGAGCGTGCCGTTCATGAAGTCAAAGCTGGTAGTGAAAATGACGTTGCAATGCTTGTCATTTACCAGCTTGTCGACCGTCGAGACTGTGTCCCCTGCGGCGACGCTCTCCACGTAAACTGTGCTCAACCATGGGAACTCCTTGTCCACGATCTGGCGTGCCACATCATGAGCATGGGTCCATCCGTAGTCACCTATTGGGCCCACATAGATAAATCCCGCCGTGATTGGTGTTCCTGGAACATATTCTTTGGCGATTCCAACAGCGACAATCCCCATCAGCAATACCGCTGTTATTACCGCAACTAACGCGATTCTTCTGTGCATATTTCCCTCCTTCTTTGATCATTTACTCTCTTGGCTATCCACCTCAACCGCTGCAACGACCACCTCCTCTCTTTATTCCTCACCGCGTGTGTAGGGTAACGTTAGCGCCCCTGGCGCGCCCATGCGCTTCTGCAGCGTCCCCCGCGACACCAAGATGAGGATAAGAATTGCGAATATATAAGGCATTGCGTTCAATATCGATGGAGCCACCCACATCTGCATTCGATACGCCAGGAAGTAAATGGCCGCAAAGAAGTACGAGCCAAGCAAACCGTAGACTGGATTCCAAAAAGCAAAAATGGTGAGGGCGATGACTATCCATCCCATTCCCCCAGTCATTCCATCTGTCCAGGCAGGACGGTAGCCAACGGACAGGTACGCTCCAGCGATCCCGGCGAAGATTCCTCCTACAACTACGCATAGGTAGCGGACACGGGACACGTTGACTCCAACGGAGTCGGCGGTAGCAGGATCCTCTCCCACGGCACGAATGGTCACACCGATCCGGGTGCGAAACAGGATGTACCACATGATCGGAACCAATAACATGGTAATGTACACAAGCAGCTGTTGTCGGGTGAAAAATCCTGGGCCAATGACAGGAATCGTTGACAATCCGGGTACGGTGATTCTGTGGAACGGAGTGAACAGTGGCAATCCGACCCAGGGGCGACCAAGCACTCCCGCCAATCCAAGTCCAAGCATGGTGAGGGCAAGACCGGATACCACTTGATTTGCCTTCAACGTGATACTAGCGAACGCGTGAATTAAGGAAAAGGCGCCCCCAACTAATGCAGCTACAAGCACCCCTAGCCAGGGTTGCCCGGTCTTGTAAGTGATCACGAACGCCGAATATGCACCCATGATCATCATCCCTTCGATTCCAAGGTTGAGTACCCCTGACCGCTCTGCGAAGATCTCCCCAAGTGTTCCCAGAAGAAGAGGAGTCCCATACGCCAGCGCACGTGCAAACGTAGAGCTAAGCCACGATTCCCAACCCATTATTGCCTCCGTATTGAGATCTTGTAGGTAATAAAAACTTCACTTCCGATGAGAAAGAACATGATCACTCCATTGAATACGTTGATCAGTTGAAAAGGAAGGCCCAGATTTACCTTGATCACGTCACCGCCAGCCATCAGGACTCCGAAGAAAAATGACGTAATGATTACCGCCAGCGGGTTTTTCCGTGCTAGCCACGCAACGATGATAGCAGTATAGCCATATCCCATAGATATCTGCATTGGGTCCAGAAGCTGATAATGCACTCCAGCTACCTCCCCAACTCCAGCAATCCCAGCTAATCCTCCGGAGATAAGCATGGCGGTTACTACCGTCTTAAGCCCGCTAATCCCGGCGAATCGGGCGGCATGTGGGTTTTCTCCCACCACTTTGATCTCAAACCCGCTGCGTGTACGATTCACAACAATGTACGCAAGGATTGCGAGCGCAATTCCCAGCACCAGAGTCGGCCAATGTACGTGGCTCTGCCCAATGGTTGGGATTCGAGCCGCCAATGGGAACATGTCGGTGTATGCATACCCACGCATGCTGGGACCCCGCCACGGACCGTGGATCAAGTAGACGACAAAGTACAACGCAATGTAGTTCATCATCAGTGTGGTGATGACATCGTTGATACCCAATTTAACCTTAAGCACCGCTGGGACCACCCCCCACATTGCCCCGGCGAGGAATCCAGCGAGGAACATAACTGGGAGCAGAAGTGGTCCAGGCAATCCGGAAAATAGGGCGATGCCAGTGGCGGCGATTGCCCCCAACAATAGTTGTCCCTCGGCGCCGATGTTCCAGAACAGAGCACGGAAGGCGATCGTCAACCCTATCCCGCATAGAAGTAGTGGAATCATGCGGCGCAATGTCTCGCTGAACCCGCTCCAGTTACCGAGTGCCCCGCCGATGATCGAGCTATAGGCGCGGATTGGTGAGACTCCGTAAGCCGCAAAGAATACGCCCATAACGATGAGAGCTGCAACGATGGCGAGAACGGATACAGTCAAGATTGTCCGCCCAGATGGAACTGCCCTCCGCTCTATGTTAAGCCACTTCGGCGCTTGCACTCTCCACCCCTTCCTTTCGCTCCCCAGCCATCATTAGTCCGATTTCCTCAATCTTTGCCCCTTCGGCGTCGACAATCCCCATCACCTCGCCCTCGAACATGACCATAATCCTGTCTGACATGGTCATCACTTCCTCCAGATCCTCAGAGATGAGAAGGATTGCCGCTCCACGCTCCCGCTGGGCGAACAGTATCTCGCGCACCTGCTCCGTCGCGCCAACGTCCAGCCCGTATGTCGGATGCGCTGCAACTATCAACCGCGGATTACCGGAGAACTCACGCGCTAGAACAACCCGCTGGATGTTCCCACCGGAGAGGACCTTCACGGCCGTATCCATACTTGGAGCCATGATCTGATACTCTTTCATCAGCCGGCGGGCATTCTCCTGTGCCGCCTTGTTATCAAGAAACATCCCATGCGAGAATGGTCGCTGCCGATAGCTCTTGAGTACTAGGTTCTCGCGAATAGTCATGTTGGGAACCGTACCCATCGTCTTCCGTTCGGTAGGCACATGAGCGACACCCATATCAGCGATCTCCCGCGCGGAGCGATTAGTCATCTGTTTGCCATCAAGGGTGATCGCACCGCGCGTCACATGGCGTAGACCGGTGAGGGCCTCGGCCAACTCCCTTTGACCGTTTCCTGAAACACCAGCCACCCCGAGGATCTCGCCTTCGTAGAGGTCAAATGAAGTTCCGCGCAGCGCAGGTAGGCCACGATCGTTCAACGCGTGCAGATCATCAACAATGAGGATGCGCTCACCTCGCTTGACCTCCTTCTTCTCCAAGCGAAAGACAACCTCTCGGCCGACCATCAGCTTCGCCAATTGAGGCTTGTTTGTATCCGCGGTGTCCACTGTGGCGATCGCTTTTCCTTTGCGCAGGACTGTTACCCGGTCGCTGATCTCCATCACCTCATCCAACTTGTGCGTGATGAAGATGATCGTTAAACCATCATCGACGAGCGTTTTCAGCGTAGAAAAGAGCTGATCTACCTCCTGCGGTGTAAGCACGCTTGTCGGTTCGTCCATGATCAGGATGTCCGCTTCGCGATAGAGCGCCTTGAGGATCTCTACGCGTTGCTGCTGTCCCACCGTCAATTGCCATACCTTGGCCTGAGGATCGACGATTAGACCATACTTATTAGCTATCTGAGAGATCTTCTTGTAGGTCTTCTTATAATTCAGAAACGGCCCGGTCCCTTCATCCAGGCCCAGAACCATGTTCTCTGCCACACTCAATGTGGAAACAAGACGGAAGTGTTGATGGACCATGCCAATGTGGTACGTGAGAGCTGCACGCGGAGATGGGATGCGAATAGGCTTACCATTGAGGATGATCTCTCCCTCATCGGGCTGATACAATCCGTACAGGATGCGCATGAGCGTCGTCTTGCCCGCACCATTCTCCCCAAGAAGGCAATGGATCTCTCCCTTGCGAACACTCAGGTCAACACCGTCACTCGCCACAACACCGGGAAAGCGTTTGACGATCCCACGAAGCTCGATTACTGTGCTATCAGTAGTGTTCAGGATTACCCCTTTCTACGTAGCCATTAACGACGCTTTTAAAACGATGATAGTGATTCGGGATGACTCTGTCAAGCAGCTTGTCCGATTATCATAATGACGACCGAGCGTTCATTGTCGAAGTAAGCAGACTCAGGTTGCGGTATCGGTTGATGTTGTCTTGGTGTGGGAGTTATTTGAGGCAGTACGGCAGTAGGCGAACAAGAGAAGGACGATGTTTGCTCCGGCAAGTGAGACTCCCGTCCAGAGGAGCGTGGGATTTCCCATTCCAATTCCCCGCCCGATGAGTGCAAGGCCGATGATCATAGAAACGATAGATACCCGATAGAAATGTGACCGCATTACCCACCGTCCTTGCAGAAGCTTGTTCGTTAAGATCATGGTACAAAGATTCAACCAGGCGCACGTGGGCAGGCGTCCCAATGGATGGTGATGTGATGCCGTTTCTTCTTAGAGAGAGCATGCAAAGCGCGGAATGCGGAGTGCCCAAAGTTCCTTTCACGCTCACTGCGCACAGCATCGGAGAAGTATCTTGCCATGGAGCGAATCGTAAGTATAATACCCTGCATGGCAACCCTAGATGATCTTGCAAGGAAACTCGGAATCTCCAAGCGTGCAGTACGCTTTCGGGTCGAAGCACTGAGCGACCTGTTGGAGAAGTACATCTCACGCGACGAAAGGAATCGCCTCATCTTTACAGGAGAGGCTGTCTTCCTTCTGCGTCGGCTGGAGGAGCTACGCCTAGAAGAGCGTCTGCCGATCCGACAGGCCGCTGTACGGCTGCGAGGCGAGCTGCAGCATCAAGAGGCCGATGCAACTTTGGACGATGCAATAGGGCTTGAGATTAAGCTTGAGTACCTGGCCAAAGCCGTAGAAACTCTGAGGAGCGACAGAGACTATTGGCGCGGAGTTGCCGAGGCGATACAGAGCGTCCTGCCGCCAGATCGCATGTGGATCAGAAAGCTCTTCCCGCCAACCTCAGATGATGTCCGGTTGAACTAGCAACAAAAAGGACGCTCTTCAGCAGATGGCATCTTCCCTCCTTGATGGCCCCGTTGTGAGAAGAGAGGCGGGTGACCTCCCGCATCACAAGGAGAGCACCCGCTTGCTGTAAGCACCTACTTCTGCGTTATCTGATCCTTGATTTCACTGGTGAGCGTATCTGCCCCTTCCGGTCCGATCTCAAGGTAGATATCTCCCACTTTGACGATCGCTCGATCTCCGAGGGCAAAGAACGGAGCTAGCTCTGGTCTAAGAGCAACGATGTCGAAGTAGGCGCTACCAAACGTCACAATCTTGATCGTCTCTTCGTTAACATACGTGCTCTCGGTCCAGATACCATCCTTGAGGAAGAATGTGCGGTTGTCGATGATTCGTACGGCTTCGTTTTCTGATGGAGCAGCCTCATCCTCGGCCAGGTTGCGTACGCTCGTTGCGCCCGCAACCGCCTGTTTGCCGCTTGGAGGGGCAGCAGCGGCTTGACTCATTCTCTGTGCCATCTGATCCGCGGATAGCGGTTCTTCCTCGACCAGGAAAGAGGTGTACGGGGTTATGATCCCGTATCTCTTGCTGAGGGCTATCACTTCATTCAGTAGCTCTTCGTTCTCTCCGTAGAGACGTAATTGATCGAGCAGATAGGCGATCTTGCGGCCTGCCCACACGCGAGGAAGAAAGTCAGCATCGAGGGTAAGTGCAGGGTAAGTGCAGGGAAAGCACGCTTCGCGACGAATGAAATCGTCTTTCCTCCCACCTTGCCGCTCAGCGTGATCGTCGCCCCTCCACCGCCTTGATAACAACCGGCAAGGAGAAGTTGTGATCCGCGGAAGACATCTGGAAGCGGGTTAGGGTAGGTATCGTAGGCCTTTACCCCATCCACTTTGATCACAGGCGAGATGAGAACGGGCGAGGCGATCTTGCTGTAGAGGGAGGATATCGCGCCTTCCAGATTCTCATCTGGGGTTACATAAATCGTCGTTGCGTGGTTCTCTTGACTCAAACGATCCAGGAGGAAAGTATTCACATCGTATCCAACACCAAACGAGAAGATTCGGACATCGCTGGTATTTGCGTTGGAAGCATCACTGATGATCGTGAGAGTGTCAGTCTCTCCTATTGTTGGCTGGCCGTCGGTAAGGGAGATGATATAGTGCGGATGATCGTTTTTCTCGAACAAGGAGAGCACCGTGACAAGGGCAACATCGATGTTCGTTCCTCCGTTAGCATCGAGCTTCTTCCCTCTGTGTCAATATGAGTGAGACACCTGACCACCGTAAAATTAGTGTAGAGGGTGGAAAGGAGAAAGAGTTATGAATATCAATAGAGATACAGGAGCTGTAATGGTAGGTTCTGACCATCAGGGTATTACCCAGCAAAGGAGAGAGCTAGTTCCTAGCCCAGAAGTATTAGAGAAACCTACTAGGAGACATTTTACAGCAGAATACAAATTGCGCCTCCTTCGGGAAGCTGACGCTTGCACTAAGTCTGGGAGCATAGGCGCTTTGTTGCGGCGTGAAGGACTGTATTCATCCCACCTCAATACATGGCGTCGTCAGCGGGAAGAGGGGATGCTCGATGGGCTGCAGCCCAAGAAGAGAGGGCGCAAGACATCTGAGCATAATCCTCTGCGTTCAGAAGTAGACCGCTTGCAAAAAGAGAACGAACAACTTAACCAGCGGCTTAAGCAGGCTGAGTTGATCATCGAAGTGCAAAAAAAATCTCGCAAGTGTTGGAGATGCCTATGGAAACTCTAAAGAGAAACGAGGATACCTAATGGATGCTGTTGAGCAGCTGGTTCCTGAAGTGGGGACCAAGGCCGCTTGTGAGGCAATGGGGGTATCCCGTGCCAGTCTGTATCGGCGACGAGCAAGACAGGCTGCTC
>JALTFO010000193.1 GCA_027007005.1 Candidatus Bipolaricaulota bacterium | reverse complement strand
CATCAGCAGAATTCTGGCAGGGAGGCTTCGAGGTCCTGCAGGGGATGATCGACGAACTGAAGGGGCTAGCGTGAAGAGATGAGACACTAACAAGCAAGAAGGGAACATTTCTGTTCCCTTCTTGCCTGTAATCTAGATGAACCCTAGATCTTATAGTTGTATTGCTGCTATTCCGCATTTCCTAAACTGACAACATAGAACTTCGCATAGCCTTGGTCAGTTTCTAGCACGTACGTGTGTCCTACCATCAACGTGATATATGTCCAGCGTTTTCCACCACTACTCGGGACGGACAACGCACTGTTCAGCGGGACAGCACCCATATCCCACACTCGTCGGCTCCATGCATCAAAGTATGTTGGATTATCGTCATCATCATAGAATCCGATGTCCGTATCATAACAATCAGCTCCAGCTGCACAGTCGAAGTCAAACTGCGTGCTGCGCTTTGATGCCTTTACGTAGCTGTATAGGGTGTCATGCCCGGTTGTTCCCCCTGTGAATGAGGAACCGTCACCCTCCTTCCATACCCAGTCAAACACCATCTTCTTCTGACAGTGTAACTTCATATTATTGAAGATGAACGGCGAACCATCATAGCCATAATAGATAGAGAAGCTTTCGTCTGCATCTGCATATCCAGTTTTCCAAGCATAGACCTGATAATCCACTCTCTCAGGGAGCAAAGGAACGTCAGTCATTGCGAAGGATCCCGAAGAGTCAGTCATTGACGCAGCTAGCACTACATACGTATAAGCTTCGTAGTCATAGTAGCGCACTTGTACGTTGATTCCCGAATAGTCCGTTGTTCCTTCAATCGTTACTCGTCCGCGTACCTCTGTAACATACTTGTTTGGGGCTTGAAACAGCGCACACGATGAAAGTCCTAATACTGCCAACAACATAAGGACGCCTACCAATATCCTCAAGTGCTTCTTTTGAAACTTAGCGGTAGTCATTTGTTGAATAAAGCACCTCCTTAGTGTGTTAATAAAGTAGTTCAATATAGCAGAAAAAATTTGAAATGTCAATAATCCATTCCTGTTACTCAATGCGGATGTCGGCGACACTGGCTTCGGCGACAGCGATCAGATCGGCGGTCTTAAGCCGCAACATCGTGCCGCGCGCTCCGGCGTTGATCACCACATCCGGATGTGCGGCAACTGCGGAATCGAGGAAGACGGGGAGCTTGTTCTTCGCTCCAAGGGGGCTGATCCCGCCCACCAGGTAGCTGGTGATCCGCTGCGCATCGTGCGGGCTCGCTGGGGCGACGCGCTTGTGGCGGCTCGCGCGCGCCAGCTTCTTCTCGCTCACGCTCCCGTCGGCGCTCATCAGGGCGAAGAGGAAGGAGCCGTCATCGGCGCGGAAGACGAGGCTCTTGATCGTGATCTCAAGCGGCAGGCCGAGGGCCTGCGCAGCGTATCTCGCTCCCTTCGTCTCGTGGCGGTACGTGAGCACCTCGTGCTCGACGCCGCGCTCGTCGAGGCACTGAATCCCGCGTGTGGTCATCTCTTCGATCAGCGCTTCGGTTCGCGCTTAGATTCGTCCCCCCAGTTCAGTTTCTCCTGCAGCACGTGGAAGAACGAGGGAGCGCTTGCCATTCGAATGAGGCGCGTCGGTGTATCGGCGCGCTTGATCGTGATCTTCGCATCCGGAGGGAGGTCGAAGGTGAAGTCCCCATCGGCGTAGATGCTCACCTGCGTGTGGGTGCGCACGAGCAGGACCTCCTCAGCTGGGAAGATGACGGGGAGGATCCCCAGCTTGTGCACCGCGAGAGGGCTCGCCAGGATGCACGCCGCCGGGGGGACGATCACCGGTCCGCCTGCGGAGAGGTTGTACGCGGTTGCCCCTGTGGCGGTGGACAGGATCAGCCCGTCGCCGGGGTAGCTCGCCACCACGCCATCGCTCCACAATAGCTCCAGCTCGCAGAAGCGAAGAGCCGATGTCCCGGTGATGACGAG
>JALTFO010000192.1 GCA_027007005.1 Candidatus Bipolaricaulota bacterium | reverse complement strand
AGAACACATTTAGGAACTTCCGGTACGAAAGTGGGAGAGTGAACCGCTGGCGTACTGAGACGGATCAAGCAATGCCTGTCTGCGTGCGGGCACAGCACAGGCAGGCGCTGGCTAGCAACAGGGTTACTAACCGCGGAGGAAGGATACCATCGTCTGTCCCATTACAGAGACTTATCGGTGCTCGTTGATCATTTAGCGATTAGAGAGGATGAGAAGAGCCTGAAGGCACTGCAGGAGAAACTGCCGGACTGGCTTCAGGGTGCAGGTCAGTTAGTAGAGGATGCTTATGATGAACAAATGGTGAGCACTGCTATGTCCCGCTATTCATGCGCACCAGTGTTGACAGAGCAGGTCGCTTAGCGGTAGGATCAAATACGTGATCAATGGAGGCCGTGTGAACGTCAGGTTTAACAATTAACTGGACATCCCCTCTTTGCCCTCTAACTCCACGACATGTCGACAGTGTCACGTCAGTGAATTGCAACTACCGCGGAACCATCTCTTGTTCGGACTTCTCGCACCGTGTGAACAGGTTGTCTAGCCGCTGCTGCGCGAGGCGTTTCGTAGGTGGAGTGCAGCCTCTCGTGATCGACGGCTATGTTCGAATCTTCTAGCTCTGGCTGCGACCGTACTGTTTTGCACATCATACAAATATGTATTTTAAATGTAGATTTGTATGGCTCACGAAAAATAGGTTGTAGAGCGCCGTATGGCCGCATGAGTAGTAGTAGTCGAAAGGTGCTATCTGTACAATCCAGTTGTACAAGTGACCATAATTCTTGTACAACCTTTGCCGTTGGGCTTCTTAGAATATTCATCTGAGCAGGAACAAGGAGCGAGCATGATCAAGAGCTATCGAAAAGAACTGTGGTTTGAGGTCCCGACCCGCCGTGCGTTTATCAACATCACTTCTCAGGTGGAGGAGGCCCTACGCAAGAGCAAGATCAAGGAAGGGTTTTGCCTGGTGAACGCAATGCACATCACTGCAAGCGTGTACATCAACGATGACGAACAGGGACTGCTCGCCGACTACGAGGACTGGCTCGAAGGTCTCGCCCCACACGAGCCGATCTCGGGCTACCGCCACAACCGCACCGGAGAGGACAACGGCGATGCGCACCTCAAGCGTCAGGTGATGGGCCGCGAGGTGGTGGTAGCGATCACCGGCGGCAGGCTCGACTTCGGGCCGTGGGAGCAGATCTTCTACGGCGAGTTCGACGGGCGCCGCAGGAAGCGCGTTCTGGTTAAGATCATCGGCGAATAATTCTAGAAGTCCCAGTCTACCTGTGGCGACGGTAAACAGAGGATCGTGTCGAGCCTAGCCAAAAGTTCCTGAGGCCCAGATAGATCATCGCTCCAAGCAAGAACGCTTGCTGGGCGCACCCCGAGCCACAGTCGTGTGAAGGCGTTGACCGACGCGTTCAGGGTTGGTAGAGTCTCATCTTGGCCCGGACTAGCGAAAGACTCCTCCTCCAGCTGGATCACGTAATCCCCGGCTATGCCGCGCCAATTGCTGGTATCGTCGAGGAAGCGCTCTATTGGGTCAGTAAGCACGAGGTTGAAGCGCACAGCCTCTCTATCAAAGTGCGTTTGTTCAAGACACCCAGGAAGGTCAAGGATGCGCGCCTGCCAGTACGCCGCGGAGAAGATTTTGTTCTCGTGTTTCGAACCTTCCGTGATGCGGCGCGACCGAAAAGGATGATCGAGAAGGTCCTGCATCTGTATCCCCGTTGGTTCACACAACTCAATTGAGTTAACCTGATCTCCAAGGTTCTTGATCAGGCCAAGAAGATCAAACAACTGTTCTTTCGTCTGGTAGGCCATCCAAAGGATAGTGTATGGCCCGTGTTCAATAGCCTTTGCCTTTGCCCAGAAGTGGTGGGTCAATTCGCCAGTCTTCTCATCGCGATACCCAAGCCCAAACCCGTTCTCGGTCCATATGGCGTCCGCCTGCGTCATCTGAGCAGG
>JALTFO010000191.1 GCA_027007005.1 Candidatus Bipolaricaulota bacterium | reverse complement strand
ACAATGGTGCTAGGGAAACGGTTGCTGACATGGGTGCCTCCTTGTGGGTGTCATTCAATCTCTTAATACCCCAAGGATACCTGTGTCGCAACCTTTCCCTCATCAGCCATCCTGCGAAAGAGCCAAAAAAGCATAGGGAGGACCCAAATGGCAAAGAAGATAGCGATACCAACACGCGGAACCGCCGGATTGGACGATCAGGTGGAAGAACATTTCGGGCGAGCGCAGCACTACACGCTGATCGATGTAGACAATGGAAAGATTCTGGGCACACAGGTACTCGACGTTCCATATGCTGAGCACGGCCCAGGGGATCTTCCCAACTGGATTCATTCTCAAGGAGCTGATGCTGTGCTCGCTTGGGGGATGGGGCCAAGCGCGGTCAACTTCTTTGATCAGCTTGGAATAGAGGTTGTCACCGGAGCGACCGGGCCAGTGCGCGATGTTGTTGAAGGCTACATCCGCGGGAACCTGGAGACGATCGAGTGGGTCGAGCCAGAGGGGCACGGCCAGGGACACGGACACAACCATTGACAGATACTTGGTCGCCTGCCCTTGCTTTCTCCCTTTTGAAAGCGGTGATTAAGTTTGGTGCAAGATATGATCGCGGCTGCAGGTGAACAGCTCGAGGACGTGTTCGTCGTCGAGAGAGTAGTAGATCGCGCGCCCATCGCGTCGCGTGCGCACCAGCCTGAGCATGCGCAACAGGCGCAGGTGGTGCGACATCGCCGGCTGCGTTGTCCCAAGGAGCTGTGTCAAATCGTGCACGCACAGCTCCGCCTGCGAGAGGAGGTGGATGATCCGTACGCGCGTCGGATCACCAAGCGCCTTGAACGTTTCCGCCATCTGCTCCACAACTGGAACATCCGGGATACTAGCTAGAATCTTGTCTGCCTCGTCTTCCGAGATGGTGTGGTACATGGTACCGTGACTTTACATCGTTTGCCGACTTGAACCAAGCATTGATCTGTGATATAAATAAACTAACATTTATCGATATGTGCCGTTGGATCGCGGGCTATTGGCTGCGCGAGCAGCGGCTTCGTCTCTG
Source organism: Candidatus Bipolaricaulota bacterium (assembly GCA_027007005.1). Classification (GTDB taxonomy): domain Bacteria; phylum Bipolaricaulota; class Bipolaricaulia; order UBA7950; family UBA9294; genus M55B144. Next base: position 5,728 of record JALTFO010000191.1, on the reverse strand, counting down.
TAGATGGAATTGACATACGATCCGAAGGAGAAGGAATGGGACATTCGCATACACAGACGGCTGAGGGTGTAACAGGAACGCGGCTGTTCATCACAATGATGCTCAACTTCGTGATCACTGCCGCTGAGATCATCGGAGGACTGCTCTCCGGAAGCCTGGCGCTCCTTTCCGACGCCATCCACAACTTTAGTGATGGGATCTCGATTGTCATCAGCTATACTGCAATCAGGTTGCGGCGTAGGCCGAACTCGCTTCGTCATACGTTCGGGTTCAAGCGAGCGGAGGTGTTCGCCGCGGTGATCAACTCATCGGCGCTCATCGTGATCACTATCTTTCTGTTCATCGAAGCGATCAAGCGGTTCATTACCCCAGTGCCGATTCACGGGCAGATGATGTTCATCGTCGCCGCGATCGGCCTGGTGGCAAACGTCATCGGTACGCTCCTATTGCGCCATGGGGCAAAGTCGAGCATGAACATAAAGGCGACCTACCTTCACCTCTTGACCGACGCGATCTCTTCTGTTGGCGTGATCCTTGGAGGGTTGGCGATCTACCTATGGAACGTATACTGGCTCGATCCCGTGATCACCATCCTCATCGGGTTGTACATCTTCAAGGAAGCCTACGAGATCGTAAAAGAGACGGTGCATGTCTTGATGGAAGGGGCTCCGCACGACACATCTCTGCCAGAGATGAAAGAAGCGATCGAAGCGATTCCTGGCGTGTGTGACATCCATCACGTTCACATTTGGTCAGTAGGAGAGCACGACAATCACCTGGAGGCACACATCAAAGTTGAGGATATTTCGGTGAGCGCGGCAGACGTCATCCGTGCACATGTCGAGCAAATGCTGCATGACAAGTTCAACATCAGCCACGTTACGCTGCAAGTTGAACATGCATCCTGCTCGGACGTTGGGTTGATCAAACAACAGAGTCACGCATAGGGCATCACTGATAAGGCGTTGTTTCGGCGTCATGGAAACAGCGCCTAGACCAGTCTATTTGTAGACATTTCGCCAGTAATTTCAGGCAAACAACCTGCAGCAGCAAGCATCGGAGCTGCGGCCACGATCGCTCAGCGCCCGTGCCGTGCTTGTACGGGAATGTGAAGCGTTATAAACTACTAACTACAATGCGGAAACAACTCCGGCACGCAAGGTGCGAATGACAGCCCCACGGGAAGTCATCGATCTGATCGAACGATTCGAACGCAACCACGATATCTATCGCTCACACAACTACAACGAGACAGAGACACGTCGCGAGTTCATTGATCCGCTCTTCAAAGCCCTCGGCTGGGATATCGATAATCAGCAAGGCTACGCCGAGGCGTACAAGGATGTCGTGCACGAAGCCACGCTCAAGGTCACTGCGACGACTGAGGCGCCGGACTACGCCTTCCGCATCGGCGGGATGCGTAAGTTCTTCGTCGAGGCGAAGCGTCCCGGCGTAGATATCAAGAACAATCCCGATCCTGCCTACCAATTGCGTCGCTATGCCTGGTCGGCCAAGCTCCCGCTATCCATCCTCACCGACTTTGAGGAGTTCGCCGTCTACGATGGTCGGATAAGGCCAAACAGGGCCGACAAGGCCTCCGCCGCGCGCGTCCTCTACATTCCCTACACCGAATACGAAGCCCGCTGGGACGAGATAGCGGCGATCTTCTCCCGCGAAGCGATCCTCAAGGGCTCGTTCGACAAGTACGTCGAATCGAGCAAGAAGAAGCGCGGGACTGCTGAGGTGGACGACGCATTCCTAAAAGAGATCGAAAATTGGCGCGATCTCCTCGCGCGGAACATCGCCCTGCGCAACCCCGATCTCTCCACGCGCGAACTCAACTACGCCGTGCAGCGAACGATCGACCGGATCATCTTCCTGCGCATCTGCGAGGACCGCGGCGTTGAGAGCTATGGGCAGTTGATGGCATTGCAGAGCGGGACACGCGCATACGAGCGGTTGTGTCAGATCTTTCGCCATGCCGATGAGCGCTACAACTCGGGACTGTTCCATTTCACTAAGGAGAAGGACAGGAACGATCTCCCCGATGACCTAACTCTTGGGCTCACCATCGACGACAAGATATTAAAGGACATCTTCAAAGGCCTCTACTACCCAGAGAGTCCGTTTGAGTTCTCTGTACTCCCCGCCGACATCCTCGGCCACATCTACGAGCAGTTCCTGGGCAAAGTAATCCGATTGACTTCCGGGCATCACGCCAAGGTGGAGGACAAGCCCGAGGTGAAGAAGGCCGGCGGGGTCTACTACACGCCAACCTACATCGTTGATTACATCGTGAAGAACACTGTCGGAAAACTTTTGGAAGGAAAGACTCCGAACCAGATCGCCAAGCTGTGTGTGCTCGATCCAGCTTGCGGTTCCGGCTCGTTCCTCCTCGGTGCGTATCAGTATCTGTTAGACTGGCACCAAGAGTGGTACCAGGAGCACGATCCGCAGAAGCACGCGAAAGGGCGATCACCCAAGCTTTATCAAGGGCGCGGCGGTGAATGGCGACTGACCACTGCTGAGAAGAAGAGGATTCTCTTAAACAACATCTACGGCGTGGACATCGACACCCAGGCAGTCGAAGTGACCAAGCTGTCGCTCCTGTTGAAGGTTCTCGAAGGGGAGAACGCGGAGACTTTGGGAAAGACGTATAGACTCTTCCACGAACGAGCATTGCCCGATCTTGGAGACAACATCAAGTGCGGCAACTCGCTCATTGGCCCGGACTTCTACGAAGACAAGCAACTGAGCCTGCTCGATGATGAAGAGCGGTACCGCATCAACGCCTTTGATTGGGAGGCGGAGTTCCCGGAGGTGTTCGTATCCTCTCCCGCTGGGAGAGGGCAGGGTGAGGGTAATGGCTTCGATGCTGTGATCGGCAATCCGCCGTATGGAGGAGTAATTTCGCTAGCGGAACATAACTATTTCAAGGCCCAGTACAAGTATCAGGATGCTGAAGATTTGTACTTGCTTTTCTTGGAACGTTATCACTACCTGCTCAAGCAGGATGCTCTTCTTGGAATCATAGTCTCAAATACGTGGCTTCAATCCGTAACCTACCGAAAAATAAGAATCTTTCTAACAACACGCTTCCGTTGGCAGCGGATCCTGTATCTACCTCGAAAAGTATTCCACGCCGTTGTAGATACTCACGTATTGATTTTTCAAGAGCACCCTTTCGATCCGCATGACAAGGGCACTTTCGAAGTCGACATTTTTCAAACCAGTAAAGTAGTTTCCTGGCATCGGTTACCTTGGTTAAATGTCCCACGAAACGGTGACCCAATTAACGTGGTTGCTTCCTATGAAGAACAATCCCTCTTTGCTAAAATCAACTCGAGCTCGATATCTCTTTCTGATATATTCCCTGTATTCAACGGCATTAAGCCCTTCGAAAAAGGTAAAGGACAGCCTCCTCAGACTGTCCAAACCATGCGAGACAAGCCTTTTGTGAAAGAAGGTCCCCGGCCAGCCCCGGACTGGTCACCGCTATTGCGTGGCAGCCTAATCCAACGGTATTGGAATCTTTGGAATGGCGATTATTGGATCTTGTATGGCCCCTGGCTCGCTGCGCCGCGTGATCCTTCGATCTTTTCCGAGCCAGAAGTGATCGTCGTTCGCCAAACAGGGGATTCAATCATTGCTACGCTTGTTGAACATGGATTCTACGCCCGCAATAATCTACACATAATCCTACCCAGGAATAAGGAATATAACCTTCGTTTCGTACTTGGGATTCTGAACTCGCGGCTATGTGACTTCGTCTATAGCTATATCAACCCAGAAAGAGGCGAGGCATTAGCGGAGGTAAAGAAAAAACACGTTGAACAGCTTCCCATCCGAGCTATCAACTTCTCGAATCCCACCGACAAAGCCCGCCACGACCGGATGGTCGAGCTGGTAGAGACGATACTCAAACTGCATAAACAGCTTGACGCGGCAAAGACAACCCACGAGAAGACCGCGATCCAACGTCAGATCGACGCCACGGACAAACAGATCGACCAACTCGTCTACAAACTCTACGGGCTTACAAAAGACGAAATTGCTGTTATCAAAGGATTACAGAGTACTGTTCTTAGCAAAAGGAGTTAGATGTGACTAACACATATACGCTTACCACGATTGAGGATGTAGTTGAAATAGCGACTACTCTATCGAGAGGCTGGTTCAGAGGCCACGCCATTACTTTTGGAACATTGACGCCGCGGATATTCCGGGGAGAGTGGGACTCCATAGGAAATATACGCTCTAATGTCGAATTATCCCTCATTGAGTCCTTTAAGCGAAAGGCCCCTGCACTAGCTACAAGTATCCCGAAACAAGATGATCATATTGCATGGTTTTTCTTGATGCAACACCATGGTGCTCCAACAAGACTGCTAGATTGGACTGAAAGTGCTCTTGTAGCTTTGTACTTTGCAGTAAGTGAACATCCTACAGACAATGGTGAACTCTGGGCTATGTATCCTCATGAGCTTAACAAGCACAGTGGCTTTTATGGGCTTCCACTTCTTAATAACCCAATCCTTCGTTATTTAGCAATGGAACCAATGCATACAAATCCAGATAAACTAGCGAAAGAGCTCGGGCTTGATAGCGTTCCTAAATCTCCTATCGCAATCCAACCAGCTCTTTATTTCCCTAGAATAGTAACTCAATTGAGCACATTTACCATTCATCCCAAACCGAAGGAGGGTAATACGATACCCGATCTTCTTAGCGACAAAAGACACCTTGTTCGATATATCGTTCCCAAAAGCAGTAAAGAGCATCTCCTAGAAGACCTAGCTGCCCTTAGAGTTACAGCTCGTACTCTTTTTCCTGATTTAGACCACCTTTCAGATACTATTGTCCGGGACCATCATGTAGTAGCTTATTCGCCTCCGGCACCGCCCGTGTGCGGTGGGGAGTGGCGTTCCGATGCGAAGGAGAAATAAGGAGTCAATTCTTCTTAAGATATAAGATGACAAGCTATTTTTTGACAGTAGATTGAGGAATTGAAGTGGTAATACTTATCGCAATTGGAGGAGTCGCTTGTTTTCTTGCCTTTCTTGGCGTGCTACCCTGGCTTGTCCGTGAGGCAGAGATTACCCGAAAGGCACGCACTGATTACCGACTATGCCGTGGTACTCACCATGTGCGTCAACTCCAAGCTGCGATCGCACGCCATCGGAGCGCTACTAGGCGAATATGTAGAAAACAACAGGATATTGAACGACAGCGCCAAGACCTTAGCAAGCACGAGACCTCAGAGCTTAACAAGGCTTTGTGTACATATATAGTTCAAACACGCCTCACAGAAGTTGCAGGTGTTGGTGCAAAGCTTAAGGAACGCATTATAGCCACTTGTTTTGACGGTACGCTAGAAAGTTTGTACCGAGCCAGGGCGGTACGGGGAGTAGGTCAAGAGAAAATGATGGCGATCAACGCCTGGATTCGACAAGTAAGAAATGAACTGCCTGTCAAGGGTCGGGTAGGTTTCCCCGGTCGATGGTCGGCTACATGTCCCCGCCTTTTTGCTCCGACGTGTTCTCTGTGTACACCTCCTTTTCTCCAGTGATTGACCCTCCATTGACGAGTCTTCTCTGACGTTGACGATAGCTCTCTCCCTTCATCTCGATGAACTGAGAATGATGGGTAAGTCGGTCCAGGGCGGCTGAGGCGAGGAGTGAGTTGCCGAACACTTCTGCCCACTCCTCCGGTGCCCGGTTGCTGGTGA
>JALTFO010000190.1 GCA_027007005.1 Candidatus Bipolaricaulota bacterium | reverse complement strand
GTTCTACGATATGCAGGCCGACGGCTATTCACTCGACGATAAACGGGAGAAGATCGAGGCAAACGACATTCCCGATGTGGTGGCAAAATGGAAGGCGTGGGATCACGGGCAGGATGCCGTGTTGCCGCAGTTTGAAGACCGCAAGGCCAAGGCATTTTATGTGCCTGTCGAAGAGATCGTCGACAATGGGTATGACCTGTCGATTAATCGCTACAAGGAGATCGAGTACGAAGAGGTCGAGTACGACCCTCCAAAGGTTATCCTGCAGCAGCTCCGTGATCTGGAGGACGAGATCCGCAAGGATCTCGACGAACTGGAGGAGATGTTGGGATGAGTGCTATCAGCACAGTGCTTGGAAGCCTTATTATGCCAGTTAAGACATGGTCGCCGGCCAAGGAATCACCCCATGCAACGTTTGTGTACGTAGACCTCTCGTCCATTGATCGCGAGACAAAGGAGATTGTCGCACCGCAACAAGTGACTGGTGCAAACGCACCTAGCCGTGCCAAGCAATTACTCAAGGCTGGGGATGTGCTTGTCTCGACGGTTCGTCCTAATCTAAATGCGGTTGGCGTAGTGCCCGACGGTCTGGATGGTGCTACGGGATCCACCGGCTTCTGCGTCTTGCGCGCCGATCCGCAGCGACTAGACAACAGGTATCTGTATCATTGGGTTCGGAGCCCGGCATTCATTGCTTCGATGGTGCGTCGCGCAACGGGGGCCAGCTATCCTGCGGTAAGCGATCGAGTTGTTAAGCAATCGAAAATCTCTCTCCCTCCCCTCCCCGAACAGCGGCGGATCGCCGCCATCCTCGACAAAGCTGACGCCATACGTCGCAAGCGCCAACAGACCCTCGCCCTCGCCGATCAATTCCTCCGCTCCGCCTTCCTCGACATGTTCGGCGACCCCGTCACCAACCCGAAAGGCTGGCCGGTCAAGAAGCTAGGAGATCTGCTTGTGTTCCTGACAAGTGGATCAAGAGGTTGGGCCAAGTACTACTCACGTGAGGGAGCAGCATTCTTGAGGATTCAGAACATTGGCCGGAATCGACTGCTACTTGATAACCTGGCGCATGTTTTCACGCCAGACACAACGGAGGCAATACGCACGCGTGTACAACCAGGGGATGTCGTGCTCAGCATCACTGCGGATCTTGGAAGAGCGGCTGTGATTCCGACATCCCTAGGGCCTGCCCATGTCAACCAGCATTTAGGGCTCCTGAGAACTGAAAACATCAACCCAATCTATCTTGCAGAGTTTCTTGTTTCCGATTCAGCATTACTGCAATTCCGCTTGCTTGACACAGGGCAGACCCGCTCTGGACTAAACTTCGCCGATCTCAAGCGGCTCAAGGTACCCTGCCCACCTCAGGAGCTGCAGAAGAAGTTCGCGGTTCTTCACTCGAGGATTGAAGCCTTGAGACCACAACTTATAGTACTACTCACGGAAGGTGACAACCTAATCAATTCGCTGGTTCGTCACGCGAATGTGTGCATGGTTTGTGAGGGAGAGGCAAGTTAGCCATGCAGTGGTAGAGGTTGCGTATGTAGTTCTTTGGAGTGCGGAAGCCATAAGCCTTGTGGCTGATTAGCTTGGCCTTGTTGTTGAGCCCCTCTACAGTACCGTTGCTGATGGGCATGTTGAAGTAGTTCAGTAGGTCCTTCTGGTGGCGACGAAGCATCCAGGCGAAGTCACGCATTGGTTGCAAACGAGAGTGGGTAGCCCACTAGAACCACTTGTCCAAATAGCGCTTGGCCCACCTAGGACGAATGTACCCCCAGAACTGGCGGAATGCCCCTTTCAGTAGTAGGCACGATTGATTTTCAAGTCTAGCTTCTCAAGCTCACCTAACTGCTTTCAGATACTTGGGTTTGGCTTGCCCCTTCAAATACCTGATGAGACCTATGCTTTCACCTGCCTAACCAATACTTTTCTGCACACATTCGCGAGAGGAACCACTTTGTAGATCGGGACGATGAACTACAGCATC
>JALTFO010000189.1 GCA_027007005.1 Candidatus Bipolaricaulota bacterium | reverse complement strand
TCGACTATCAATCCATCCCAGACTCTCCACCCTGATCCCGCATTTATCACAGTTGACATACACCTTGTCAAAATGGATCCACACACTCTTCCACTTCCCGTACGGCAGGTCTCGTGCAGTGTACGGCTTGCAGTGATCGTAGGTGTAGTACTGCCTCCCACACCCAGAACAACGGTACACTGGTTCATCACGCTGCAGGTAGATATCGACCCTGGGAATCAAGTACGTCACCTTCTTAGGCACCTTGCGCATAACCTTAGCTCGATGCCTCTTCTTGTGGTACAACTTCTCTTCCTTCTCCCTTGTTTCTACTTGTATCTCCTCTCTGCTAAACTCGGTCCGCGCTACAGAAAAGCCTTGTATCGCCACCAGCCGCGTGATATCATCTTTCCGCATTGGTTCCTCCTTTTGATCTCTCTTGTGGTTAATCTCTTAAGAGCATATCAGAGGGAGGTCCCTTTTCCACCTCTTACCTTGCCTCCAGCGTGAGGAACCTGAAAAGATACTTGGCAGGTTTGACAGAAGTTGCCCGGGTGGATCGGCTGCTTGCTACGATGAGCGCAGACGACGTCTTGTGTGGATTGACGCTAGAAGATCCAGGACACGATGGCCAATGCCACCCAGGCCAGGAGAAATACCACCGGGAGGACCGATATCGAAGCATGTGGCAGCAACCGTGTCACCGGTCCCAGGTGGGTCACTTTTGGGTGCCACTCCTTGCATTTCCATGATGTTGAGGGGATGCATACTTCTTCTCCTGCAAGGAGCTTGTACAAACTACGGTGAAAGTCACCACCGGCGAACTGACCTTCAATGCTCCGCAATAGACCAGAGGCGTGATTAAGTTCTTGCACAGCTCGCCTCTGACTCAATGACCAACCAAGGCAGACAAGGACACCAATCCCTGCAAGGACCGTGGTGAAGAATCTACCTTCCCAAGCCTTGTAAGAGAAGAGAAACAAAGATAACGGGAAGATCAACAGACAGTTCGCCAGTAGAAAGATCCCAGCGATCGTCCAATACCCGCGTTCTTTCACTCCAGCGGTTGTACTCAGAGCTTGGTAAAGGCGTAACCACTCTTCCAGTTCCATCATCGTACCTCCCCTATCATGCTATAGTGATTCGTTAGCTATAGAAGGCATTTCTTCTGGGATATTTGGGACAAACGTCCCCTTTGCTTTGCCACTTGCGTTGGATAACGCAACTGTGGTATGTTCTATTACTGGACTGGTAACGGGGGCTAGAAGATCGAAGCGATTCGGTTCGCGCAGATCTAGGGGAATGATCAAAGAAATACTCGAGGAACTTGTCAGTAGCGTGGTTCACCACTCTCCCTACAGGCGTGTTCTTGTTTCGTTCTACGATCAGGCAATTACTCCAGCACCTGATTCCACTGCCCATGTGCTCGAATACGCTGCACAAGGGCTTACTGAGGATGACCACCGGGAAATCCGTCTGTTTATCGCCGGTGGGGGGATTATCCGAGGAGACAAGTACAGGCCGTCGTTTCGCATGGGAAATTCCTACTACATCCCCGCTGGGACCGCCCCCCACTCAGTCGTACCGCGAATTTCCAGCAGGAGACGATTCATCAGTTCTCACGGTTGGCGAGCAGAAGACCTCTTGCTAATTCCATGTCGGATCAACGACGGGATCATTGGGCAAGTCTCAGTTGATGATCCAAGCGATGGAGGGAGGCCAACTTCGGCCAAATTGCGCGAGTTAGAGGATCTAACCTCAGTCGCCGCGATCGCGCTTGTCGAGGCTCGACAGCGAGAGAACATGACAGAGAGGCACAAACTCTTCAGTTTCCTAACTGACAATGCCATGACCGGAGTTCTCATCGTACAACAGAGGCGTGTGCGTTATGCCAACGATCGAGCCCTGGCCCTTTTCGGGTACAAGCGTGATGAGCTGTTCGACATGGAGCCGTGGTGGCAGCTATTCTCTCCTGACGACCGCATTGCCTTGCGTAGGGGCGATGAAAACCCATCACCAGGCGACCTGGAGACAAGGGGTATTCGCAGAGACGGAGGGACAATATCTCTGCACCTGCAGTCCTTGGCGATGGACTATGAAGGGACTCCTGCTCTCATGCTGAATATACTTGATATTTCCAAACGGGTGCAAACAGAAGAACTCCTAAAAGAAAAAGCATTCCGTGACCCACTTACAGGTCTGTACAACCGCCACTACTTCGATGAGTCGATTGAACGGGAGTTAAAGCGCTCGCAGCGGTATAAGAGACCGTTTACCATCATGATGACAGACCTTGCCAATTTCAAGCGGGTGAACGACCAACTGGGACACCAAGAAGGGGACCGGATCCTCCGTGGTGTAGCTCAGCTTGTGCAGGAAGAAGTTCGCGAGAGTGATTGGGTGATCCGTTATGGGGGTGATGAATTCCTTATCATCCTACCGGAAACCGGGGTGCGGGTTGAGTCCCTTGCGCAACGCCTGCGCCATGCTGTTGATGAGTGGGGGGACGCCAGCGTTTCGAATGTCAAGCTAGGGATAGACATTGGGTGGGCAACGTGGACTTCGGATACGGACTTCTCGTTGGCACGACTGTTGAAGATTGCCGATCACAACATGTACATGGAGAAAGAGAAGAGATAATCTTCATCGTGACTATCTCCTCTTCCATAAAGAATAGAGTTCATCTAGGGCTGCTGCATAGCGCGGGCCGAGAACCTGCGGGTCCTTTGATTCCGGTTCGTTGTTCATCGTTGCATATGGCACTTTCATCCCCTGCACGGCGATCGTACCGTGTGAGTCAGGAGCGATATTGAACCAATCGTCGCTTCCGTATGTTGCCTCCATCTCCGCGCGCGGCACAGAATGGGTAAGAAGGCCGCTTTTTCGCTTCTCATCGTAACGGGCGACATTTCTACGCCATGACTCTTCAAATGATACGCTAACGTAAAGGATCACCGCGCGCTTCATGATCTCTGGAGAGAGTTGGGAGAGGGCATCTGCATAACCGCGTTCTCCGCCGCGTGCGAATTCGACGATCAAGGTCTTGCTGTTCAGAGACATGGGCTGAGACATGATCCCTTCCACCTGCTGATTGAGCTTGCGAATGAGGAACTCCCACATGTTGCTGTTTGTGATCGCGTAGTTTCCATCCGCGCGGCGGGAGTAGAGGCGTCCCTTTCTCATCGATTCCCACAGATCGTCCTCGACGCACTTCTCCCACAGGATGGGAAAATCATCAAGCGCCTCAAATGGTGCGATATGATACGTCCGTGCGCGCTGCGCGATCGGCGTCTTGTGCATAAAATCGATGAACTCGCTCTTCCCGGCTGCAGGGCGACCGAGGAGAAGAATGACATCGAATGTGTCATCGAGCGGTGTACTCTCACTTGTGTATTGCAACTGAAGCTCCCTCTCCACCTCGGCGAGGAAGGCTGATGGCTCTCGATCGGCGTCTATAGCGATGAGATTTGTCAGGTGCTCGATGTGCCACCCCTGAAGCGCGGTAAGCATCGCCTCCAGGTGCGGTCCATCTATGAAAAAACGTGGTGTGTTACGCGCTTCCTGGCGTAGGAGCGACAGCTCGATGGGGATGTCTAGGCGGACGTAGGCATCGGGTTGAGGCAGGGCGGACGCTATCTGCGGGTAGGCATCAATGAATCCACTATCACCGAGAGCCTTCGCGTAGGCCAGATGAACACCGAGATGCGACTCCTCCAGACAGAGCTTTCCTCTTGCGATCGCCTGCTCGATCTGATCCTTCCGATGTGGGATCTCAGCGATGATCGCTTCCGTAAGGCGATCCCGCTGTGAGAAGATATCTATTCTCTCTCGCAATGCGACCTCCTTGACAAGCTCGGGCAGAACGACAACGCTCTGTGGATAGAAACGGGCCAGCAGGGACAGAGTTTCGCTCTTTCCCGCTGCCGGCAGACCTTCAAAGATAACATGGCGCATAGTTATTCTCCTCTCATATACGCCTATTCTATCCGGTGGGCACTGGTCTTTGCCATCTTTCGACTTGCGCATCGATCGGGAAGTCCTCGCGTCTTGCTTCTGGAGGATTGTCTTGAGTGCAATACCTTTGTTCCTTCGACTTTCCTCACGTGATCTGTATAATGGTCGGAATCAAGAAAGGAGCCTAGAGAATTGCATAAACTGATAATCGTTGAATCACCGACCAAGGCGCGCACGATCGGCCAGTACCTGGGCAAGGGCTACAAGGTCCTCTCTTCGCAGGGGCATGTGCGCGATCTGCCGCGAAACGACTTGGGCGTCGATATAGAGAAGGGGTTTGAGCCGAAGTTCGAGACGAAGCGCACGAAGCGGGTGAAAGAGCTGCGCGATGCAGCGAAGGGCGCGGAGCGCGTCTATCTGGCGACGGACCACGACCGCGAAGGCGAGGCGATCGCCTACGATCTGTACACGATCCTCAAGCGCATCATCAAGGACGACGATGCTTTCTCCCGTCCGATATTCAACGAGATCACGAAACCTGTCATCCTGGAGGCGCTCAAGTCACCGACGGAGATCAACATGAACCGCGTGGAGGCGCAGCGCACCCGCCGCATCCTCGATCGTCTCGTCGGTTATCAGGTGAGTCCCATACTCTCTAAGGCCCTCGCCGGCAACAGGTTCGAAGGGCTCTCCGCGGGCAGGGTGCAGTCCGTGGCGCTCCGTTTCCTGTGCGATCGGGAGAATGAGATCGCCCGCTTCGTCCCCGAGGAGTACTGGGAGATTGAGACTCTTCTGAGAAACGGTGAGCCGTTCTCCGCCAAGCTTACCAAGAAGGGCGGTAAGAAGTTCGCCATCCGCAACAAGGATGAAGCACAGGCGGTGATCGACGCGCTGCACGCGGCAAAGATCACGGTGGCTGCCCTGGAGGAGAAACAGCGTCGCCGCCAACCATCACCTCCGTTCATCACTAGCTCGCTGCAGCAGACGGCCTCCTCTGTGTTGCACTTCACCCCGAAGCGCACGATGAAGATCGCTCAGGAGTTGTACGAGGGCGTGAAACTTCCCGAAGGTAGCGTCGGTCTGATCACCTACATGCGTACAGACTCGGTGCGCATGTCAGATGAGGCGGTGGCCGCTGCGCGGGAGATTATCGAGAATAAGTACGGTGAGAAGTACCTGGAGAAGAAGCCGCGTCACTTTAAGAACAAGAAGAAGGCGCAGGACGCGCACGAGGCGATCCGACCGACCGATCTTTCGCGCACGCCGGGGTCGATCGCCGGTCATCTCTCCCCCGACCAGCGTAAGCTGTACGCCCTGATTTACAACCGCTTCCTCGCGGCGCAGATGACACCCGCCGTCTACCTGCAGCGAAAGGCCGTCATCTCTGCCGATTCATACACCCTGGAGGCGGGCGGGAGCACGCTATCGTTCGACGGTTTCCTCGTCCTCTTCCCCGAGCAGCGGTTGCAGGACAAGGAATTCCCAAGCGGCCTGAGCGAGGGGATGGAGCTTGTGTTAGAGAAAGTAAATAGCTTCCAGAAGTTCACCGAACCGCCGCGGCGCTACAGCGAGGCGGGGTTGGTCAACCTGCTGGAAAAGGAGGGGATCGGGCGACCGAGCACCTACGCCTCAATCATCTCCGTCATTCAAGACCGCGGCTACGCCGTAAAAGAGGGGGGAAGCCTGCACCCCACGCTCCTTGGTCAGGTAGTGGTCGACTTTTTAAAGCAGAACTTCACTCAGACAGTGGAGAGCGAGTTTACCGCTCACATGGAGGAGGACCTCGACAAGATCGAAGAGGGATCACTGACGCGAACAGCTGTTCTCGACGAGTTCTACGCGCCGTTCTCCAAGCGATTGCAGGCATTCGAAGAGGAGGATGGGAATAAGGAGCATCGCTTCCACATCCTAACCGACGTGCCATGCGATAAGTGCGGCGCGCCGATGGAGCTTCGCTACTGGAAGGGATCTCACTTCCTCGGCTGCTCCAATTACCCCAAGTGCAAGAACACGAAGAACCTCCCACCGGAGTTTCCCTATCACTTTGAGGGGGAGAAACTGATCCTACGCGAGGGATTGGAGGAGATGGAGAAGGAGGCACGCGAGCACCAGATCCCCTGTCCTGAGTGCGGATCACCGATGGAGCTCAAATCGGGCCGGTACGGGCGCTACTACAAGTGCACAAACCCGGAGTGTGGAAAAACAGCGCCTGTCTCCACCGGTGTTCCTTGCCCAGTGTGCAAGGAAGGGGTGCTAGTCGAGAAGTACTCAGCCAAGCGACGGCGTACCTTCTACAGTTGCAGCCGCTACCCCGATTGCCGCTTTGCGGTGAGCGAAAAGCCGGTCAAGGTCTGCCCGGCGTGCGAGAATGGAGTTCTTGTCGAGAAGAAGGGAAAGCTCGTCTGTAGCAACAAGGACTGCCACTACACAGAAGAGATTGGATAGCACTGTGGGGTCGGACCTTCATTCTTAGGATTTTGCCTCGAGTGTCTACATTAGGTGGACGTTATATACTAGGCAAAGAGAGAATCCAGTGAGAACCTGAGAGAAATCCTAAGAATGAAGGTCTGACCCCACTGCTCTTGTTTATGCGTGTTCCGAGAGAAGTTTCAGCCACTCCAAGCGGTGTTTCAACCCCGAATCTTGGAGCTTGGCAAGCGCTTCCTTCTGGATCTGCCGAACGCGCTCCCGGCTGATACCAAACTCTACTCCCACTTCGTCGAGGGTGCGGGGCTGATAGTCGTTTAGCCCGTAGCGCAACTCGAGGATCCGCTTTTCGCGATCTGTCAATCGTTCGTTCAACGCCTGTTCCAGTTCCTGTACCAGCAGGTGTTCGAATGTCTCCCGCTCGGGGGAATCGACCGAGTTGTCCTCGATAAAGTCGCCAAGGACAGAACCATCGTCGTCGTAGCCGAT
>JALTFO010000188.1 GCA_027007005.1 Candidatus Bipolaricaulota bacterium | reverse complement strand
TTTGAGACGAACGAACCGTTCCTTCATGAATTGCTGAAGAAGATTGGAGGAGGAGTCATCCAGCTACCTGACTTTCAGCGTGGCTGGGTGTGGGATGACAACCACATTCGATCGTTGATTGCCAGTGTATCACTCTCGTATCCCATCGGCGCCATAATGCTTCTTGAGACTGGTGGAGACGGGTCAAGATTCCTTCCACGCCCTGTCGAAGGCGTCGATCTAGCGACGCAGCCAGCGCCTGACTACTTGATACTGGACGGGCAGCAACGTCTAACATCCCTCTACTTTGCACTCGTCAGTCCAAGGCCAGTGCCAACGAAGACCGAGAAGAATGAGCCCATTGAGCGGCACTACTACCTGGACATGGCAAGAGCGCTAGATGAGAATGAGGATCGCGAAGAGGCAATCGTCTCAGTTCCTCCTGATCGTGTTCTCCGAGGCGTATTTGGACGTGATGTTGTCCTTGATCTAAGTTCGCGGGAGAAAGAGTATGAACAATCGATGTTCCCACTCGATGTGGTCTTTGATGGGGTTGCGTTCTATCGCTGGGTGGAGGGCTTCCAGGAGTATCACAACTATGGCAAGGACAAGATGCGATTTGTCAATACCTACTCCCGCGAGATCTGGCAACCTTTCCAGCAATACAAGGTTCCTGTCATTGAACTGCTTAAAGGAACTAAGAAAGAGGCCGTCTGCCAGGTATTCGAGAAGGTAAATACTGGTGGAGTTGTCCTCTCCGTTTTTGAGCTTGTCACAGCAACCTTTGCAGCGGAAGACTTCCGTCTTCGCAAGGACTGGGAGGAACGTAAGGCACGGCTCTCCGAGGACAAGCGCTTGGCGGGAGTCGAAGAATCCGCCTTTCTCACTGCTACCACATTGCGCGCCAGCTACCACCGCCATTTGAAGGAGGGCGGCGCGGTTGGTTGTCGGCGAAAAGATGTACTCAAGCTTACTCTAGATGAATATAAAGAAAATGCTGACGCAATAGAAAGGGGTCTATTCGCCGCATCTCGATTGTTGGCTCGTGAGAAAGTATTCGAAACGCGCAACCTTCCTTACGACACGCAGTTGATTCCGCTCTCCTGCATTTGCGCCGACCTGGGCTCTCGTTTTGAAGAAGAGCCTATCAAGAGAAAACTCGCCCGCTGGTATTGGTCGGGTGTCTTCGGGGAGCTTTATGGAGGAGCCAACGAACGGCGGTTTGCGCTCGATCTACCACAGGTTCTTGACTGGATCGATGGAGGACCTGAACCTCAGACACTTGTTGATGCCTCTTTCTTGCCAATTCGTCTACTCACACTGCGCACAAGGAATTCAGCCGCCTACAAAGGTCTCTTTGCCTTGTTAATGCAGAACGGAAGCCGCGACTTCCTTAGCGGAGACACTCTCGAACTTCAGGAGTACTTTGATCTTGCTATAGATATCCATCACATTTTTCCTAAGAAGTGGTGTCAGGATCACAATATGCCCGAGGAGAAGTGGAACTCAGCAATCAATAAGGCTCCACTTGCTGCCAAGACCAATCGTTTCATCGGAGGCGATGCGCCCAGTTCATATCTTGCAAAGCTACAGACAGAGAAGAAGATGGGGTATTCAGATCTTGATGTAATCTTGGAATCGCATGCGATCAGACCGGGATTCATTAGAGTTGATAACTTCCATCCCTTCATTAGAGACAGAGCCTCACGATTACTAGATCTAATTGAGCAGGCTATGGGAAAGCGGATCCCAGGCCGCGATGCGGAGGAGGTAGTCTCCGCATTTGGGGGACCGTTGGTCAGCACGTCACCACGGTCAATCGGGGATGTGCCCAATGGCTTCGGCTGAGCTCAAGATCCCAGCCAATGGGGGTTCGGATCTTTTCCTGTCGGGCATCTCTGTTGCCTGAATGCGCCATAAGAGCAAGCTTAAGAGAAGTGCGGAGGATCGAACGCCAGCTTCGTTTGCCATCTGCCGGCACACGCGAATCACGAGGGCAGAGAACCACGTCTATTGTGGTAAGTAG
>JALTFO010000187.1 GCA_027007005.1 Candidatus Bipolaricaulota bacterium | reverse complement strand
CCTGCGAGGCATAATCGACTTCTTATCGCGTGGTCTGGTGCTCAATTCTCCTCCCTTAGGCAGCGTCGCTTTCCCGGCGACGTACGATTAGCATCACAGCAAAGGCGAGGACAAGCAGGATCGACATCGTGATCTGCGCCCACTCTGATAGAGTCGGAGCATCGATCGTTCCAACGAGGGCGGGAGTGTCCGTTATCCTTACGGTGAAGCATGTCGGATCATCATCGATGGCCGTCGATGGATCATCGGTCGGTTCGTTGGCATCGTTTGTTCCATCGGCATTGCTGTCCCAGTGGACGTGCCCCTGGTTGCAGATCTCCTGGCCATCCTGGGTATCTTTGTCGATCTTTGCCTGAAAAGTGATCGTGATGACTTCTCCCGGGCCGATTCTCCCATCCCAGAGAACCTTGTCTCCATCAACAATGGCAGTTCCGCTACTGGAGGAAACAGACTCTGGTACGTATTCCATGAAACCAGGAATTGGATCGACAAATTCATGGCCAGGATTGTCTTCTTGAATTCCTAGCCCGCGGTTATAGATCCTTATGCTATAGGTGATAGTGTCTCCCGGTGATATCGAACCGCCATCATCGTCTGTGAATTCTTTCTCTGCGTCGATGGCAGGAGGATGCTTGACTACTGTTACGCATGTGGGGTCACCATCCACCGGTGTTGTGGGGTTATCTGTGGCGTCCTGAGAGTCATTATTGCCATCTCCAGTGCTATCCCAATGTATGATTCCTTGGTTACATATTGTTGTCTGCTCAGGGGTGTCGGCGGCGACCCTAGTTTGAAAGGTGATGGTCACGGTCCCCCCAGAAGGTATCTCGCCGTCCCAAACAATCTGATCCCCATCGATAGAAGCAGTGCCAAAGCTTGCGGAAACAGAGCCGGCGACGTAGGTCATGTGGATTGGAATATCGTCTACAAACTCGTGACCAGAATTGTTTGCCTGTGCAGCATCCCCGGTGTTTCTGATCAGTATTGTGTAAGTGACAGTATCGCCAGCAGCTGGAGATCCACCACTCTCTGTGGAGTATGTCTTCTCAGCGCTGATTGCCGGAGTTGGCCGAACTACTGTCAGACAGGTGGGATCATCATCGACTGGTGTTGACGGATCATTGGTTGGCTCATCTGAGTCGTTGTCACCGTTAGAATCACTATCCCAATGTATATGTCCTTGATTACAGATAGTTGTTTGGTCTGGTGTATTCTCATTGATAACCGTCTGAAATGTAATAGTCACTGTCCCACCTGGTAGCAGCTCGCCGTCCCACACTATTTGATCTCCATCAAAGCTTGCAGTTCCTGAGTCAGCACTCGCCGTTCCAGGTACGTAAGTCATGTAGCTCGGGATATCGTCAGTGAACTCGTGAGTAGCGTTGTTTGCCAACCCCTCGCAACCATCGTTTGTGATCTCGATCCGGTAGGTGATCGTATCCCCTGGCATGGGTGAGCCTCCGTTCTCATCCACGTAAGTCTTATCAGCTTCGAGTGATGGCGCAAATGGGCGTACTGTCACAGTAGTGGGAAGCGTATATTGGTTGTTATCTTCGTTCATCTCGTCCACTTCGTGATGCACGTCGGCCCATGCTATGATCGTGTAGTCACCGGGCGGTACATCGGTGGTATCCCACGTAAAGTCAAGTATCACATGCTTGCAGGCTTCCAGCCCGGTATCGACACGCTGCGTTCCTATGAGGTGTGCACCATCGATCTGGTCGTAGTAGAGCGAGACATCAAATGGCCCTGCGTCGCCGCAGCTTAGATTGTCAACCGTTACAGTGATACTGATGGTTTCGCCCTGGCAGACAATTGGTGTCGCTTCTTGTACTGCCACCTCAGTATCGAGCGATGTCCCTGGCGGTGGGAACCACAAGTCGGCATTCTTTCCGCAGTCATCCGCAACAGCAACAAAGGTGGACAACGTCACCAAAATCACAAGAACGGATGCTCCCAGCGCCAGCTGTTGCGCGGTTCTCTTTATTCCCCTTTTGTGGAGCATCT
>JALTFO010000186.1 GCA_027007005.1 Candidatus Bipolaricaulota bacterium | reverse complement strand
CGGGCAGCAGGATTAAGGGGTGACGGAGTTTGTTGGGTTCGGGGTAAGAGCGTTCGTGGTGCGTAGTGCGTGGTTCGAAGTTGGACGGACAGCAGGATTACGGGGTAACGGAGTTCCTTGGGTTCGTAGAGTCCATGGGGTTCAGGTTTCGTTGAGTTGAAGAACGCTGTCGAGAGGGAAGGGTCCATGGTCGGGAGACACTTCTGCGTGATGGGTAACGTGTTATGAGTGACGGAGACACGGTCCACAGGCGAGAGTTCGGTGAATAGCAAAGCAGATGAAAACGGGTGATATGGACACGGAAGGGTTGCCGTTGCTAAGCAATATCTAGCAGCTTGCTGTTGTTGAGATCCAGGTGGTAAACTGAAGTCATCTCTTGGAAGATAGGGGTGTTCTCTCAGGCAGAAAAGGAGGTTGCGATGCCCGCAAGAGTGGAAGAATTGGCTGAAGAGCTTGCAAGGGAAATGGGAGCGTCAAAAGAGAGTGTTCTGGAGCAGGGATTGCGGGTGTTCTTGGAAAGGCAATTACGGGAAATCAAGGTGGAGATGTTCCAGATTACGACGCGGTACCATGTTTCTTCCGTGGTGGAGATGGAAGAGCAGTATCGAAATGGAACGTTGGAAGAAGCGGAGAGTTGGCGAGATCTCCAGCGATTAGACCATCTGGAGTATAAGCGAGATCGACTTTCTCGTCTCCTAGAGGGAATGGGATGAGACTCGTCGATGTTGAAGGGCTCAAGGATATTGCGGAAATTGAATTTGACGAGATTGTACTAGGTGTTGAAGTTACATATATTAATGAATTACGCATTACATTGCGTGAGAATAGTTTCGTTGAGGTCTGGTTCTCACTGAAGTTGGAAGGCAGATACAGTTTCCATTGGGAACGGAAAGCGATTGATGGGACCATCTATCGTCACGATAATGCTCCTCACAAACGCTGGCGGCGCATTAGTACTTTCCCCAAGCACTTTCATGATGGCTCAGAAGCAGATCAGGATTGCAAAGAAAGCTATATCAGCGATGACCCTGAGGAGGCTCTCCGCGAGATACTTGAATCCCCTACTGGGGTTGATTCCCCGCCCCTTGGGGCGTTCCGTTCACAATGCCTCTTGATACCCCGTCTGCTTGCGGCGGGGTAGTTCATTTCGTGAGGGAGAAGCTCGCTGGGTGATCTGGGCAACGAGGCTAACGCCAATGGTTTGTAGAAGTTCGTAGGGATGGTAAGTTCGTGGTTGGAAGGGCGACAGGATTAAGGGGTATGGGTTAAGGATTACGGGGTAACGGAGTTTGTTGAGTTCGTAGAGTTGGTCTAGTTCATAGAGTTCGTTGGGTTCATGGGGCAGTGAATCGTAACGAGTAATGCGCGATGAGCGTAGAGAAGGGGGATCAAGGGGATTGAAGGGATATGAGGTAGAAAAACAGCGGGTAATGATTGATGAGAACACTGATTAAGGGAAGGAAAGCAGTTGCGCCGTATGGGGAGGGTCAGGATCGAAGAATTGCGGAATCAAGAACCCTGTGGCAATCCCCCAGGGAGTCGGCAAGTTAAGCGTGCTAGATTGTCGCTCAGTCTGTGGACTTGTATACTCATTCTGTTATTCGAAAGGAAGGCACGATTAAATTTTGCCGTTGCAAGAGAGGTAGGGAAGAAATATGTCAAAGCGATATGCTGCAGAATGGAACAGGAGACTTGAGCTTGCTGAGCAGAAAAGGCGTAAGCGGTGGCAAGAAGCTCTTGCTACTGCGGATAGATGCGCACAAATCCTTTATGAAGGCTATGGAGTTGCTAAGGTTTACGTCTTTGGCTCACTCAACGATCCTGAGGCGTTCCATGATAGATCCGATATCGACCTTGTGGTGGAAGGGCTATCTCCTCACCTTTATTTCAAAGCATTGGCTGAGCTTTGGCGGCAGCTTCCCCCGGGATTGGAACTGGATTTGATACCATTCGAAGACGCAGAGCCCGAGCTTCGCAGACGGGTTCTTGAAGAAGGAGTGACGCTCAGTG
>JALTFO010000185.1 GCA_027007005.1 Candidatus Bipolaricaulota bacterium | reverse complement strand
AGTTGAAGCTATCCGCACTTTATCGCTGGCTGCGGGAACCCGTTCACTTCGTCGTTGTGGAACCAGATGAATTCGTTCGAGGCGTGCATGGCACCGGCGGAGTCGAATCTGGAGTCTGTTACAGTCCATTTCGATCCATCGAACCTAACCTCGGATGCGAACACAGGCGCTACTCCGTACTTCCCACCGGCCATCGGCGGGTAGGAGATCCCCGGGTAGCCGTAGTAGATGTCCGGATGCCCCTGCTCGAACTCACCCTTGGCCACCGTCTTCGGTGGTACAGACTGCTGCAGCCCGCTCAGGTTCACCGCGCTCTCGTAGAAACCGGTAAACACCTGTTCGACCCTGTCCTGATCGACATCGTTCCCCGCGAACAGCTTGAGGGAGTTGATCGCTCCCAAGATCGTGGCGACGTCGTCGATACGGTAGGTCGATTGATCCTTGAAGATCCCGGTGTACGTGCTGTACTCACTGCTCAGCGCACGGAACTCACTTGCGGCTGAGATCAGGAAGCGAGAGTGATCGCTCACGCGGTAGGCTTCGATCAGCCCACGGATCCTGAACGCCCGCTGGGTGGCATCTCCACCCGTGAGGGAGATCAGCTGATCCCCGAACGAGAGGACGCGGGACAATGCTGCGTTCTGCCGCGCGAGGTCATCGGCGTAGGTCGCGTACCACACGAGCGACTGGATCGCCAGTGACAGCTCCTCACCGTCCGCTGGCTGGCGGTCGGTCAGGGCATCGAACAGCCCGTTTGCCTTCATGCTGAACATCGCCCCTGCCTGGGGATCGGCGTAGCGGTTGGTATCGGAGTGAGGGACAGCATCGGCCTTTTGGAGTGATCCAAGGTCGGTGAACGCCTCGAGGAGGACCCACTGTGCCTTCCAATCGAGCGTGCCGTTGCTATCGGCAAAGAGTCCATCCTCGTTCATCAGGTTATTGATGGCGTATTGTGCCTGCATCTTCGCCTCGGCGTTGAGGACCAGACCGACGAATCGCCACTGCGCCCCGAAGTTGTTGGTTGGGGTACCAAAGTGGTCGTCCACGTGGAACTGCTTGGCCCACTCCGTCTCCTTCATGATCGTCCAACCCATGGCCCGAGCTGTCACTGTTTTATCAAACGTGTTCGCATCCCAGCGCTGGGTGCCAAAGTCATCTGCGTTGAACTTCGTGATGTAGTGGGGATCACCGCTCGCGTAGACCGAGTCCAGCAGGGCCGCGTTCTGCGGTGGCATCGCTGTGTCACCGTCAGTCGGGTCGGCATCAGCCATCTTCACCATCTGCCCGATCATCTCTGGGGAGGGCATGAACGTACCGCCGAGCCCGGAGCGCATCACCAGGTTTCCTAAGTTGTAACGGGAGTACCAGTACCCCTCCTCTTCAGCAGCCGTAGGATCGAAACTTGGGTTCTGTCCGATGATCTGCGGGGGTGTTCCCACGAGGAAAAGCGCCAAGCCGAGCACCAAGCTCAGGCCCAAGACTACACTTACGATCGCTATTCTCTTTCGTTTCATTTCTATCACCTTCCTTATTCATTTGCCTCTCGGCATAAAGAGATTAACAGACCGTAAAGTCCTAATTTGTATCCCAGCGTACATTTCCGGGGTCGGTTTTTTGCCATTTGGAGAAACCTCCGCTCTTGTCTAGCCCCTGCACGGGCTCTCTACTAACAGACTCCGATGTTACGATCGTCCTGTTCTTTCCTGAAGGTCAATGGCGTGTGCAAGACAGTGGGAGCGAAGTGGAATTTCGACGCCAGTGAAGAATGATCACAAAAGACCCATACCAGGTGTAACAACTGAACGATTGCACGTCGAGTGATCCTCATCTTGTGTGAGACAACTCTTGGTCTTGATTCAAGGAGGGCTTGCCTGTATAGTCAAGGGCTAAAATTCCAGAGGCAGGCGGTGGTCTAGTGTTAGGTCGCAATCGCATCAAGCCTTATTTGCTGATTCTTCCTTCGTTCGTCTTTCTTGGGCTGTTCACGTATCTTCCTGTTGTAAAAACGATA
>JALTFO010000184.1 GCA_027007005.1 Candidatus Bipolaricaulota bacterium | reverse complement strand
GAAGATGTTCGTGGACACAGTTGTCTCATGCTTGGGGTTACCCGCTCTGGTCGTCCAGTTCATGTCGTTTGTGCACCAAAAGAGCGATATTTAGGGATAATCACGGTTTACGTCCCTTCTAGGCTAAAATGGAAAGACGATTTCAAGACCAGGAAGACAGGGAGGCCTTAGATGAAGTGCATATACTGTGGTGGCGAGATGCAACGAACAAAGTCGACCTATACGATCGACCGTGATGGATATCACCTCTTCATCAAAGATGTACCGGCCTACGTTTGCTCACAATGCGGTGAAAAGCATTTTCAGGAAAGCGAGGTAGCGGTTATTCAGCAGTTGATTCGTGATCTCGAAAAGAACCTCGAGCGAGTGCATGTTAGTGGCTAGCAGCATGATTTTGCAGTGAAGGGGATGAGCACTCGCCCATGAACGTTGGCCATTGGATTCTGTGTACATGAGCCTGCTGTCGAGAGTCCAGAATCAAGAGTCAAAGATCGATAAGCGCGATAAGAATGCCATAAGTTCGAGGTGCGAATCGAAGCCAATGATCACGGAGTATATAGAAGCCGAGCTCGCAAGGGCCACGTATGAGATTATTCAGTACGAGGAACCATACTACAGAGAAATCCCCAGATTGCAAAGAGTTTGGCCAAGTGGAAAGACATTAGAGGAATGTCGCTCTAACTTGGCCGAGACAGTCAAGGATTGGGTGTTGCTTAGTATTGCTAAAGGTTTGCCGATACCGGCTTTGGGCGGGGTTTCTGTCCACCTTCCTAAGAAGGTAACAGCCTATATGTAGCGTCTCGTACCGGTTTCACATCGTGAACTAATTTGGCGATTGAGACAACTGTGATTTGACAGGCCCTGCAGAAGAACGATCTCGCGCAGGGGCGCAGAGACGCAGAGGGGAAAAGAAAGAAGGTTTGGCGTAGAGCATGCTTTTCTCTGCGCCTCAGCGCCCCTGCGGGAGAAAGGCTTTGGTAGCTTTTGCCGGATGTAGTAGCTTTGCGGGAGAATAGGAGAATGATATCGCGCAGGGAACGGGGGTTCAGTCTAGAGTAACAGATTAATGTACTTGAAACGATCTCACTTGAGCACTAGAATAGGCGTGCTAAGGAGGTACAAATTATGGGCATTGAGGTTGCAAAAGAGCACGTCATATCCACTACAGAAGCGCGAAAGAACCTATCTAAGTACTTGGAAGAGGCTAAAGGGCACTCTTGGTTCATATTCAAGAACTCTACTCCACGAGCGGTGATCCTAGATATCGATGATTATGAGGCTCTCAAGGCCAGGATCGATGAACTAGAGGAACTCCTGGATCATTCCATTCTAGCAAGAGAACTAGATGTCCGGCGAAGAGCGCCCGGGGAAGAGGAAGAGATCGACCTCTCCACACTGTAGATGTCCGAGCCAAGAGAGTATCGCCTAGTATGGGGCAAGCCTTTAGTCAAGGATGACTATGAGAAGCTGGATCCATCAATTCAGCGACTGATCAAAGATCAATTTCGCAAACTTAAAGAGAAGCCAGAACTGGCGCCATCTTGTGGCCATAAGATGGGGTATGATTTAACTGGTTACAAGTCTCTTCATTTCTACGGGAACAAGTATCGAATTATCTATGAGATCGTTGAATCAGAGAAGAAGGTTAGAATTTGGGGGATCGGTAAGAGAGAACGGGGGAGAGTCTATCGTATGGTTCACGAGCGGGTACGTAAATCAGAAATGTGAAAGCGTCTCCTCCCTCTGTAGCGTGCGGAGCTCGTCTCCCACGTTGTATGTGCAGCTTGTCACCTACGTTGGCTATCTGCCACGTTGCGCTTTTCGTGCTGTGTCAGCAACGCAGAGGAAGAAAAGGCAGAAAGCTTGGAGATCGCTTTCCTCAGCGCCTCTGCGGGAAAAAGCTGAAATCGCATATCGCGCAGAGACGCAGAGGGGAAAAAGAAAGAAGCTTTGGCTTGAAGGATGCTTTTCTCTGCGGCTCAGCGCCTCTGCGGGAGAAAAGGCTTTCGTGGTTTTTGGGTCGATGTAGTAGC
>JALTFO010000183.1 GCA_027007005.1 Candidatus Bipolaricaulota bacterium | reverse complement strand
GCCCTGCGTTATCCTGTCTATTATCCTGTTGATTCTGCTGGCATGTATTCCTGTCTGGCCACGGGATATCGATCTGAAGCTTGATTTAACGGGCTCTTTCGCCAGCGACATCGTGGGCCCTGTGGAGCAGGAATTCGATGCTATGCTCCCCGTGGGTGTGTCGCTCTCAGTTGGAAGTGTGACCATCGACCTTGACGGTAATGTAAACACAGTTTCGAGCGCGACTAGGCTCGATACGTTGTCGTCACTTCACGCTGAGGTCGACTCTTTGCCTGCGGTCACTCTGAAGGATGGCTTGAATCAGTCTCTATCAGAGGCGGATGCTGCAATTAATGTGATCGAGAACACTCCTGGTGGAATCTCGATAGATGTGTTGTACGATCAGCTGAAGATTATCGAGAAGGCACTCGATGACAATTTCATCGATCTTGTTGATGATGCCCCTGATGTCTCGTTGATGACAAAGGCAAGGCTTCTCGTTATCGCAAAGCCGATCGAGCAGCGCTACGACTACCTTGAGTACATTGCTAGCAAGATCAAGAGTTATGCGCGGGATGAAGTGAAGGATGAGCTTTCCTGCCTGCTGCGCCAAACGGTCGTCGCGGTCGCGGAGGGAGATATTGCAGGTTATCAGCATGATTTGTCGGAGGTCATCTCTCATGCTGCGGAATATCGCGGAACGATGATCAAACAGGGAGAAGCGGATCGGATCAGGTACAAGGCCGACTTGCTCCTACGCAAGATCGCCGAGAACGGAACGAGCAGATCTTGTGATATCGATCTCTCAACCACGATTGGGGATGTTGACGTCGATGGTGTACTCACCTGGGACGGAGCTGATTACTTCGCTCCGAGCAGGGACGTGCGTACGGATGGATTGGATCTCAAGGCAAGCTACACCAACGATGATTGGGACATTTCGATTGACTACCAACAGGAGTGGCGCGATTACGCCGATCGCTTGAAGGATGACAACGATGGACTGAAACATAGTCTCGACATTTCCGTCTCCCGCGATGTCGATCCGTACAGCGTGGGCTTGTCTTTGTCGCTCGACCATGAGTTCTACCTAGACGATGTTGATGAGGAGATTGAGCTGGATCGAGTAACAGATGCGAGTGCAAGGATTCAGTATCTCGTGAATCGTGTACTTGTGCTGCCCCTTCCAGCGACGTTGGAGGCCAAACTAGCCAAAGACTTAGGAGAAGAGGGAGCTTTGGGAGCGTTGGACATCGGGGATAGAAGTGGGGCGGTCGATTGTCTGGATGACTTCATTGGGCATCTTCTCGATGCCGAGTGGAAGGGTGATATTGAACCTGATGCCTCACAGGCGTTGATCGCCATGGTGCGCGGCATCTTGCCTCGTCGACGCATTCACAACATCGGCGTTCCGCTGTCTCTTGGATTTCCTTTTCGTGGTGGCGATGCGACTGTAGACCTTGAGTGGGAGAGCAAGACCTACCCTGCTGATAGCCCACTCGATCACGATACATCCACCAGTAAGTTGAGCTACATCAGGGATGAGTCCGCCCTTACGCTCAGTGCCTACCTCAAGCACGAAGAAGTTGCCTATCCCAATGACACGACGAAAAGTCACTCTCTTAAGGAATGGGAAGGATCTTTCGATAAGGAGATCTCCTGCGGCAGTATCCGGCTGACGCTTTTCCAACAATTGGTGGGGTATCCTCTTGTGAGCCAGAAGAATCAGTCGGTCAGAAAGCTGGATCTTGATCTGAGCATTGGTCTCTCTGGCTTAAGTGTTGTCCTTCAGTGGGCGGACAAGCTGAGCGAGCATCCCAACGACGCAGAAAAGCCGATCGTGCAGGTGATAGAGTTGGCCTTTGACGCCGATTGGGAAGCTGCGCACGGAACACTCAGCATATCTTTGAGCGATGAGCAGGAATGGAACGCCGACCACGCCGACATAAGCCTGATAGAGAGGACTCTCGTCAAGGAGATGCGTCAGGCTGAGCTTTCGTGGGATGGCAAGATCACCGACGATCTGACTGGTAAGGTATCCTCAACATGGAAGA
>JALTFO010000182.1 GCA_027007005.1 Candidatus Bipolaricaulota bacterium | reverse complement strand
GGCCTAGCAAGCGATGAAATAACGTCCTTTGACTGTCTTCAACCTCACCAACAGCAAGCTTGGTACTCCTTTCTTGTACAACTGTCCGTCATTGCACTTGCCAGAAACGGAGAAGAGGCGCTAGTGCGCTCAGCGGCACAGTGGAGGGAACTTCTCCTTTCTCTTACGAAAGGAGATGAACAGCCCTGGTGTCTTGTTGTTGAAGATGTCACAAAACCGGCGTTCATGCAATCACCCGTTCCAGAGGGATCACTTGAGGCGGCCGGGTATAAGTCCGATATTACCACCCCTGATGATCTCGACATCCTACTAACCTCCAAGAACCACGACGTCAAGATGCATCGGATCGCTCATCCGCAGGTTGAACATTGGATCTATGCCTTAATAACTCTACAGACTTTCGAGGGATTTCTCGGTCAGGGAAATTACGGTATTGCACGGATGAACGGCGGATTCGGAAACAGACCGCTGATGGGAATGACTTCTGATCTCAGTTACGGTACCCGCTTCCAGCGTGATGTGAAGATTCTCCTCGCTGCTCGCCAACACCTAGCGGAGAATTACAACTATGACATTAACGGTGCCGCCCTGCTATGGCTCATCGACTGGAATGGCTCTAAATCTGGAGGCCTTCGACTGGATCAGTGTGATCCTCTGTTCATCGAGGTCTGTCGACGCATTCGCTTCACACATGCCGATGGATCACTTCACTGCTGGAAAGCAAATACCAAAGGAACTCGAATAGCAAGCGCCAAACAGTTCAAAGGAGTTACCGGTGACCCTTGGACACCCATTGAAAAGAAGGCTGAGATTAAGGCACTTACCATAAGAGAAGGATTCTCATACAAGAAACTGCACGAGATACTATTTACTGGAGATTACGAAAGACCTCTTGCTTTAGAAACGACAGCTGCGGAAAGAGATGGCGCGTTTGTAACCGCAACTACATTGGTTCGTGGGGAAGGCAAGACACACGGTTGGCACAATCGAGTTATTCCTGTTCCATCGAAAGCGATTCACTTATTTGGTTCCAGCTCCCAACGTAATGCTCTCTCTATGCGAGCTCAAGAGCAGGTCGATATCGCTTCCAATGTGCAAAAGCTGGCCCTTTATCCCGCCCTCCGTGCCTTACTGAGTGCAGGGAGCAATGAGCAAGTGGATTCAAACAAGATCGCCCGTTGGACAAAAGCCTACGATGCTGATGTGGATGACATCTTCTTCCAGGAGTTGTGGGATTCGCTGGACCTAACGCGTGACGAAGCCTGCCTTCGTTGGCAGAAGAAACTGTTCGACTTTGCTCACAGGCAACTGGAGAACGCGATCAACAGCACCCCAATCCCATCCATCCGGCGCTATCGTGCCATCAGCGCCGCCGAGTCCATCTTCTATGGAGCTATACGCAAACACCCAGATAAGTTTGTTTCAATTCAGCAGAGAAAGGAGGAACATGACCATGCTACAAGTCTCTAATGAGGCTCCCACGGCCGAGAGTACTATTCGCAGTGTTGTAGGTAAGATCGCCTATGCGATGGAGCACCATCTCTCAAATGGAGACCTAGCTCAGTTACGCCGTACATCGCCGGAAAATCCATATACCCCTGCCCTGTGGAAGGTGCTTCTGTCCTACGTGCCAGAGAGCTGGACGAAGGGATCTAGGCAGGACGAAAAGGAGTGTCGCTGGGCGGCCATCCTGCAGGGGATGGCGATGACAGTTGGCCTTCATTCTCCAAGCACACCATTGGGATACGCGCTGGCTCAGGCAGGCTGGTCTGATCTGCGCTTTGTGCGTCTGATGCAGGCTCGTGGAGACAGCCTAGTCAAGGAAGTACGCCGATTGGCAAGCTTCCTGGCTAGCAAGTCTCAACCTGCCGATTGGTCAGACATAGCGCAACTGCTGCTTAACCAGGATGGAGAATGGGCCGAACGGCATCGTCGGCGTATAGCACGCGATTACTACCGCGCACTTTACCAGCAAGAGAAAGATGCTTCTAACTAAATGCATAACAATAAGGAGGAACAATGAATAACGCTAGGT
>JALTFO010000181.1 GCA_027007005.1 Candidatus Bipolaricaulota bacterium | reverse complement strand
GAGAGTTCCCCTTCACGAAACTTCCGAGCGGTTCCAGCCATTGCCTCCACATAAGCTACACGAGAAGTAGATACAATCTGGGCTTCTTCTGCTACCTTCCTAACGTCTTGCGATCCTGACTCTTTGATATAGAGTTTCACCAGAGCGCTGGTGTCAAGGTAGAGTATCATCTACGGTCCTCGATGATCAACTCGGACAGCAAGCGCCCGCGCCCCTTTACCGGCTGCGGCGACCCTGTCGGCTTACCGCCGGTCCAGGAAGCAGCGCCTTCCTCGACTAATGCTAGGAGCTCCTTATCTACCTTCTTTCGTTTCATTGGGATCAAGAGAGCGATCACCTCGCCCCGGTTCGTAATCTCAATCTGTTTTCCCTCCTTCACTTGCGTCAGGTAAAGGCTCAGCTTATCCCTCAATTCTCTGATTCCAACACGGGGCATGCTTTTCTTCCCTCCTTCCTTCATGTGGCGTCATAGTATCTTATTGTGGCTATATACTCAAGGCACCTCTAGCACGCAGCGGTCAAATCCAACGAATCATACGCCTTATGATCCTCGTCTTCTGCCCTCACTACCGCTCCCTGCCCCTTACCCCATAATCCCTAATCCTTCAATCCTTACCCTCTTTACCTAGAACTACGAACCACGAACTCTGAACGCTCTTACTCCACGAACCCAACGACCCCGCCGAACTTCCTCACCCCGTAATCCTGTTGTTCGCCCACTTCGAACCACGAACCGTCATCTCAATGAACCCAATAAACTCTACGAACTTGTCAACCCCTCATACAGCTGCAGCAACTTCCGCCCCTCTGTTTCCCAGTTGTACTTCTCTTCCACCGCGCGGCGGCCATTCTCGCCCATACGGCGAGCTTCTTCAGGATGAGTAATCAGATATTCGATCGCCTGGGCGATTTCCTTCGGATCGAGCGGATCGACCGTCAAACCACATTCGTTTCCCTCTACGATCTCTTTCCACAGCGGGAAATTGGAGGCAATCACCGGTAGTCCGGCGGCCATGTATTCGAAAAGCTTTGTTGGTAATGACTCAACGTAATTTGGATCTGGGCGTAGAATGGCTACTCCAACATTGGACTTGGAAAGCACTTCGTAGATCGTATCATGAGGAATCCGCCCAGGGATAGAAACGTCTTGCTTAAGACCATATTCCCTGATTAACCCATCAAGTTCCGCTCTTAGGGCTGGAGGCATTATTGGCCCAATAAGATTAAGCACCACTCCCTGATGCCCGTTCGCCTTTACAATGCTTATGGATTCAATCAGCTCAAGAGCTCCTCGCAACTTTGTTACTCCCCCGACATAGGTCACCTTGAAGTTGTGATCTCCATCCATAACCAGATCGGCAGCAATACGCGTGCCAGTATGAGTTTCAAGATATGAAAGAATGGGGTAGTTCCTGATAGCGGTAACATTCTTATGCCCTTGGTAATTCTTCGTATACGAATCCTCGGCAATGATGACTTCATCAATGACTAAAATAGAAAGCTTCTCGATCAACTCATAGGATAGAGATAGCAACTTCCTGCTCCACAGAGGCAGCCATGCTTTATTCAGGATTTGCTCTTTTACGTTTTCGTGCACGTCATAAATGACCTTTCCTCTTGTGAACAGCTTGAGCAGGACTCCAATAGGCAAAAGCTCTGGGTCATGAAAATGATAGATATCCGCTTTCTCCCGCAGAGCCAACCGGAATGCCCGCCAAGTGAGGCCGAAGATACGCTGTAATCTATTCCGCGGCTTAGGTAGCGCTATAATTCTTACTCCTTCTACCTCCGTATCCCCATCATGCTGAACGATCAAGGTGACATCATAGCCAGCCTGTACGAGCGTCTTGGCCTCTTTGTGGAAGATTCGGGTGTCAAACGTCGGATGCACAGTCGTGAGGATGCACACCTTTCGCGTTTGCTCCTTAGTCATGTTGCTGCCTCACTGCTCTAACCAAGGAGAGGGTGACACCCGCCGTGAAGAACAGGCTGGACGTACCAAGCAGTCCGAAACTGAATATCGAGGCTACAACAAAGACAACGAGTACACC
>JALTFO010000180.1 GCA_027007005.1 Candidatus Bipolaricaulota bacterium | reverse complement strand
CCTGCTACAAGATCGGTGCAGTGTACACCCCGGCAAACTTCAGGCTATCGGGAGAAGAAGTGGCGTTCCTCGTGGGAGATACCGACCCAACAATCCTCATCTACGATACCACCTTCAGCGAGAAAGCCGCAGAAGTGCTTGCAAACTACCCCGATCTGCCCGCTGTGGAGCTGGGAACGCACGTAATTGAGCAAGCGACCGATTTCTACGATTTCGTCTCTAACATGCCTGAATCAAGCCCCGGGATCGCAACTGCCCCCGATGATGTCTGCATGATATTGTTTACCGCTGGTACAACAGGACGCCCCAAGGGAGTGAAGCTGACGCATCGCAGCACGTTCTTTGCCTCTCTTTCTAACGGGATTTCCGCTTCGCTCACTCGCGACGATGTCTATCTGGGTGCGCCGCCGCTCTTCCACGCTGGGGGGATAACAGTCTTCCAGTTATACACGCTGATGATCAATGGCACGATCATCCTCGAAAACCGCTGGTCCCCACAAGAGGCACTGGAGATCATCAAGAAGTACAGTGTCACCTATCATTTCGGGATTGCTACGCAGCTGAAGATGATGGTCCAGGTCCCCAACTGGCAGGAATATGTCGGATCCCTGAGAGCAGTCAACGGAGGAGGGGAACCGCAGCCAGCGGAACTGAAGAGAGCGTTTATCGATGCGGGAATCACCTATGTCAGCGGATACGGTCTGACGGAGACAGGTGCCACGGGGTTCAACTGGCCGGCGACGGACATGGACGATCCTACGCTGAGCAAGGCGAGCGAGTGCATGGGAAAGCCGCCCACATTTGTTGAGGTAAAGATCGTAGATCCCAGCGGCAAGGAAGTGGGCGCGGGCGAGAACGGCGAGATCATCATCAGAAGAGAACCCACCGGGGCCGCCGGTTACTGGAACAGACCCGGGGCTGAAGCCAAGAAATTCAGAGGCGATTGGATATTCACCGGCGACCTGGGAAAGGTCGATGAAGAGGGCTTCTTCTACGTTCTCGGGCGAACCGATGACATGATCGTCAGCGGCGGGGAGAATATATATCCAGCCGAGATCGAACGGGCGATATTCAGCCACCCCAAGGTGGCCGATGTTGTCGTCGTTAAGGGACGGCATCCAAAATGGGGACAGACACCGAAGGCAATAGTAGTCCCCAAACCAGGTGAGACGATCACCGAAGAAGAAGTAACCGATTACGTGGGAAACCTCCTAGCTTCGTTTAAGAAGCCACGAAAGGTTCTGATTGTGGAGTCGCTTCCGAAGGCCGAGACAGGGAAGATCGACAAGCGTAAGATCAAGGAAATGTACGAAGAGAAATAGTCTTCTAGAACGGAAGTGCTCTGAAGAGGGAACCGATCATGGGGAGCGTGTAGAGGCTTCGGTATACCCGCTCCCCGCTTCTCACTCTGCGAACATATTCTGAAGTCTCCGGGAATACAGCATCATCGGATGTGCGCCAGCGCTCGGCGTTTCCCGGACCGGCGTTGTAGGCAATCAGTGCTGTAGATGTATCACCAAAACGATCGATGAGATAGCGCAGGTACCACGTTCCAAGACGGATGTTGGTCGCTGGATCGCTTAAGCCACTTGCTGTGAATCCTTCGATTCGTATCTTGCCAGCTATCCATTCTCCAGTGGCTGGCATTATCTGCATCAGGCCGATCGCCCCTGCCGATGATACGGCATGAGGGCGAAAGTGGCTCTCTGTCCGGATAATTGCTGCAACAAGGTACGAGTCGATCTTGTACTTGCTTGTCCAGTGAGTGATTTGGGTGCGGTAGGGGAATGGATAGAGGAGCTTTAACCCTGCCACTGTGAGTATGAACAAGAGAAGAGCAATCACGATCCACCGGGCAATCCTTGTTGGCTGTGTTTGTCGGTTCATCATGGCCTATAATAACGCACTGGGAGGAAGGAACGAATGGAGAGATACGAAAGGAGCAACCGATGAACGAGTTCTTGCGTCATTTGCGTGACGCGTTTGTCAGTGGTCTGCTCGCAATCTTGCCTGTCGGCGGGTTGTTCTACATCTTGTGGTTCCTCTATAGCCTGATGAATGGCCTTGTTGGAAAGCATACACCCTTTGGAGAAATGGTGCAAAACGCTCTTGGCCGCTGGATACCAGGCATGGGCATCTACATGATGCTGCTCCTCATCCTTATTGTGGGGTTCATCACGCGAAACTTCTTCGGCCGCACGCTACAGTACTACATGGACCGCTTGTTCGCATCTGTACCAGGAATTCGCAAGATGTACTCCACGCTCAAGCAGTTCTCTAACGCCCTTTTAAACCGTAACACAGCGGCGTTCCACAAGGTCGTGATGTTCGAATACCCGATGGAGGGGATTAACATAATCGGCTTGGTGACTAACGAAAACTTGGGAAAGCTGAACGATAAGACCAAGGAAGACTCAATCCTCGTTTACGCCCCAACTGCACCGAATCCTCTGTCTGGGATGATGCTTCTCGTACCGAAGAGCAAGATTATCGAGCTTGACATCGCCGTCGATGATGCTCTTTCTATGGTCCTCTCTAGTGGTTCTGTCTTACCTGCAAGTCTTGGCCGCTCGGAAGTTCCCAAGACTCGCCCGCGATTTAATCCGTTCAGGCGGCGCAAGGAAAAGGAGTAGCTATGGCAATCTTCAAGGACAAGCAATACTTTCGTGTCAATCTGGACAAGGAGGCGGATGAGGGCCTATGGCTGCGGTGTAAGTCATGTGGCGAACTCGTCTTCAAGCGCCGCGTGCGGGAGAACAACAACATCTGTCCTAACTGTGGAGAGTACTTTTTCCTCACCGCCAAGGAACGGGTCGAATCCCTGATCGATGAAGGGAGCTTCGAGGACGTATCAGAGCCGATCGTTGCCGACGATCCGCTCGGTTTTCAGGACGAAAAGCCTTATCCTCAGCGCCTGGGGGAGGCGCAAGAGAAGACCGGCCTTCCAAGCGCGATCATCCTGGCAAGTGCAAAGATCTCGCAGATGCCCGTGGTAATAGGAGTTATGGAGTTCCAGTTCATTGGCGGCAGCATGGGATCGGTGATGGGTGAGCAGATCTGTCACGGGATGGAGGAAGCGATCAAGCGACACTGTGCGTTCATCCTCGTTTCATCATCCGGCGGGGCACGGATGCAAGAAGGTGCCTTTGCCCTGCTCCAGATGGTGAAGACAACGGCCGTGCGTGGCCGCTTGGCAAAAGAAGGTCTCCCTTTCATCTCAGTCATGACCTATCCCACAACAGGCGGGGTGCAGGCATCGATCGCTAGCTTGGGAGACATCATCATTGCCGAAAAGGGGGCGATGATCGGGTTTGCCGGGCGGCGGGTGATCAAGGAGACCATTGCCGAGGAACTTCCAAAGAACTTTCAGACCGATGCTTTCGCTATCGAGCATGGTATCATCGACCGCGTAGTCAAGCGTGAGGATTTGCGTGGCGAACTGACGTCTGTTCTCAGGTTCTTCCAGGAGGAATCAGAATGAGCGATGAGAAGACACTCGACCTGCTGGAGGCAAAGATTGAAGAGCTGCGCGAGCTGAATAAGGCCGATGGCTTGGATCTATCAGCAGAGATAAGCAAGCTCGAGAAGAAGCTCTCCGAGATGCGCGCAGAACTGTATGCGAACCTCGCTGACTGGGAGCGGGTGCGGATAGCACGCAACCCAAAGCGTCCCTGTTCCCTGGACTATATAGAACAGGTCTTCTCCGGTTTTTACGAGCTGCATGGGGATCGTGTTGGTGGAGATGATCGGGCGCTTCTAACTGGTCTTGCCGAATTGGACGGGCGCAGGGTGGCGATAATAGCGCAGCAAAAAGGGCGTAGCACCGCGGAGAACAAGGAGCGCTATTTTGGGATGGCTCGACCACAGGGATATCGCAAGGCAAATAGGATGATGCATCTGGCTGAGAGATTCAAGTTTCCGATAATCAGCATAATCGATACTCCCGGAGCTTACCCCGGTCTCGAGTCCGAAGAGAACAACATTGGTGGGGCAATTGCGGCAAGTATCATGTCAATGATCGAGATTGCTGTCCCAACTGTTGCTGTTATCATCGGCGAGGGTGGATCAGGAGGAGCGGTCGCTATCGGTGCTGCCGATCGTCTGTTAATGCTGGAGAACGCGATTTTCTCTGTGATTAGCCCCGAGGGAGCCGCGGCTATCTTGTGGAAGAGCAAAGAACGGGTGAAAGAAGCGGCAGCAGCGCTGAAGCTAACCGCACCGGAACTCCTCGACATGGGAGTAATCGATGAGGTTATCCCGGAACCACTTGGTGGAGCACACAAAGATATGGCGCAGACTGCATCAGCACTTAAGCAGAGTCTCGTTCACCACGTGGACGAGCTCAGTGGGCAGACCATCGATGAGATCATCTCCTCTCGTTACCAGCGCTATCGTAACGTTGGGCGCTACCGCACATTACCTGACTGACCAACTTAGGCGATTGACAAGCACCCAGAACGCTCGCATACACAGCACATTGAGAAGAAGTCAAAAAACGAGTATAAGATCATTTGGAGGTTGAACAAAATGGCATTCTATGGCGGCAAGGAGTTACGGCAGGTATATCGCAACGCGCAGGCGGGCGGTTACGCGTTCATGGCAAACAACATCGCTGAGCAGAACATCATCATTGGCTTATTGCAGGGCTATGCTGAGCGCAAATCGGACCTAGTGTTGCAGGTCTCCCCGGGGGCAGCAAAGTTTGCCGGTGCGGGGGACAAACTTGCTGGGCTGCGTAGTCTCTCACACCAGGTAAGAATACTCGGTGATCAGTTCCCAATCGGTGTCTTCCTGAACCTTGATCACTTTACGACAAAGGAGATGGATATTATCGAGATTGCCATTTCCGAGAGGCTCGTATCATCGATCATGATCGATGCCTCCAAGGAGGACTACGACAAGAACATCGAAATCACTCACAAGGTCGTCGACATGGCCAATGGAAGCGAGATTCTCATCGAGGCGGAACTGGGAAAGATCAAGGGCGTCGAAGACGAAGTCGCTTCTCTTGATGCCTTCTACACCGACGCCGACGAGGCGGTCGAGTTCATGAAGAAGAGCGGCGCTGATTTACTTGCGATCTCCGTTGGCACGCAGCACGGAGTCTCCAAAGGCAAAGATGTGGTCTTGCGTACGGATATCGCAGATAAGGTGCACAAGCGGCTCGTGGAAAGCGGACTAGATGTTCCTCTTGTCTTGCACGGTACATCGGGCCTCCTTGCCGATCAGATCCGCGAGATTATTCGCTATGGAATCTGCAAGCTCAATAAGGACACCCGTTACCAGTACGAATACGCGCGTGCGGCGCACGACTACTACGTTTCTCACACCTCTTCCATCGTGCCGCCAGCAGGGGTTCCAGATGACGCCAATGGCCTTTTCTCCAAGAGCGATTGGACGCCGGTGAAGAAGGACTTCGATCCACGCGTTGTGGGAAGGGCAATTCAGGAGCGAATCAAGCACGTGGGGATGGAGCTGATCGATCAGGCAGGAAGCGCAAATCATTCAATTGTTGGAGGCTATTAACATGCTAAGAGCAGGGATACTGACTGGTGGGGGAGATTCTCCCGGCATCAATGCGGCGATCCGTTCGGTCGTTCGTTTTGGGTACAAGCAAGGAGTGGAGACAATAGGCTTTCGTGAGGGGTGGCTGGGCCCAATGAATGATCTGACGAAGCCACTCGAAGTTAAGGATGTCTCCGGGATTCTACATATCGGGGGAACGATTCTCGGCAGTTCGCGAACGAATCCGTTCAACATCGAGGGAGGAGTGGACAAGATAACAAGCACACTCAAGCGCAACGCTATCGACTTCCTCATTGCTATTGGCGGGGATGACACTCTCGGTGTTGCGCATCGCCTCGCTGAGTATGGCGTTAATGCGGTCGGAATTCCGCAGACGATCGACAACGACATCGCAATGACAGACTACGCGATCGGTTACTCATCCGCTCTTGAGGTGATCACCGAAGCGCTAGATCGGCTGCATACGACCGCCTTCTCGCATCATCGAGTCCTCATTCTTGAGGTGATGGGACGCAATGCGGGTTGGTTAAGCTTGATGGGAGGGATCGCTGGAGGCGCGGATGTCATCCTTATTCCCGAGCAGGAATTCGACATCGAAGAGGTGCACCGCAAGATCCTTCACCGCCAGGCACGCAAGAAGCACTTCAGCATCGTCATCGTCGCTGAGGGAGCAACGCCCAAGGGGCTCGACGGGCAGGTTCTAGCTGAGGCTGAAGTAGATTCGTTCGGACACGTTCGTCTAGGAGGGGTGGGACAGTACATAGCCAACCAGCTCTCCAAAATGATGGAGATCCCGGTTCGAGTGACAAACCTAGCCTATCTGCAGCGTGGAGGAAGCCCATCACCGTTCGATCGGATCCTGGCAACGAGATTCGGCGCGGCAGCGGTTGAATTCGCTCTCCAGGAGCAATTCGACGTGATGACCGCCGTCCAAGGCACAAAGATCGTAGCAGTAAGCCTGGAAGAGGCCCTACGAGAGTCACGCCCAGTCGATCCCGGGTTGTTTTACCTGATCGATCTATTCGAGTAAGTCTAGAGCAGGGTCTTCTCGGTCTCCTGATCGAACAGGTGAACAGTAGGCAGGTTAGGGGTGAGCTTGATGGTGGAGTCAATCTCGATGTGCTGATGCGGATCAAGATTGGCTACCACCTGCTCACCACCGCACTCGGCATAGACCAGCAGCTCGTTACCCAACGGTTCTGTCACCTTTACAGTCATCCCAATCAGGTTCTCCCCTTCAGAAACAGGGCCAGTGAGATCCTCGGGACGGATACCGACAATCACGTGCTCGGGAACGGTGTCGATCCTTCCCTTCTTCGGTAGCTTGATCGTGAATCCGTTCCCTGTAAGCGTGATCACATCTCCAGACTCTGTTGCTTGCGCAGATAGAAAGTTCATTGCCGGACTGCCAATGAATCCAGCAACAAACTGGTTTGAGGGATGATCATACGTCTCCTGCGGCGATGCATACTGGTGTATCA
>JALTFO010000179.1 GCA_027007005.1 Candidatus Bipolaricaulota bacterium | reverse complement strand
GGAAACTAGAATCGGCTTGTGCAGCGTTTGAGCGCCTTGTAGCACGAGAAGCTCTTGTAATTGCCATACCACTAAAGCAACTCATAGTTAGAAGCGCTATACCGCGTCCGCCATTTTCAGTTATCTGGTTCTTTGTAAGGGTTGTTTTGCTTTCTCCAGCTAGAATGATTCCGTCCCCTTCATTATCGCTGCAATCGTTGCTATCCATTAAGACGTATGCAGAGTCTTTTATGATAACGCCGACTCTATTCCCCGTAACCGTGTTATTTACGAGTGTAACATGCACCCGGCCTCCAACTAGAATGCCTACTCCACCGTCTTCTATCCAAAAGCCTTCTAGTGTGACCTTGATCGAATCTTCCCCTTTAATGCCAATTATGAACTTATCGGAGAGCCCCTGTAACACTACTTCTCCCTCGGCGCGCAATGTTACACTTTTATCTATCAGCAACTGCGACGGATATTCTCCCGGTTGGATGACAATCGTCTCTCCCGGTGAAGCCTTCGCGATCTGAGCTTGCAGCTTTCGAGACCATCTTGAAAGCACTGACTTGCCGATAATCTTGGACAAGGAGCCGAGGATGTGGTAAACGATGAACCCAAGTACCCCTCCTAGCACAAAGACCGGTTCTCCCGTAGCGCGTTGAAAAGCACTAGCCACTGCAACAGCGAGGCCTATAGCGATTAGAGCTCTGACCCATTTGAAATTGCCATAACTATCAAAGCATGCAATGAACGCTGCGGCAGATATAGCCTCACCAATCCACGCATCCGAAACGGGTATCTCAAATAAGACGTGCGCTGCCCAAGTGATAACCGTGAGCCCTCCAATGACTACCCCTCCGACGTACCAAAGGTGTAGCTTTTGCCGAGCTGTTAAATAAAGCCCAGATGGTGCTCCCTTTTCTTCCTGTGGCTCATCGTTATCAGGTTCCTCGACCATGCTTAGTTATCCCTCCCTTCTGGCGCGCTATCGATCGCCGCCTGGATCGACTCCCCGGGCTGTACCGTCACCATGCATTCCGTTTGGGCCACACTCGAAATCTCCAGGCCGAGCACAGCCGCCGATATCAGCGCTCCAACCACAAGATAGCGCCAGAACCTCATCCCGATCCCCTCCTTTTCGGACGATCTTTTGTAGACCTCGCTGCCATTGCAAGCATACTTACACTTGTTTCACCATTCCCTCAAATCCAGCCAGGGTTGCATTTAGAAGTGCGGAATGTTCAGTTGGAACCTGGCCGATCCAGATATCGGGAGCGGATGGGTTGTGGTCGCTTTTAGTCACGCGATAGAAGAACCACCACGGCCCAGCAAGTGAGGCCCAGTTGCTGAGGATCGGCTGATCTTCCCTAGAGGTGCGGATATGGTCAACATCGGCCCGGCCATCACGAACCCACATCGAGCGGAAGACGGCAAATGGCGTGTGCGCATCCATGTGATAACCCGGTGTCACATCGACCACCGCCCGCGTCCGATCGACAAATAGATCGAGATGGGCTGTTTCCCCGTTCATATAAGTGATGTCAAGAGGGGGAAAATCCTGTGGAATAGAAGGTGTGTTGACAACGACCTTGTTGATGTCGACATACGGCCGTTTCCCTGTAGTTGCCGGACCGACGATAACCGAGCTGCCGAAACACACATCGGGCATTCCCTTGGGAGCATGGGGTTTGAGCCGCATGTTACCATCCTCGTACAGCACGAAAAACTGCGGCCACGAGTTTTCATCCGCGATCTTTCGGTAAAGCACCAAATAGTCCGCTTGAACGCTACTACCGTTCACATCGACTTCCATCGCTGTCGGCCGCCACCAGTCCGGCATCGTACACACCTGGACAACGTTGATCCCATCATCGTAAAGCTTGTGGCAGATGTCATCCCCTCCTGGAGGATCGCCGGCCGTACACCCGTTGAAATTGGGAGGACAATTAGCGTCATCAGGAACGAGCGGGTATCGCGGGTTGGTGGCGACTATTCGGAATTGACCGATCGGGTCCTGGCTGAACAGGGGGATATCTACATTGTCTTTCTCCGGGCAAGTGGTTGAGTACGAGTCATTT
>JALTFO010000178.1 GCA_027007005.1 Candidatus Bipolaricaulota bacterium | reverse complement strand
AATCCAGACTTGTGAGGAGTGGTATGCTGCGGCTCGGTCGGCTTGTGAGCAAGGCAATTTGAAAGAGGCCAAGAGATTGTTGGAGGACATCAAGAGCCAAGATGCTCATTTCCCTGATTCGGAAGGCATTGGCGAATGCGTGGAGCAAGCCAAAGGGCTAGCTCTCCCGAAATGGCTGCTTTGGGTTGGATTAGCAGTGGTGCTGTTAGCGATTGTTGGCTTCGGAGTGAGCAAGAGCCTTCACCCCTCTGTGCCTACGCCTACAAGAGATATCCCAACCGAGACGGCCACTGCTACTGCGACAGCACCGGCAACGGCCATGGTTGTGCCACCTACCTCTACCGCGAAGCCTAATACGCCTACGCCCAATCCTCCTACCGTAACACCAAAGCCTCCCACACCAACGCCTACGCGCACACCAAGGCCTACGCGCACGCCAACGCCTACGCGCACACCAAGGCCTACGCGCACGCCAACACCTAATGTGCGTGTGGCGACGGCGAATAAAAATTCAACTATTTATGCCGGCCCGGGCACGGCTTACCAAGAGCGGGCAATCGTTGTCACTGGTGAGCAGGTCACTGTTGAAGGACGCTGCCCTGATGGGTACGGATCGTGGCTCTATGTGCGCGATGAACAAGGAGTAGAGGGGTTTGTTTATGAACCGCGCTTCAACTGGAACGGGGACTGGGACGCTCTGGAAACGGTTCCTGTTCCTCCTGCTCCTACCCCTACTGTTCCTCCCAGCACAAATGGCGGCGGTGATCTCACGGTGAAGATTTGGCCTGTCTCTGAGCGATGCGAAGGAGCTTACTGGTACAAGACGTTGTATATGCAAGGGTATGGAGGCAACGGCGTTTATACATATTACTGGCAAGGCGAGCTTCGCTGTGAGGCTACAGCCGGTAAATGTACCTTTGAAGTCAGAAACATTAATGGGGCACTCATCGGTAAGTACAAAGTCGTATCGGGGGACGGTCAAGTTGTCGAACACAACTTTTATATTGAGGGGGTTGACTGTCATAATAAATAGTGACGAATTTGGCCACCGGACAGTTCGCGAGGTGAATATGCAAAGACGTATCATTGGTATGAGCCTCTCAACCATACTCTAGCCAACGCGAAAGATGTTTTGATCCTTGTGGTCAGATCGGTTGGCTAAATGGCGTTGATCACGCTTGATACCTTGAGAACTAAAAGCTACTCACCGGAGATAGAGAAATGCGACCGTCAATGTCAGGCGAGAAACGTACACTCTGGTTGCTCAAGACACCCACGATAATCCGCTCAGAGTTTCTCAGCCGTTTGGGCGCAGTTGACGAATTTGTTTCAATCAGGTACGATAGAGTCTGTTGGCTGATGTGATTACATTCTTAATTGGGGCTGTCGCTCAACTCTCTTGTTGTCAAGTTATCTGGTAGTTTGATCCATTCTTAACCTCATTGAAAGGAGCCAGGAGATGTTTAACAACGTTGGTGGTGCTATTATCGCGTTTGTCGTGGGGCTGATTTTGGGGGCGGTAGGCCTGTGGTACTACTTGCGCCAACAGCTCGCGGAAAGTGAAGCCCAGATCGTCGGGCTGCAAGGCTCGCTGGACGAGCGGGAGCAGGAGATTCAGACGCTCCGATCCCGCATTCAGGAGCACGAGTCCAATATCGCGCAACTGCAAGCCCAGCTTGAGGAGCGCGAGCAGACGATCCAGCAGCTAGAGGCGGCGGTGCATGAGCGAGATGAGCAGATCAAGCAGATGGTGCCGCGCGGGCCGGATAACTTGAAGCGCATCGAAGGCATTGGCCCCAAAACGGCGGCCATCTTGCAGGCGGCGGGAATTTCCACCTTTGCACAGTTGGCGTCCGCCAGCGTGGCGCAGTTGAAAGCGATCCTGGTCGAAGCCGGCCTCAGATCGCTGGTGGATCCCAGCACCTGGCCTGAACAAGCGGCTCTGGCAGCAGAGGAAAAATGGGATGAGCTTGCCGCGTTGCAAGATCAGCTCAAAGGTGGCCGGCGCGGGTAAAGCCCCCTGGGAGGAGCTATGCTGGAGGAATT
Organism: Candidatus Bipolaricaulota bacterium; assembly: GCA_027007005.1. Taxonomy (GTDB): domain Bacteria; phylum Bipolaricaulota; class Bipolaricaulia; order UBA7950; family UBA9294; genus M55B144. Next base: position 18 of record JALTFO010000178.1, on the reverse strand, counting down.
CAAGAAGTTCGTGATGCA
>JALTFO010000177.1 GCA_027007005.1 Candidatus Bipolaricaulota bacterium | reverse complement strand
GCCTATAACTACGGCATTTGCTCTACGAGTTTTCTTGGAAACGGGCGAGTAATCCCTCTTTCATCTCGTTTAGCTCTGCCTGAAGGAGCGGAGTCTCCTTAAGAAGGGTCTTTACTTTCATGTAGGAGTGCATAATCGTTGTGTGGTCGCGATTGCCGAATTGCTTACCAATTGCAGGAAATGAGTTATTTGTCATGTCGCGCGCCAGGTAGATTGCCATGTGCCGTGCCTGCGATATCTCCTTCTTGCGGCTCGCACCTTCCAAGTCGTGGCGCTTCAGGTGGTAACGCATTGCCACTTCGTCCTTGATGTGCGCGATCGTCAGTTTCTCTCGCTTCCCTTCTTCGGGGAGCATCCCCTCGATGTTCTTTGGCGTCAGCTTGGCTCCCTGGAGCTCCGAGTGAGCGATCGCTTTGATCAGCGCTCCTTCCAAGGCACGAACGTTTGACGAGATGCGTCGAGCGATAAGCTCGAGAATATCATCGTCGACCTGGATACCGCGGTTGCTCGCTTTCTCGCGCAGGATGGCGATACGCGTTTCAAGGTCGGGAGGTTGAATGTCGGCCACCAGGCCCCAGCGAAAACGCGACACGAGTCGGTCTTGCAACCCGGAGAGCTTCTCTGGTGGACGATCACTGGAGAGAACGATCTGTTTCTCGCTTCCGTACAGCTCGTTGAACGTGTGAAACAGCTCTTCTTGTGTCGCTTCCTTGCCCTCCAGGAACTGGACATCGTCGATCAATAGCAGGTCGATGCGCCGATACTTCTCGCGGAAGGCGGGCGTCGTGTTGTTGCGGATGGCCATAATCAGCTCGATGGCGAAGCGCTCGGATGTCGTATACACAACCGTTTTCGGAAGGCCGGACGCGACCATGAAGTTCCCGATTGCCTGCAACAGATGCGTCTTTCCCAGGCCGACACTTCCGTAGATGAACAATGGGTTGTACGCCTTGCCGGGCGCCTCAGCGACTGCCATCGATGCCGCGTAGGCAAGATGGTTGTTCTTCCCGCGCACGAACATATCGAATGTGTAATCCCGGTTTAACGGAAGCGTGTCATGTGGCTGGATGATTGACGCATCACGCGAGGCGAGGGTTGGTGGATCGAGAGAAACGTCCGCTGAATCCGGCGACACCTTGATCAGCAAACGCGTCTTGTAGCCACACGCGTCGGAGGCCGCCCTTTCCACCAATTCTCGGTAGCGACGCTCGATTCCACCCTTGATGAACAGATCAGGCACCTCGATGACGAACTCGCCGTTGTTGAGGCTCAGCGGATTCACCTTGGAGAACCAAGTGGCGAAGCTCGCGGCCGGAATCTCTCTTTGGAGGGTTAGAATGGTCTTTTCCCAGATTGTAGCAGGCTTATCAGTCATTGCCGTTCCTTTATCATTCCGGCGTTAGGATAGCGGATTGGGAGGTGTGCGGTCAAGAGGATCCAGGGAGTGATCTTTGCCACGAAGGACACGAAGAGATGCGGGGGATAACGGGTAATGGGCTAAGGGTTATGGATAAAGCGACTGATGCCATGTCCCTTATGGAAGAATTATCACACCACGAAGGACACGAGGAGCATGAAGAGCTACACGGAGTACGGGATATGGATGATGGGATAGATCGCTTGTCTTCGTTGTCTGATTCTTTCGTAGTGCGAGAGCCCTGTCGTCACTTCAAGACGGGCGGACTCCGACGTTGCGTTTGTGGTCTGTGCTAGGAACGTGGCAGGCGAGCTGCCCACGCTACAAAGGCAACGGCATGTTTGGTGAAGTCAGATCTTGCGTTGCAGGTCGTCAGCAAGGTTGATGGCGCTGGCTTTGTCGATAGGGACCCGCCTCCTTGCGCTATACGTAGCGTGGGCAGCTTGTCTGCCACGTTGAGGCGAAAACGAACATGAAAACCGTGATGCTGGCTTGAAGGAGAGAACCCAGGTGCTTCAATATTATGGCTGATAGCTAATCGTTGCATCTACCTCGTGAAAAGAAATGGTGCCGAGACCCAGATTCGAACTGGGGACACCAGCCTTTTCAGGGCTGTGCTCTACCGACTGAGCTATCTCGGCACACAAGTGGCGGAGCCGACCGG
>JALTFO010000176.1 GCA_027007005.1 Candidatus Bipolaricaulota bacterium | reverse complement strand
TAGTGTCAAGAACTTCAGCATCATTGTGTACCTTCTTACAGGTAAACTGAACTTCACGAAGATCAACCCACACTTCGTCCCCGTTTGAGGTCATAATGTGTTACCCACTTCAAACGACAAGGAACCATTTCTGCGATTTGCGTGATAGGTTGTGCTGGGCCAATTTTGGTGCCAAGGAGGTGTCCCAAGTTATGCGCAAGACGTTAGTGATTACGGGCCCAGGAGGGGTGGGCAAGAGCCCACTCGATGCTCTATTCAGGGACGAAGTGATCAGGCTCGATCCATATCGGCTGCGTCCGGGCGGTCCAAGAGGCTCAGGCGACAAGCTGTACGCTCCCCCTGGCCTTCACGCTGCCCTAAAGGGGGTACTTGCAGAACTGGACGATCCATTGCTATCCATCCCAGATAAGAGAGAAAGTATCGAATGGTTTCCGAAAAGCAAGGTTCTGTTCTTCACTGTTCGCGGTGTCTGGCAATGCTTGTTTTTAGGCAACGTTGAATCTACGAACACGGAACTCGCAAAGGCAGAGATATACACACCGGTCCTGGTACGGTTGCTAGATTGCTGCGGCAACTTTGCGGAGATTCTCGGCGTAATTAAGATCATTGTGCTTAATCCGGCCAAGACGAGCTTGACGAAAATGGCAGAGCCCTGGAAGGAGATCAAAGAGGCGACACGCCAGAATTGTGAAAGGCGCGGAGATAAATCTGATTCGATTGAGAACAGGGTGAAATCCATCGATGTGGAGGCTCCGGTATGGCAAAGCCTTGTTGGCAAGCCCCAAGTCACCGAGTACGTTGGATGGCCATTTGCAGAGTATTGCTATCCGATGGAGGAGAGGCACAAAGCTGCTAAAGCCTCTCTATTGATCCAAGCACGGAAGCACCTATTGGACGGGGCCCCAACATTGGATGAGTTCTTCAAGTCCGAGAAAGAGATCCTAAATGGCATATAGCCAAGAGCTATGCAGGGAGCAGATTCTATTCGCAGATGTGCATGGGACTTCTCACATCCACACAGTAAGTCTATAATGCAAGTAGGAGGTGGAAGATGCTAAGAGCGGAACGGAAGCACGGCTTATTGTTGGTGTGGCTGGCGATGTTTCTTCTGCTAGCAGTACCTTTGTACGGTCAATCGATTCTCACGCAGGCTGTATCTGGCACAGGGTTCATCGTAAGCTCTGATGGGTACATCATCACGAACAGGCATGTGATCAACGGTGCGACCAATATCAGTGTGACGATAAGGAGCAAGGAGTACGAGGCGAGAGTTGTCGATTCTCTTTCGGATAACGACATAGCTCTGCTCAAGGTCGACGCTCACGGACTGCCCATGGTGATGCTCGGAGACTCGAGCAACGTAGGGATTGGCGATACGGTATACGCGATCGGCTGTCCCGCAGGAGTATGCGGCACCATAACTCAGGGACGGGTGGCAAATCTTGGGATTTCATCAAAGACGGATGAGGGGACGACCCTGCACAACCTCATCATGTCAGATCTCACTACAACCCATGGCTCAAGTGGCGGGCCGTTGCTTAACGACAGAGGGGAAGTAATAGGCATCACAACAGCCGGGATAGTGGTGCAGGGTGAAACAACTGGCTTTGGCGTCTCGATTCCCATCAACCAGGCGATTCCATTGCTACAAAGGGCACCGGGGTTTAATACGAGCCGGATGGGGAAAGCGACAACCGTGCTGACTCTGGATGGGATCAGGCGCAGTGTTGGGCCGAACACGGTCTTTGTTCAAGCTGAGATACAACGGCCGTTAGCGGACCTGCTTCCACAAGAAGCTTTGGGAAGGACTCTCAAGAAACTGGTCATAAATCCCGGACCCCTTGTCAGGAATTTGCCATTCCTTCCTATGCCAGGAAATTCAGGGGGGTTAAGCATATCTTCTGCGCTATGGAATTATCTTCTACAAGCTAATATTCAGCTATTGAGTGCAGCGGAGGCCTATAAGAAGACGATAAAGACCAATGTTACTGAAGTTGTTAGTATAAACGCTTTCAAGTGTTCAAGTGCATCAGAAGCTTTGCACGCGCTCACATATGTAAATGACCCGACACGCTGGCAGCTTCACGATGTTAGAGACCTTACCTCCATCTATCAATCTTCTACTTTATTGTCAACGTCTCGTGAAATACACGGTGCATCAGTAAACGCCGTAATAACAGCAAAACCATTTCCCCCAGGTTCCACTACTCAGTTCTTGTTGCTGTGCATGAACTCCAGCAACGCAACATTTCATCCTGAGTTAGAGCTGTGGGGTTGGTATATGTGGGTTCTAAATGATATCTTATTTATGGAGTGTTATTACAATGACATAAAGGTTTCATCTACATATCCGGCTTGTGCTACTCTAAATGGTGTGAATCTTGGAGGAGATAGCGGGTATAAGTGGCGCCAAGCCGGTACCTCCTTCATTTTTAGCCACTACCTTGATGATCTGCTTAGCATTGATTATGAACCTTTTGTAAATATCTTCAATAAACTTACAGAAACGATCTTTCAAATCCTTGCTAATTAAGACGTATTGTTAAGACCAGAAAAGGTAGTCTCGTTGATTACAACAAGAGACATGCGAAAAAGCAGAAACCCAGGGGCTGTTGTGTTTGCCAGGAGAAAAGATTGAGAAAAGGGCTTGTTGTACTTATCAGTATGCTGTGTATCACAGCTACGGTCTTCGCCGTTCAGCAAACTACGCTGCCTCCAGGAATTGTCGCGCTCATACCGGTGCAGACGACATCGATAGCGGTGACAGCGATCGCGCAGGCTCCAGAGTATCCGTTCGAACTCTGGGTCATTTCCGCGCGAGGCGGCAACTATGGCCTGTTCGAGATTCGCGATGATACGAGACTTGTGTATGGTCCCGCTGTGCTCGATCCAACTTCACTTGCTGTGAGCTGGGATGGGAGACACGCAATCCTGAGCGTCAAGCAGGGTGATTACTACAAGCTGCTGCTCCTTGTCGATGCCTACAAAAGCGTCAAAACGGTTCCCCTCACCAACGGACCGGGAAACGATCTTGCCCTCACGCTTTCGCCAGATAAGTCGTTCGTGGCGTTCATCAGCGACCGGGACGGCCAAGCGAAACTCTACGGGCTGCGCATCGATCATCCTGAATTGATCGGCCTTCCCGGTGGACCGCGGCCGGTGCAACTGTTCCCTGGGCCCGGGGAGGAGCGATCCCCCGCGTTCAGCGAGCACGGCCTGGTGTTCCTGTCGAACCTCATGGGAACATGGGATCTGTGGGTGCTGGAGGGGCCGAACTACGATTCCCCGCGGCGGGTGCTCGCAAACGTAGATCCGGAGAGCCCGGTGGCGTGGGTAGGGGATCGGATCTTTGTCGTCAGGGATGGTACTCCTGGTCTCGTCTCTCGGGACGGCGGCTTTTCTCGCCCTCTAATTGGGGGACCAAAACAGTGGTGGAAGAGCCCGGGAGCGCCGCACGTCATGCTGCAAAACAGCGTGATCTACCGGGTGAAGTTCCCATCTCCGCTCTCTCCTGACCTTGCCTTCTTCCGCATCCCGCCCGGACAAAGCACGGCCGAGCTGTGGCTCGCCACCCTGGAGGGGAAGGAGTGGAAGGTGGCCGACCAGGTTCCCATAGGGGAGGCTGCGTGGTCACCGGATGGGGAGCGACTTGCCTACCTGCGGCGAGGAAAGCGGGTCGGGTCGCTGCCGATGCCCGAGGCCGGGTATCGCTCTGATTGGTACGAGCTGTGGATCGCCAATGCCGATGGTACTGATGCGCGTTGCCTCCGCACCTTCTCGCCGTACGGCGGTGAGTACGAGGTCCACTCCCTGGCGTGGGGACCGCGCGGGGATCGACTCTACTTCGCCCTCGCCGAGGGTGGGACGCCGGTGTACGAGCTTCACTCCATCCGCCTCGATGGTTCCGGCCTCGAGACCGTGTTCGGCGGTGTGTGCACCTGTGACGTTCACCCAAACGGTATCGTCACCGGAGGCGCGCGCGGGCCGTATCTTTATTCGTACGACATCGCAAGCGACAAATGGACCTCCTACTGGGAGTTCGGTCAGTTGTCGGACGCTGTGTTCAGCCCCTCGGCGAAGTACGGGCTGGCATTGGCCGATGGCGCCCTCGTCCTGCTCGACTGCACCGCGCGCAGCGAGCGCGTCCTCCTGCCCTCCGAGAAAGCGAACGCGGGAAGGCCATCGTGGTCACCCGATGAGAAGAAATTCGCCTACGTCTCCGACTGGGACGGCGACACCGAGATCTGGACCTATGACCTCGTCTCCGGCACCGCGACTCAGCTCACCGATAACAATTACGCCGATAATTCCCCAGCCTGGTCCCCGGACGGGAAGTACATCGCCTATGTATCCGAGGAGAATGTCTTCCCCGCTATTCGCGTCTTCTCGCTGCAGGACGGTAAGACGTGGTCGATCACCAAGGGTGAGCACAAGGACGTACACCCAATCTGGCGGAGCGAGGGGGCGAAATGAGGACGTTCATCGCGGCAATTACGATCTTATCGATATTTGCGTTGGTCGCCGCGGGAGCGACGATAAACGTCACACCGAATCCCGGCCCGGGTGAGATTTCCCTCGCAGCGGCCCTCGAGATTGCCCAGCCGGGCGATGAGATCGTCCTGTCTGCGGGAAGCTACTCTGGGGCGTTCACAATCGATAAGTCGGTCGAGATCAGGGGCGAGACGGGAGCAGAGGTGACCGCCGCGGAGGACTATAAGGCGGCGTTCAGGATCACCGGCGGGCGGGTGACGATAACCGGCCTGGCTGTTAACGGGCCTGGAACCGGGATCGAAGTTACAGGGCCCGCGGATCTCGCGGTCGATCAGTGTCGGTTCTCCGGGCTGAAGACGGGCGTGCATCTCGCCGACGGTCGGGGAAAGATCACAGGTTGCTCATTTGATTCGTGTGAGGAAGGGATTGTCGCTGGCGCGCGGCTGCAGGTCGCAGGTTGTGGCTTCACCGAGAACGGGGTGGGACTCGCAGCACACAGCGGCGCGAGCGTCCAGATAAACGATTGTCAGTTTACGAGCAGCGAACGGGCGATCACCGGGGAGACCCCCTGCCACGTGGATGGAACCGGGAACCGGTTCTCGGATAACGGGCTAGATCTCATCGGCGATGTCTCCCCGTACCTCCGTCCGCACGGCACAGGGGCAAAAATGACCGCCAGATACCCCTCACCTGCCTACCCGAGCCTGCAGGCTGCGGTCGATGCGCTGCAGTCGGGTGGTAAGCTCATAATCACAGAGCCGTTTGCCGAGAGCGCGGTGATCGACCGCTCGCTCAGCATCCTTCCAGCTGGCCCCGATCCCGTGGCGATCTCCGGTCGTCCGACAGACGCACAAACTCTCCCCGCCCTCTCCATCGTCGGTGATGTGCAAGTGGACATCGAACGCCTACAGGTCTACGGAGGAATCGTCGTGGGGCCAAAGGCGAAGCTCTCTCTGACGAAGGTTTCGATCGTCGATCAGTCCCTCGAACTCACCGGGAAGAGCGAGCTGATCTGGAGCGGTGGGAGCGGGGAACTGCACGTTGCGCGTGAGGCCACTGCGACGCTCGACGGCGTTAGCCTCTCCGGAGCGCCAGGGCTGCAGGTGAAGGGCCTGGGAAGAGTAAACCTGACCCATTGCATAATAGACTCTCCCCGCCTGAAGACCGCTGCCAGCGTAGGAGGGCTCGGCCAGCTTACGATCGAGCGCAGCTTTCTTGTGGGAACGCTCACGCTGAATGACAGGGCGCAAGTGCGAGTGAGTGACTCCAGCATCGGCGGCTTTGCGCGCTTGAACGGCGATCTTCCAAGCTTTGCCATTGAGCTTGCCGGGCCAGCGGATCTTACCCTTGATGGTGTGGAAGTAAGCAACACAGAGGTGGGGATCTACTTCGCTGCCTCTGGGCATGTCGCCCTTTCTGCGGTGCGGATTCACGGCACGCACGTTGGGATGGGGATCGAGAATCGCGTCTCCGAGTTTGACTTCCCGTTCGGCCTGTGGACGCCGAAGGTTACTCCCACGGTAGTTGTCGAAGGCCCCGGTGTGACGATGTCCAACAACGACGTCGACTTCGCTCCGGCAGTGACGCAGGAACCGTGGCCGGTTGGGTTCTACGAAGAAGTCTATGGAGATCAAGATCCGGACACAGCCACCGTGCAGGCACTTGATGACGTCACCCGAGCCGGTAAGTCGATCACGAGCTGCCATCTCAGGGTACACGACGACTACTCGTGGAGAGACAAGGACGAGGAGATCTACTACGTCCGTCCCGACAAGCTGCGGATCGATATCTACGAGAGCGACAAACTGGTTCAGACGTTGATCAACGATGGCCACACCCTGTGGGATCACGATATCTTCGGAAAGTCCGTAACCAAGCTTGATCTCGACTCGCTGAAGAAGGAGCATCCCGATACATGGCGGCAACTCCTCACGGAACGGACACGGTTCGACCCGGCATTTGCCGATCTCTACCTGCCGAGCGCGGTCTACCTCGGCACAGAACAAGTAGGCGGCGAAGATACGTACGTCTTCTCCGGTCTCCCGATCCGCGGCGCAAACTGTGACGCAGTCAAGATGAAGATCTGGATCTCCCCGCGTGATGGCTTGTGGCGGAAGGTGGAATACTACTCAACCAAGGGAAAGACCTTTCTGACGAAGACGGTAACGCAGCTCGAGCTGAACCCCGCTGTTCCTGCGGGCAAAATTCAAGCCGGAGTTTTAGGTGCGAGCAGGTATTGCCTCGGCACTATCATGGTGCTATGCTGAAGGAAGAATATATTTGGTGATCTTGCGAAAGGAGGCTGAGACCAGATGAAGAGCGGGTTGGTGATCACGATAGTCGCTGTGATTATGTCGGTTATTTCGCTGTCTTTGGTTGCTCAAGAGATCGAGATAATTCTGCCGGCAGGACCACTGGGCGCTGGGTTTATCATCGGCAGTGTGCTGCGTGAGATGGACTTAAGTGGAATTGACTATGCCGCAATTACAGTAGCAGCCGAAAACGACAAGGCTATTCTTTCGCTAACGGAGCCATTACCGTCACGAATAACGGTAACTGCACTCCAAACGGACCTCCAGCGGCATGCATTAGAACAGTACAAGGAGATGGAGGAGACATTCGAAGAATGGATGGAGAACCAGGATACAGTTGTGAGAATGGATGAAGCTGGACATCCGCTTAATGAAGCAGGGCAGGCTATTATTGATGATAAAGGTAATACTGCTGCTCCTACAGGAAAAGTTAGCAAGATAACATTTAGTGATTTTGAGAAAGAATTACAGGTAGTCAAAAGTTGTCAAGAATCTTTGAAATTAGCATCAAATGGTCGTCAGAAGAAACAAGATGCTCATACTTTAGCCAAAGCCGTGACATTATTGCAAAATATGAACAACGCTTATCGATTGGCAGAGAAGGCGAAGAGCCTCCACATGATGAAAACCTTGGCGGAGTGGGGCAATGCGCCCGATATGGAGATGGCACTGGCCACGATTTCGGGCGGCGAGCGGGTCCCTGTTTTTGAGAGGAGCGGCCACTATTACCTGATCAACGAAGATGGTACCCTGGGGGATGAGGTTCCGGCCGCTACGGTCAAGGCGTACAAGCTCAGCGATGCCATGACGATCAAGAAACAACTGGATGCCTGGAAGCAGCAGTATACGACCACCAAGTCCAGCGAACTTGAGAAGCAAATCACCGTATCAACCGCCCTCCTGGAGAGATTGGACAAAGCGTTCTGGCTCACCAAGAAAGCGAAGGCTGAGATCGCCCGCCAAGCCCAGCGAGCGTTCTATCTGCGGCTGATCGTTATCGGGTTGGGTGTGCTCGTCGTTGTGGGTGTCTTGTTACTGCGATAATGGGGCAAGAAGGGGTGGCCAGTGATGGCCGAAAGAGAGCTTGATCTTGCGCGCGCTCGGAGTGTCTTGCGCCTCCATCTTCCCAAACTGCGCCAGGAGTATGGTGTGCGGTCGCTCGGCCTATTCGGTTCTTATGTGCGGGGCGATCAGCACGTGGGAAGCGATCTCGATCTGTTGGTGGAGTTCGATGATCGCCCGCTGACTCTGTTCCAATTCATCGCCTTGGAGAATTATCTGAGCGATCTTCTGGGGGTGAAGGTTGATCTAGTGGAGAAGGAGACTTTAAAACCAGTCATTGGCCGCCATATTTTGAGGGAGGTTGTGCCGATCTTATGAACCGGCGCGAGAGAGTCGGGATGCGTGATAAGGTTATTCACGATTACTTTGGGGTAAACCTGCGGCGGATTTTCGAAAGCATAAGGCAGGACCTACCTCCGCTGAGAGAAAGCCTCACCCGCATGCTGTCCGACGAACTTCGTGATAATGGTATTTGATTCTTAGCAATCCGAGTAGAAGACAGACGCGGCTGGGTAGATCTCGATCTGGCCTAAAAATACAGGATGAGGAGACAAAGTGAGCTACCGCAAGGTACTTCTCAGTGCAGCGCTTCTGGCCGGCGTGATCGCGATCCTTGCTGTTGGGAGCGTCGCTCTTGCAGCTTCCTCCTCTCAGTCGCGGCTAATTGCTTTCACTCGCGGGGAGGGGCGCGCACAGGAGATCGTGGTTTATGATCTCGAAACGCGGACAGAGCGGTACCTCACCAATAATGACATGTGGGATGGACTCCCAACCGTTTCGCCGTCCAGAAGATTGTTGGCGTTCGTCAGAGCGACTCCGGATCGCGACGAGCTCGGGAAGCCAGACTTCATCCTGCACGAGACGGATAAGATCATCGTAGTCGATCCAAGGAACAGTGATACAGCCTGCATCGGGAGGAGCGATCACACGGAGACGTACGAACTGGGACGGTGCGCGGAGTACTGGCCGGGCGTCCCTCCGCTCGCCGGGGTGATGAACCTCTGCTGGACACAGGATGAGGCGGCGATACTGTTCGAAGCCCCTTGCTCGGTCACGAGCGACCTCATCCTGCGCATGGACATACCGAGTGGAGAGTTTCACGTCCTCTGCTTAGGAAACGATCTTCGCGCCCTTGGACGAGACCACTTCCTCATCTGGCGGCACGAATACGATGCAAGCGGAGGCTACGATAGGTGTTACATCATCGACTCCTGGGGAAACCAGGCCAGCCCTGCTTCACACCGCGATTGACTCAACAAACGGTCTTGAATCGTACACGCACTATTGAGAAGATGAGAAAGAGGCAGCACGAGCAAAAAAGCTAACCGGTCTGAAAAGGAGGGGATGCAGCATGCTTGATCGAGCGAAGAGAGTGCTAATTGCTGAGGATTACCCGGATGACGTAAGGCCGCTTGTTAAAGCGTTCAAGAAGAAGCCAGTGTGGGAGATCGCCGTTGTGAAGGATGGAGAGGAGGCGATCGAGTTCATGCTCAGAGAACGAGCATACGCCGAGGTATGGAGGCCTGACTTGTTCATCCTGAACCTAAATATGCCGAAGGTTAATGGCCTGGGGGTACTGAAGCGCATTAAGTCTGTTCCAGCGTTAGCCACAATTCCCATTGTGATATGGACTATCTCGCGACAGATCATGGATATCGACCGAGCCTACAAACGAGGGGCAGCTGCGTACATCACTAAGCCGGTGGGCAATGAGGAGATGGAAGCACGCGCAAATACGATCCGCGCTTTCTGGGACAACGTGCAGTTTGTTAGTGACTAATGAAGAACTCCAGTGTGTAACTTCAACGAACCTTTGTAAGCTCTGTTCTTAGTGGACACATGGCATATAACCGGGCTGTGATGGTTGTTTGTGCCCCGTGAGAGGAGGCGACTGGCGCCTGTCTGCTGAGGATTCCCAGTTTGGCAAGTGCCCAGCATCGTGTCATAATAAGAAGCTAAAGCAATGACGAAAGAGTCGACACCGACAAAGATGAGAGGTGTGGCAATGGATGAAAGCAGAAGGAGATCTATTGAAGGAGTGAGACCCATTCTTTCGGAGCTCAAACGCGAGCTTTCGATGATCTATGGATCCCGCCTCAAGTACTTGCTTGTCTATGGCTCGTATGCACGCGGAGATGCTGAGGAGGGCTCCGATTTGGATCTGATGGTTGTGCTTGATCAGGTTGTGGACCCGCTCGCTGAACGAGAACGGCTTTCTGAGCTTCTTTTCGAGGTGTCCCTCAAGCATGACATTGTTCTTTCCGTGCTTCCGGTGGGAAAACGTGCTTTGGAGCAGGAACGAAAACCGTTGTTCATCAACGCGAGACGAGAAGGGGTTTCTGTCTGATGGATAGTGTAACGACTCAGTTACTGCAGAAGGCTCAGGAGAGTCTTGCAGCTGCCAGACTGCTTCGACAAGCGAATTACTATGGTTTTGCTACTTCACGCGCCTATTATGGAATGTTCTATGCGGCAGAAGCCGCCCTTCTCACCATGGGATTGAGCTTCTCGAAGCATTCCGCTGTAGTTGCCGCTTTTGGCCGGCAACTTGCTAATCAAGGGCTCGTTCCCCGTCACCTGCATAAATACTTATTGGATGCTTTCGACTTGAGGACGATAGGGGACTACGATGCTCCAGGAACCATAGGGAACGAACGGGCGAGTCAAGTTATCGAGTGGGCCGACGAGTTCATCCAAGAGATTGGCGAGTTCTTGAAGGGAAAAGTGTAAGAGGACATGATCGATCGATATAGCTTGTCGCCGATGAAGGAATTGTGGACGCTAAAGGCACAGTACGAACAGTGGCTTTCTGTCGAACTGGCAGCGCTTTCTGCGATGGAGGAAATGGGCGAGGTCCCGCACGGGACGTACGCTGCCGTGCGAGACGTGGTCCACGTTGATGTGGAGCGGGCCCTGGAGATTGAGGGCGAGATCCGTCACGATCTGCTGGCATTCATCCGCTCGCTCGAGGAACAAGCAGGAGACGCCGGGCGGTTCATCCACCGTGGCCTCACCTCATCCGACGTCAAGGACACGGCGCTGTCGCTACAAATGCGTGCCGGCCTCGGCTTGGTCCTGAATGAGACGCGCTCTCTGGAAGCAGAGCTGTTGCGTAGGGCTCGCGAGTATCAGGATCTTATCGTTGTCGGGCGCACACATGGGATGCACGCCGAGCCGACGACCCTCGGATTGAAGTTCCTCCTGTGGAAGAGCGAGATCGACCGCGATATCGACCGCCTGGAGGGAGCAAGAGAAACGATCAGCGTGGGGAAGCTTTCTGGCCCGGTTGGGACGTACACGCAAGTCTCACCGCAGGTGGAAGAGCTGGCGTTGAACAAGCTTGGGCTCCGCCCGGCGCGCGTGGCAAATCAGGTGCTGCAGCGTGACCGCCATGCAGAGGTTCTGGCCGCGATCGCCATCACCGGGGCGACGCTTGAGAAGATCGCGCTCGAGATAAGGCACCTTTCCCGCACTGAAGTCAGCGAAATGGAGGAACCGGTGCCCGAGGGATCGTCGTCGATGCCGCACAAGCGCAATCCGATTACATCAGAGCGAATCTGCGGCCTAGCGCGAATACTGCGTGCAAATCTGCAGGCAGCGCTGGAGAACGTCGCGCTGTGGCACGAGCGCGATATGTCGCATTCATCCGTTGAGCGCGTGATCATCCCGGATTCGTTTACCCTGCTGCACTACATGCTTGTCAGGATGAGGACGATCATCGAGGGCATTGTCGTGCATAAGGATGCCATCGCGCGCAATTTGGACCTGACACATGGGGCGATCTATTCGCAAGCGATCCTGATCGCGCTCGTCGAGCAGGGGATGGCGCGAAACGAAGCGCACGAGATAATTAAGAAAGCATCGATGAGGGCCTTCGAGCACGAGAGATCGCTCATCGATGTGCTGCGCGAGGAGGAGCGGATGACTTCCCTCTTGGACAGGGCGAAGATCGATGAGAATCAGATCCTGATGGGTATCCGCGCTACCAGCCGACGCTTGATCGAAAGAGAGCAAGCAAGCTAGCTCTCTTTCCGCAGAAAGACCTGGCAGGCCTCAGGTGGAAAGAAGACTGAAACTTCTCTGCCAACTTGCACATTGCTTGCCATGCTTGCGGGAAGGCGTACGCGCAGTGGCCCGATCTGGCTCTCCAGATGGGCGCTAATCATCTCTCCGTGATACTCTGTAATGATGATCCTCGCTGCTGGTACACAATTCTCCCCCTCCCCGCCCAGGCGTGCATCCTCCTCCTTGCAGAAGAGAAGGGCATCGTCTCCCAGATGAAAGTCCCCGCTCGATCGCACAGTGCGAAGCCGGAGGCCGCCCGCGTCTATTTCCAGCGCTCCCTCATTCGCGGAGATGACCGTTCCTTCAACCACATTAGCATGCCCAATGAAAGAGGCAACAAATGCGCTTCTTGGTCGGGAGTAGACCTCACTTGGGGTTCCAATTTGCTCGATCCTGCCGGCGTTCATCACCGCGATGTGATCGGAGATGGCCATCGCCTCGTCCTGGTCATGCGTGACGTGTATCGTCGAGAGGTTCACTTCCCGCTGGATGCGCCGGATCTCCTGTCGCAGGGACTCCCGCAGCTTCGCGTCGAGTGCGGAGAGCGGTTCGTCGAGCAAGAGCAAGCGAGGCTGTGGGGCAAGGGCGCGCGCCAGCGCCACGCGTTGACACTGGCCTGAGGAGAGTTCTCGCGGGTAACGCTTTTCCAGTCCTGAAAGATCGACGAGTGCCAAGAGCTTCTGCACCCGCTCCCTGTGGTGCGGCGCAAAGCGGATCCCATAAGCAATGTTCTGGGCCACGTTCATGTGAGGAAATAGCGCGTAGTTCTGAAAGACAAAGCCGATCTTGCGCCTCTCCGGTGCCACGGCGAGGAGATCATCCCCCTGCAGCGTCACTGTCCCTGCATCTGGATGCTCGAACCCAGCGATGAGCCTCAACGTCGTCGTCTTCCCGCACCCGGATGGACCCAACAAGGCGAGAATCTCCCCCTTATCAAGCGTAAAGTCGATCCCGTCCACAGCGTGCACCGCCCCAAACGACTTGTGCAGATTGGATACCGCAAGCTCAGGCATTCAGCCTCCTTCCGCCCAACCGATCGATCGCGATGAACGCCACCGCTGTAACAACAATCAGTACAACTGCCATCGCGCTCGCTGCGCCGAACTGCCGCGCTGAGAGGAGGCCGTATACAGCGATGGGGATCGTAGAAAGCCCTGGGCGCATGAGGATGATGGTTGCTGACATCTCTCCCATGCTTAGAGCAAAGGCAAAGACTGCTGCCACCAGCAGCGCTTGTCTGAGAAGGGGAAGCTCGATATCGAAGAAGGCGCGGCCTCGTGACGAACCGAGAGCGCGCGCCGCCTCCACAAGGCTTAGATCGAGTCCCTCCAATATCGGACGCAGCACACGGACGACAAATGGGTAGATGAGGACCGCATGGGCGATGACGATGGCGATAAGCGTTCCCCCCAACTTCAAAGGCGGTGCGGACAGTCCGCGCAGGAGGGCAAATCCAATCGCTACGGATGAGACAGCGAGTGGAGCCATCAGCAGCGCTTCGATCCCCCATTTCCCGATGATTCTCGTGCGTGCGACAAAGAAACTGATCGTTGTGCCAACTAACAGGCTTATTGCTGTTGCTAACGACGCGATAACCAAGCTGGTGCGCACCGTGGCAAGCGGTGATGTGCCGAGAAACGCGTTGTAACGTTGCGAGAAGAGCTGGGCATAGTTAGCAAGCGTCCAGTACTGGGCTCCACGAAGCGAATCGACGACGATTGACACGATAGGCCCAAGGAAGAATATGCAGGTGACAATCGCGTACAGGCCAATCAACGCCTTCCCTGCACTGATCGGAGGTGCAAAGAGCACCCTTGGCGCTGCGTGTCTCGATCCACGCGTAGTGTTCGCCAGGTGCCCCTCGGCACGTAGGTAGATATAGGTAAAGGACAGTGAGATCGCCATTTCTACCAAGATCAAAGCTGCGCCGTGGTTGTAATCGAGGAGCGTCCTCACGAGCGTGTAGATTCCCACCTCGATCGTCGCGTAGCGCGCCCCTCCTAGGGTGAGGACAATTGGAAAGGAGAGGAAGGTGAAGACGAACACGAGTGCAGAGCTTGAGAGGATCGCAGGCATTAACCGAGGAAGTGTGATCCCGACAAAGCGTCTCAGTCTCCCAGCACCAAGCGACACTGCAGCCTCATCAATCGAGGGGTCGAATCCCTCCCAGGACGCACTCACCACGCGCATAACGATGGGGGCATTGTAGAATGCGTGGGCAAGCACGATTCCCAAGAGGCAATAGAGGATGTGAAGTGGCGGTTGTGACAAGCCAAATAGCCAGATTAGCCCGCGATTGAGGTACCCGCTATTCCCGAAGAAGAGGATGAACCCCAACGCGACGACGATCGCTGGCAGGACAAACGGAATCACGGTGAGCGAGCGAATCATCCGCTTCCCTGGAAAATCGTAACGGGTAAGGATATACGCTCCAACAAGGCCAATCCCCAAGCTCAGTAGCGTGCTGTAGACAGCCTGCTTAATGGTGAACAGGATCAGGTGCACGTAGTAGGGATCGGTGACAATGCTTGCAATAGCAGACAGGCTCCACCCGCTCGGACCCCTGAACGCCATGGAGAGGACCGTCGCCAACGGGTAATAGAAGACGAGCGCAAGCAACCCGAACAAAGCCAACAAGGCCAAATACCCGCCGCGTGTCACGGTTGAGTGATCACCGTCTCCCAGGCATGCAACCATTTATCCATTCTCTCTCCAACGATGTTGAGCGGGATGGAAAGTGCTGTTTTTGGAACGATCGCGTATTTCTGAAACGCTGGTGGAAGATCAGCATTGCTGTTCGCTGGGAACATGATCTCAGTTGTTGGAATTAACTCTTGCATTTTCTTTGACAAGAGAAGATCGATAAACTCCTTGGCCAGCTTGACGTGACGCGTCCCCTTTACAACGCCGATTCCATATACGGTGCGATATCCTTCGCCAGCGGGGGCGTAGGCTCGGTAACGTAGTGGATCGCCAGACACCGCAGCGTAGGCGGTATCGGTGGAGAAGCTGACCATGAGCGGTGCCTCACCATGCGTGAGCAGGCTCCACGCTTCGCCCCACCCCTGGGTGATGGTAAGTAGCGAATCGTGGATTGAGCGCCAGAAGTCAAGATACCCATCCTCGCCAAAGTGGGCGATCGTCCACAATAGGAAAGAGAATCCTGTTGACGAGGTGCGTGGATCCTCGCAGATCAGCTTACCCGCGTAGGCAGGATCTGCCAGGTCTTCCAGGGTTGCAGGCGGCGACTGCGTGGAGAACGCCTGCGAGTCGTAGGTCAGGGTGATGTATCCATACTCGTAGGGGACGAATCCGGGTAATCCGGTAGCGAGCAGATTCGCTGGCACGCTTGCCAGATTTCCTATGTCATCCGAGGTCATGGGCAAGAACAGGTCGTAGTCCGCTATCCGCGGTACATCGTTTAGCTCCGCCATAAACAGGTCGGCGTTGGTTTCTCCGGCATCGCGCTCGGCGATCAGACGCGACAGGGTCGCCTTTCCGCCTCCCGCTGTCACGTACTCCACGTCGCAATCGTATTTTGCAGAGAACGCCTTCTTGAGCGCCGCGGCCGGCCCCCAAGAGACGAACGAATCATAGGTATAAACGACGATCTTTTCGCGTGCCACAAGTAGCGGCGCAATGCAGATCATGAGAAGCAGCATTAGCGTGATTACCTTTTTCATGAAAACCATCTCCTTCTAGTGTTCGTAGCCATGATCGGGGAGTTGTTCGTTATCGAGAAGAAAGCCGTGTCCTGTGACGTGTCCAATCATCGTGAAACGCACCGTGGGATCGATATTAGTAACAAGATCCGCCGGTACGGTGAACAGGAGTTCGTAGTCCTCGCCGGTAAACAGGATAGCATCGCGTAGATTTTCTCCGGTGATCTGCCCTGATAGCGCGGGAATGATCGGGAGCCGCTTCCATTCAACAGTAAAACCAACCCCGCTCTGCGAACTGATGAGATGCAGTGAATGCGCCAGGCCGTCCGAGATGTCGAGCATGCTCTTCGCAAGATGTGCAAGCTTCATCCCCCACTCCACGCGCGGAGGGAAGCAGAACAACTCGTTCGCTGCTTCCATTTCTCCAGAGGAGAAGAGATTGAGCCCCGCCGCTGTGCGTCCCAGTTCACCGGTGACACAGATCAGATCGCCGATCCTCGCACCATCGCGACGAACCGGACGCGCAGCCTCTCCGACACCGGTGCTGACAAGCGTTAGTTCACGTTGACGATCGATATCCCCTCCGACGAGATGCGTGCCGCACTGCTCGCAGCAGGCGAGTGCCCCGTCGAGAACACCGCTGACTAGCTTCTCGGCGAGATTCTCATCGGCGAGAGCTAAAACAACACCAAGCGGCCGCGCTCCCATCGCCGCGAGATCGGACAGTGAAACAGCTACGCTCCTCCAGCCAATCGTGCGTGGTGTTGTCCCTGTGGGAAAATCGGTCTCCCGATGGAGCATGTCTGTAGTTAGAATGAGGTTCGTTCCCTTGAAAGGGACTACCGCGGCATCATCACCGGCAGCGGTGACACGCGTAGCGATCAATCGCAAAACATCGGTCTCACGCATGATGACGACCCATAGACTTGCTGGGCCACGCGGGATATGATCCTCCCTGCGCTGGCATTACCCAGATCAGGTTCCAAGGGTCGAGGTCACACCTCCTGAGGACAATCCCCTTTGAGGTCAAGCCTCCTCTCAGCCCGTAAATCGAGCTCCCCTAATAGCTTGTAGTGACTATACGCCTGCACCTCGCAATAGTCAAGAGCGAGGAATTGATACACTTAGCGACTGAGAGATTGAGTGATTCATGGTGCCAATCACTCAATCTCTCCCTCACTCAATCAGCCAGTTATCTTACGATGGTATAAAATCGGTCTTGTCGTCGATGCTCGCCACTGTGTGGGCGATCAACTTGGCTATGTTCTCTAGATCACCGAGGTGGACGACTTCGCACGGTGAATGCATGTAGCGGTTGGGAATTGAGATCAATCCGGTGGCGACCCCGGCGCGGGTGAGCTGGATTGCGTTAGCATCCGTCCCAGTACCGCGTGGTGCTCCCTCGACTTGATATGGGATCTTCTCCTTCTTTGCGGTGCTGACGAGAAGATCGAACAGCTTGGGATTGATGTTCGGTCCGCGTGCGATCATCGGGCCCTTGCCCATCGCGATGTCTCCGACCTTTTTCTTTTCGGTACCCATCCCTGGTGTATCTGTGGCGAAGCCAACATCCACGGCGATTCCCACCTGCGGATCGATCCCGAACGCACTTGTGTGTGCACCACGCAGCCCGATCTCTTCTTGCACCGTGCCGACCGCGTAGATCGCAGCCTTCGGATTCATCTTTGAGGCCAGCCGGGCCGCCTCGAGGACGACAAACGCACCGACGCGATCGTCGAACGCGCGCGCGGCAGCCAAGTCGTTAAGCAAGGGTGTGAACTCGTAGTCAAGCACAGCAGGATCACCGATCGAGATATGCTTCTCCGCATCCTTCTTGTCCTTGGCGCCGATGTCGATCCACAGGCCGTCGAACTTGACGACCTTTTTGCGTTCCTCGGCTTCCAGCAGGTGAATCGGCTTCCTCCCGACTACCCCGATTGTGACGCCCTTCTTCCCTCGTATGCGCACGCGCTGGCCGGGCAATACTTGTGGATCCCACCCGCCGATCGGCGCAAACGACAGGAATCCTTTGTCGTCAATGTAGGTGATCATCAGTCCGATTTCATCCATGTGGCCGGCGAGCATAATCCGCGGGCTTCCGCCCTCGTTGATCACTGCGTACGCGTTGCCGTTGACATCGGCCCAGGTGCGATCGGAGAACTTGTCCGCCTCGGCCCGCCAGATACGAGAGATCTCTTCCTCGAACCCGGATGGGCTGATTGTGTCCACACACTTGCGCAAGAACTCAACTCTACCTTTATCCATCACGCCTCCTTCTTTCACGATGTTGACAGTCTACACGTCAGCAAGGCAAGTGTCTAGATACAGGGTTATCTGTGTCCATACAGAACCACCAAATCGGGGTCGTATCTTAGCTCGCCTACGCTCTAGCGTCAGATGGTGTGCTTTCTCAGGCTGGTATTCTCCTTCTCTACTGTTGCGCTCTAGTTCCCTACTGATTGTGGACTTGTGACGACCCAGGAATGCTGCAATCCTGCTGTCGGTCTGT
Source organism: Candidatus Bipolaricaulota bacterium (assembly GCA_027007005.1). Classification (GTDB taxonomy): domain Bacteria; phylum Bipolaricaulota; class Bipolaricaulia; order UBA7950; family UBA9294; genus M55B144. Next base: position 34,056 of record JALTFO010000176.1, on the reverse strand, counting down.
CCGCCTTGCTTTAGTGCGTAAATCTGGTGTCGTTCTTGTTCGGTCAGCTGCGTGTATGTCTTTATCGGTGCTCCTTTGATTTACCGGTCTGGGCGGCGCTGGTAATACTACCGCAGCTCCCCTATTTGACCAATTCCCAAAGTTGCACTTTCCAGTTGAATCCAAAACATGCGTTGCTTTTGGCTTGGAGATAAGCTATAACGTTCCCCTATTTACCGTAAACGTATTACTCGGTGGCAATGTGCCGGATTTCAAGGAGGTAGCGGGATCAGATTGGCTCCCCACAGCTACGATGGTATTTGTTAACGTCCTGCTGCCCGTATTTCTAATTGCCGGCAGTGGCTACCTGTTGGCCAGACTTACTCACATCAAGTCCTACGGGCTTGTGAAAGTAGTCTTCTACATCCTTAGTCCATGCTTGATTTTCTACTCGCTTTATTCTCAGCAAGTCTCGGAAGGCACGATTGCAAGCCTTGTCATCTTTGTTGTTTCTCTACACACTATCTTGTTTATTATCGGCTTTGTCTTGTTTCGACTGTTGCATTGGGATGACGATTCACGTGTTGCGGGAATTCTTGCTCTTTTCCTTAACAATAGTGGGAACTACGGGTTGCCGATCTTGCTGTTTGCCTTTGGTAACAAAGGTTTCCAGTTTGGTGTGCTCTACGTTGTTGTCCACGCAGCGCTGCAGGCAATAATCGGTGTTGGTATAGCCTCTTGGAAGAAGGGAATGAAGATTGGCAAGCTGTTGCGAAATGTGGTGAGCGTCCCCTGGTTCTACGCCCTAATCATTGCTCTTGTTCTGCGCAGGACAGGGACAGTCCTACCAGGTTCCGTTATCAAACCAATCGAGATGCTCGCGCAGGCGGCAATTCCTGTTATGCTCATGCTGTTAGGGATTCAGCTCGCGCAGGTGAAGATCACAACAGTACTTCCGCGAGCCACAGTGGCTTCTGCGTTGAAGCTAATTATTCCTCCGTTTCTCGCTTGGGGATTGACCGTGGCCTTGGGAATCCACGGGCTATTGAGATCTGTCCTTATCATCGAGGGGAGTACACCAACAGCTGTGAATGCTCTTCTGCTCTCGCTTCAGTACAACCGCCGTCCCGATCTCACTGCTTCGATCCTCCTGCTGACAACGGTGGGGAACCTGGTGACGATGACCGTGCTTCTTACGCTGCTGACGTAGCTGATTGTGTGAACGCTTCTTCCCCTACAGCGATTGGAATCATGGCTGCGTTCTCTGCTCTTGCCGCTCCCCCACAAGAGCACTCAACAATTGGCGGATCCTGTTGAAGGAGTCCTCGCGCAGTTGTCCAAACTTCTTCACAACGATCGACTGGGCTAACGTATAGACCTTGTCCACTCGGATTCGACTTGGTTTCCTAAGGGAGCCAATAACTAGATCCGCAGAGGTGATAGTGAAGCTGTAAACGGCTGCTTTAAGGTTTGAAGTCATCGCCACCACAACAATGTCGTCTGCTTTGTGGTTGTACTCATTGTTGGAGACCACAACAACGGGCCTACGCCGCTTCGATGTTAGATCGGTGAACAGGATTGGAACAAGGACGATATCACGTTGGTTAGGCATTGTTCCAGGCTTCATCGTCAATGGAGTTATCCCAGAAATCCAGAGAACTCCTAGCTGCTAGCACAAGATCGCCGAAGTCGTCCTCACTCTCTTTCACAACAAAGACAGCGACCCGGGTGCCCTTGGGCAGCGGAACACTCAGTTCCACCTTGCCGCCCTCTTGCACATTCAGCTTATACTTGAAGGCCGTGTCTTGCATCACTGAGCTACCCTCCTTTGTTTCAGTACGGTGTTTACCGCAATCCTTTCAATGGCTTCAGCATAGCAATCTTCTCGATGATTCCACCAAGACATTATGGCGTCGATGATACCGCTGGTCAAGCTTGCATACCGAGTTAGTGTTGCTATTGACACAGAAACGGAAGCTACAACGAGAGCGATGCCTGCGGGCCGAGCGACAGGGGGTGTGACTCCTCCAGCACAAGATGATGATACGCTCCTGCGGCAGCGATCATGGCCGCGTTGTCGGTGCAGTACTCAACCGCAGGAAAAGTTACATCGATGTCGCGCGCGTTTCCATCGGCATGCATACGCTCACGCAGGTGAGCATTGGCGGCGACTCCACCGACCACAACGAGGTTCTTTCGATGGTAGCGCCGCGTTGCGTCGATCGCCTTCTTGGCGAGAACGGAGACCACGCTTGCTAGGAAGGATGCCGCCACATCCTCTCTCTTCTCGCGAGGATGCTCCCGCAAGTAGTAAAGCACTGATGTCTTTAAACCCGCGAAGCTGAAGTCGAACCCGGGAGAGCCTGACATCGGACGGGGAAAGTTGATTGCCGTCGGGTTGCCTTGCGATGCGAGTCGATCGATCTCCGCGCCAGCGGGGTAGCCGATGCCAAGCATCTTCCCGACCTTATCGAGCGCCTCTCCAGCCGCGTCGTCCACCGTCATCCCCACGAGGTGATACTCACCGTAGGAAGCGACGTCAACCAGACTGGTGTGCCCACCAGAGACGATCAGGGCCATGAATGGTGGGATGACCTCACTGGAACACAGCCGCTGCGCGAAGATGTGGCCTTCGAGGTGATTTACGCCGATAAAGGGAACATTAAGGCCGAACGCCATCCCTTTCCCGTAGGAGAGTCCAACGAGAAGTGGCCCGACCAACCCCGGACCGTAAGTAGCTGCAACTAAAGAGAGATCGGTCGTATCGATTTTCGCTTCAACTAGAGCATCACGCATGAGATAAGGCAGCTTCCGTAGGTGGTCGCGTGAGGCGACCTCGGGGACGACGCCTCCGTAGCGTGCGTGCATCTGGGCCTGAGAATAGATGAGATTCGCCACCAGTTCCCGTTCACCACGTAGGATGGCAACAGCCGTTTCATCACACGAGCTTTCGATCCCAAGCGTGTAAAATGGCGTTGTCATTTGATGTATTCCGGCTTCAAGACCCCGATGAACGGCAGATTTCGATACAGCTCTTGGTAATCCATCCCGTAGCCGACAATGAACGCGTTCTCCTCAAGGGGGAACCCCACGTAGTCAACCTGCACATCGGTTTCGCGCCGTGGCACCTTGTCGATCAGGCTGCAGATGCGGATGGATGCGGGCCTGCGTGCAGCGAGACCCCGCCTGAGGTAGTCGATAGTATACCCGGTATCGACGATGTCCTCCACAATAAGCACGTCCCGCCCTTCGATAGGGCGATCAAGGTCCTTGACGAGCCGGACTGCTCCCGGCGATGTTCCGTTTCCATATGAAGATACCGAGATGAAGTCGTACTCAACCTCGGTTGGTATCTCCCGTGCGAGATCGGCCATGAACACCAGCGCTCCGTGAAGGACGCACACAAGGAGTGGCGGGCGCCTCTTTGGATCTTTCGCCGCACCATTAGCGTAGTCGAAGCGGATCTGCTCTCCGACCTCGTGTACTCGGGTACCTATTTGCTCCGCTGAGAATAAAATCCTCGAAATCCTTTCTGCAATATTGTCTGCCACTCGAAATGCTCCTTAGCGAATGGTGAACCGGTCTTCTAGCCTGCCCATTCGCTCAGTGATTCCACCGTATTCAAGATCAGCATAGGGGAGCATCGCCGCACCGGAGAACCCTTGTGCGCGAATGTCACTAGCCTTCCTAGCTACATTACTTCGCACCCAATCCCAATACGGATGGTCGAAGACGTCGCACGGCTCCGTAAGTTTCCCCTCTCGCAGAGAAAAAGCAAGGCAGGAGACGATCGGAGGGCCATCGAAGAAGGAAACGCCCGTACCTGCCTTGACAGGCATTAATGGTCCAACATGGCTTCCACGCATGAATCCAGCAACTAGGTGGCCAAGCTGGAAGGGAGCGAGTACCTCGCCGGTGGCGGGGAAACTCTTCTGCGTACGTACTAGCATTATTGGATCATCCTTTCCGACGTACTTACCAGCAATGTTCCGCAGCCGCGTCGTGCAGCTAGAGACAGCTTGCTCACCAGTTGCGCGGGATCGGATCGACTCAACAACAAAGCGGCCGTTATCGCGCAGCAGGGCAGCGAGGTCGTATATCTCTTCAGGCGTGGAGAGTTCGATTACTCTGTCTCCTTCAACGTACTCGACATCCATCACCGTAAACGTGAAACCCTGACCGACAGTTGGTGACAGGATAAGCCCCGCGTTGTACATCGGGTCGGTGAACGCAAGGTACAACGGAAGGTTGTATGCCCCCGGCTCTGTCTTGTCAGCAGTGAACATGAGGAATGGCTCGGTCGGTCGCTCATCAAATGTAAGCTCCGCCACCGCCGGACCCATGCCGCGTACGTTGCCGGAAAAGGCGTCACGGAGGAGGTCCTGCCCCGCACCGTAGAGACCTTGTTCCTTGGCTGTATCCGTTCCAGCGCGAAACGCGTCCCACGCCAAGCGATGGATCTGTTCGTCTCCGGATCCTCGATCATGCGTGAGTAGAATCGCGATGTCATCCCCGGTGTGCCCGATGAAGTGATCAATCACCAGCCCTTTCCCGCCTTCGTTTACTGCTTCGCTGATGCGCTCTAGAAGTGCCTTGCTTGGAGTCAAGTGCCCTCCGATACTCCCTACATCCGCCTTGATCGCTGTAATTGTAATCCGCATCTTCTCCCCTCCACACACAGGTAGTTTTGAAACTTGTGAACGCATTATAGCGTCGCAGGCGTGCACAGAACACGCGCAAATACACCGATTATCGTAATTCGTCCAGTCTCCATCTGATTAATCAGCATACTCTTCGCATCTCGCGGTTGAACAGGGTACTATGCGCTCATGAGAATTGGCATTGTACAGATGAGACCAAGATTCGGCGCGGTGCAGGAAAATACCGAGCACGTTGTGGCCATGCTTGCTCAAGGGAGAAGCGATCTGTGGGTACTGCCGGAACTGTTTGCCACCGGCTATCAATTCAAGTCAAAAGAGGAGGTCCGATCGTTCGCGGAACCGGTACCCGCTGGCCCGACGACAACGCGGCTGATCGATGCTGCGCGCAATCTTGACGCGTTCATCTGCGCTGGCCTTCCTGAGCTTGCCGGGGATAAGGTGTATAACTCCGCCGTTCTCGTCGGACCGGATGGAGTAATCGCGCGCTATCGGAAGGTACACCTATTCTCCCACGAAAAGGAGCTATTCTCTCCCGGAGACTTGCCTTTCCCTGTGGCTGATATCGGTTTAGCCAAGGTGGGGATGATGATCTGCTTTGATCACTTCTTTCCTGAGGCGGCACGGACCCTTGCCCTTAGCGGAGCACAGGTGATCGCACACCCTGCAAATCTGGTCATGCCTGTTTACGCTCAGCTTACGATGCGCGTACGCGCTCTGGAGAATGGGGTGTTCACAGCCACAGCCAATCGGGTGGGTGAAGAAGCACGCACCGAAACGACGCTTCGCTTCACCGGCAACAGCCAGATCATCTCACCTGGCGGTAATATTCTAGTGTCCCTTTCACCGACCGAAGAGAGGGCAGCAGTAGCGGAGATCGATCCATCCATGGCTTCGAACAAAGCGCTCAACCCATTGAACGATCGCTTCACCGATCGCAGGCCGGAATTCTACCAGCTTCTAGAATCAAGTTGAACCATTGAGCGATCGAATGATTACATCACTCAATCCCTGAATTTGTTGCCAGCGGGCACCGAGCGTTGACTTCACCTCTCTCTGCCATCACAATCGATGTACGATGCTCACAAGGAAGGTGCGGTCAACGATCTCTTCGCATTCGATGCTCAACAAGGGCGAGAAGGTTCTCGTCGCTGTGTCCGGCGGCGTGGACTCCGTAGTCCTGCTGGACATCCTCTGCCGGTTGACGCCGGAGTATAGCTTGGATCTCGTCGTTGCCCATCTTGACCACCGTCTACGCGGGGTGGAATCAGATGAGGATGCACGCTTCGTGGGGAGGCTTGCCTTACGGTACAAACTGCCGCTTGTGAGGCAGTCAGCGGATGTGAGTGCAGTGGCGCGAGATAAGAGGATGGGGATTGAGGAAGCAGCGCGGATGGTGAGGCTCAAATTCTTGCGTTCCACTGCAAAGGAGACCGGCGCGACAAAGATCGCGATTGGGCACACGGCAAACGATCTTGCTGAGACGATGATTTTCAACCTCATTCGCGGTGCGGGGACAACTGGACTTATCGGGATCAGGCCGATCGATCCGCCGTTCATTCGCCCGTTGCTCGATGTGACTCGCAGTGAGATTGTAGACTACGCGCGTGAACACGGCCTCCATTGGCGGGAAGATCGTACTAACGCTGACACAACCTTCACGCGTAACCGTATCCGCCACGAGATTATCCCCCTGCTCGAAGGGCTGAATCGGAACCTGATCGCTTCTCTGTCGCGGACAGCCCAGATTGTGCGTGAAGAAAGAGAAGCGTTCTCTGCCCTGCTCGAACATCCGTGGGAAGAAGCCCTGACATCTGAGACAAAACAGGAAATCCACCTTGATCGAACGTATCTTCGGCGTTGCCTGGTTGGAGCAAAACGTGCTTTGCTGCTGCGAGCTCTTGAGAAAGTGCGGGGCGATTTGCAGGGGATTAGCAAGGTGCACATCGATTCCCTGAGCAGCCTTATCGCCTCCTCGCACGCGCACGGGGAGATTCATCTTCCAGGCGTACTTGCCCGCGTGCAGGCAGATGAGTTGATAATTATCCCTCCTCATCCTGAAAGCAAACCCGTCGCTTCGCAGGAAGTAGCACTAGGAAGAGCTGAGTTTCCCTCGTTTGGGATCGCGCTCGATCTTTCCATCGTCCCTTGGAACGGCGACCTCGATTCTCTCAAAGAGAGCGGTGAGAACGTTGAGATTGCCGACGCCGACAAGGTCTCGTTTCCGCTCACTCTGCGCACGCGCAGGCCTGGCGATCGCTTCTCCCCCCTCGGCCTTTCAGGGACGAAGAAACTCAAGGATTTCTTGATTGATTCTCACGTTCCTTTCTACAGGCGAGACCTTGTTCCGCTGTTGTGCGACGGGAAACGTATAATCTTGGTGGTTGGTAAGAGGCTGTCGAATGCCGTGCGTGTTGATACGCAAACGCATCGGGCACTCATCATACGCTGGAAGGAGATTACGTGATTACTGCTCTCATATTTGCTGGAACGTTGCTCATCCTCGTGGGGGTTCACGAAGGAGGGCACTTCCTCGCAGCTAAGCTTACCGGCGTATACGTGCACGAATTTGCCATCGGCTTTGGCCCCAAGCTTGCCTCGTTCCAAAGGCGCGAGACGCGCTACTCTCTCCGCGTCATCCCGTTTGGCGGCTACGTGCGGCTAGCAGGAGAGGATCGGCAGGAAGAGAACGAGGACATCGCTTCTGATCGTCTCCTGTACAGCAAGCCTCCATGGGTGCGCATCGTGATCAGCCTTGCGGGGCCAGCGGCGAATCTGCTGATAACCCTGCTTGTCATTCTACTTGTGCTATGGGGTTTTGGGATGCCTCTCCTGCAGGTGGCCGGACTTGTGGAAGGTGAGCCGGCGCAGCGGGTGCTGCAGCCGGGGGATCTGGTGCTCGCGGTTGATGATCATCCAGTGTACAACATCAATTCTCTGGCAAGCATCGTTCAGCAAGCAGCGGGCAACCCTGTCACCATCCGGATCGAACGGGACGGAAAAGTCGAGACTTACAACATTACTCCTCAGTTTCTCCCTGATGAGAAACGCTACGTTGTTGGGGCCTATTTCCTCTCTACGACGTACACCAACGAGATCACACGTGTCGATCCATCATCTATGTTCGGCAAGGCCGGAATCACCGTTGGTGACCGGATCGTCGCGGTGGGGGGAAAGCTCGCAGCCACCGGTGTGGGTGTGGTCGATCGCATTAGCTCGATTCTTCCGAGTGATTCCATCTCACTCACGATCTCCCGCAACGGGACAAAGCTAGACGTGAACATACCGAGCGCTGGCTACGATGTCTCTTCCTTGATCGATGGCGTGGACTTCGCTGATACTGGCGTGGTAATGAGACGACCTGCGTTTGCTTCAGGAATTGTGCTTGGCGCTGGGCAATTTGCTGGCTACATAAGGATGATGGTAAGCGGGCTTCACGATGTCATAACACATCGAATCGCGGCCAGTAAGGCGATCGCTGGGCCGGTGGGGATTGCAAACCTCCTCGGAGAAGGGTTCAGACAAGGCCCGTCGGTCTTCCTGCAGATCTTCTCCTACCTCAGCCTCAGCCTCGGGCTGTTTAATCTAATTCCGTTTCCAGCTCTAGATGGGAGTCGGGCGGCATTCGCTCTATATGAGATCGTACGCGGGAAGCCGATCCCACCAGAGCGGGAGGGAATGATTCACCTGATAGGATTCTTCATCCTGATCGGGCTAATGGTCCTTATCACCTATCAAGACATTCTGAAGCTCTTTCATTGAACGCCGCGGTTGATGAGCGCCACACAGAACGCGGAGATCCCTTCGGCACGACCGATTGCCCCCATCCCTTCGCTTGTTGTTGCCTTGAGCCCGATAGACTCCGGCAAGAGATGCAGGGTTTTGCCTAGAGATTCCTTCATTGCTGAGAAATGCGGCGTGAGCTTCGGCTCCTGCGCAATCAGCGTGGCATCGATGTTTACTGGGATCCACCCATCACGTTCCAGAAGAGAGAGGACTTCTTCAAGCAAAGTAAGGCTAGAGATCCCTCGATAGCGTTCATCCGTGTCGGGAAAGTGTGTTCCTATGTCACCGAGTCCGGCTGCCCCCAGGAGGGCATCGCAGATGGCGTGTGTGAGGACGTCGGCGTCGGAATGCCCGAGCAGGCCTCTGGTGTGAGGAATTATGACTCCACCGATCACGAGCGCCCGGCCAGCAGCGAAGCGATGAAAGTCGATCCCCATGCCAACACGGGATTCAGTCATTCGATCCTCTGACAACATTCCGGACTACGCTGTTGGCAAGGGAGAACGAGAACCCGCGCCTGCCAAGAAACGAGATCGTACGCTGTATCGCCCGATGTCGATCCAGGGTCGCGTATTGTGCCATACGAGTCTGTGCTAACTCAAGTGCGATCTTCTTCTCTTCTTCCGCGGGATAGAGTTTGTCCACCGCTGTGTCGATTGTTTGCTTATCTATCCCTTTGTCGACAAGTTCTTGGCGAACTGCTCTTCGCGACAATGGATGGTGGAGCAACCTATCCTGGACCCAGACTCGTGCGAAGGCATCGTCATCGAGAAGACCTGCCGCTTGCGCAGTTGCTACGACCTTGTCGATTTCCTCGTGGGCAAATCCAAGCGAGAGCAATCGCCGTTTAACCTCAGCCAGACTGCGTGGTCGGTAGCGCAGAAGGCGCATCAGTGCTTGCCAGGGATCACGCGGCGTCGGCGGCCTCCTCACTTGCTTGCGACGGTTCATGGTTCAATCCAGCCTTCTCTCGTATGGCGGCTTCGATTTCATCGGCGAGCTTCGGATCCTCTTCCAGGGCCTTGGCGCTGTTTCCTATCCCCTGCCCAAGACGGTTGTCACCAAAGGAATACCAAGAACCGCTTCGCGAGATTATTCCCAGCCCCTCGCCAGTGTTTATCAGGTCTCGTGATCGGACGATTCCCCGCCCGTAGATCACATCGAAGGTGGCCTCTTTGAATGGAGGAGCAACCTTGTTCTTTACCACACGCACGTTCACGTGCGTACCGACTTGATTATTCCCTTCCTCGATCCTACCCGAGTTCCACATGTTCAGACGTATTGAGGCATAAAACTTGAGGGCGCGCCCACCGGATGTTGTGGTCGATGGTCCGAAACGGCTTCCGCTGATCACCGAGCGCAGCTGGTTGGTGAACACGACAATCGTCTTTGACTGTGAGATTGCACCAGATAGCTTGCGCATTGCTTGGCTCATCAGTCGTGCCTGCAGGCCTACCTGCGAATCACCCATCTGGCCTTCGATCTCCGCCATCGGCACAAGAGCCGCTACCGAGTCGATGACGATGATATCTACTGCCCCGCTGCGGGTAAGCTGCTCGGTGATCTCAAGTGCTTGTTCACCGGAATTCGGCTGCGAGAGGAGGATATGATCGAGGTCCACACCAAGTGCGCGCGTGTAGGTTGGATCGATGGCGTGCTCCGCATCGATGAATGCCGCAGTGCCATCGCGCTTTTGCACCTCGGCGATCAGGTGCAGCGCCAGCGTCGTCTTACCACTCGATTCAGCGCCGAAGATCTCGACGATCCGTCCGCGGGGGACACCCCCCACACCAAGTGCGATATCCAGGGCAAGCGACCCGGTGGGGACCGTCTCTACCTCAAGCACCTGCGCGCCATCGCCGAGCCACATGATTGCCCCGTCACCGTATGCCTTCTTGATTTGCTTTAGCGTGCTATCCAGTACCTCTTGCTTACCCATCCTGTCTGCCCCCTCGTTATGATCTTGCAGCTATTCTATGGAATTGATGCCGCGAGTGCAAAAGCGACGTTGGGTGATGTCCCTCATAGGATTCGCGAGCCCCGGTTCATCGATATTCAGTAGGCGTCTGTCCGTCATTGTCGAAAAATCATGTCTCCTATCTGCCTGTGCGTTGTCTGTCTGCAGTCAAATAGGACAGGCAGGCACGCAGACAGGTGATGTGCCCCACTCATTTGCGATCCCAGCATTGTCTCGCGCTCATCCGGCATGCGATACCTCTACAGTTGACATCTTGCAGTGTGGTGTATAGCATATGCTATCTTTGGCATATGATGAGGTGCGCGATGCTAGAACGTTGGGCAGAGATTTTTCACCTAATTGGCAACCACGATCGCCTGCTTGTGCTCTCTCTCTTTCTCCATCACAAGGACTGCCTATGCGCTTGCGAGGTCGTGGATGCATTAGAACTTCCGCAGTACCAGGTGGCTAAAAGCCTATATCTGCTAAAGAAAGCAAACCTCCTTCAGAGCAGCCGTGATGGACGCTGGGCCTACTACTGCCTGACAAAGACGCCGGAGACAAAAGCACTGATGGATTTCTTGTGCTCGGTGATACCGGATGAGGTGTGCACGACTCAATTAAACCGCCTACAAGCACGCCTGTCGCTGCGCCAGAACGGGCGTTGCGTGATCGGACCAAGATACGACCCGGACGAAGAAAGTGACTGAAGCCAAGGGACTTTCCTCGTTCGAACGCTACCTATCGCTATGGGTTGGGATGTGCATTATGGTCGGGATTGGAACCGGCTGGTTCTTTCCAGGTTTCCCTGCAGCACTGAAGCGTGCGGAGATCGCGCATGTCTCGATCCCGGTGGCGATTCTAATCTGGCTGATGATCTACCCGATGATGCTTCAGATAGACTTCTCCCGTGTTCTGCACGTTGGACGAGAGCCGAAGGGATTGGCCCTAACGCTAGTTGTGAACTGGGCGATCAAACCGTTCACCATGGCAGGAATTGCAGCGCTATTCCTATTCGTTGTTTTTCGTCGCTTCATTTCACCTGATCTTGCTCGCGAGTACTACTCCGGGGCGATCCTTCTTGGTGCAGCCCCCTGCACGGCGATGGTCTTTGTATGGAGTTATCTGTCGCGCGGCGATGCAACTTATACCCTTGTGCAGGTGGCTGTGAACGACCTTGTCCTGATCCTACTGTACGCCCCAATTGTGAAGCTTCTGCTCGGTGTCTCGCGCATCTACGTGCCCTACGATACGATCCTCTTGTCGGTGGGGCTGTATGTAGTCATACCTTTGCTGCTGGGGTATCTGTCGCGCCAGAGGATTATTCGCAAGAGAGGACAGGATTGGTTCCAGGAACAATTCGTCAATCGCCTGAAGCCGGTAGCAACCGGTGGACTGCTACTGACGCTTATCATCTTGTTTGCCTATCAAGGGGAAACGATCATTGGAAATCCACTGCATATCCTGCTTATAGCGATCCCGTTGGCGCTTCAAACATTCTTTATCTTCGCGCTTGGCTACGGCGTCGCCTATCTTCTACGGATTAACCACTCAATCGCCGCGCCGGCAGCGATGATCGGGGCAAGCAACTTCTTCGAGCTTGCGGTGGCGGTGGCAATCTCCTTGTTTGGATTGGAGTCGGGCGCTGCCCTGGCGACAGTGGTCGGAGTACTGGAGGAGGTGCCGATAATGCTGAGCCTGGTCTGGTTCGCCAATCGTACCCGAAATAGATTCCCGCAAGCTGCGTTGGGGGAGTCTTGAAGTCGATATTGCTGGTGTGCATTGAGAATTCCTGTCGCTCACAGATGGCGGAGGGCTTCGCGCCCGCCTTCACCGATTTCCCGGTGCCTGTCTCCTCTGCAGGAACGCGTTCAATCTTGCGCGTAGATCAAAGCGCCGCAGAGGTAATGGGAAAACTGGAGATCGACATCTCGCACCAGGTTCCAAAGCTCATCGACATTAGTACCGTGGGTGATACCCGATCGAAGGGAGAGAGCGATCGAAGAGTTTCGCCGCCTGTGCGCAACCTCATACGCACAAGCATGGAGGATCTCGTCAAGATTCCATGAGGAGGGAAAGTGAACTACCCCGCCGCAAGCAGACGGGGTATCAAGAGGCATTGTGAACAGAACGACCTAAGGGGAGGGGAATCCAACCCGGAGGGATTGACAAATGTGAAAAGCCTGATAGGAGACCTGAATGAGTGGACAAGTGTGCTCGGTGATGAGTTCATCCTGCGTGTGCCGACGGAACAGTAGATAGCGGGAAAGTCAGGCACGGAAGAACGATCGAGGAGCTCCGTTCTTGTGTAGCGGGGCAGCTTGTCTGCCACGTTTAGGCTACGGAAGTCACGGTTGGGAACACCGATGAGAGATTGCGGAAAATTGATGAACATAGTCGCGCGAGAGGAGGAAGGATGATCGGGATTGAGACGTCAGAGCGGAGGATATCTGCGGGCCTCGTAGTGCTGGTTGCCTGCACTATGATTGTAGGACTCTCCGTAGCTAGCTACGCCACGCAGCTTGTGCTCTTCTATGAAGATGGCTGTCCTCACTGCGCACGGATTGAAAGTTTTCTACAGCGGATCGAGCCGGACTACCCGCAGCTTAAGATCGTCCGCCACGAAATCCACGATCCAGATGCGCACGATCTTCTCAATCGCCTCCTCTCTGCCTACGGCGCGAATCTCGGCTCTGTGCCCATCATCTTCATCGGCGATGTGGCGATGGTCGCCAATACGTTCTATGGCCTTCCCAATTCCCCGGTAACGCTCAGCGGACGCACTGCTGAGATGAAGCTTGAGCAGGTAATCGCTGACGCGATCGACACGAACGCTCCCTCTCCCATGACAAAGGCGGAGGCGGCAACCGGGACCGAATTAACGAGGAAGCTGACAATCCCCGCTGTGATTTTGGCTGCTGCCGCGGATTCGGTTAACCCGTGCACGTTTGCAGTGCTCGTCCTTCTTCTAGGGACGCTCCTCGTGGCGGGAAAGAAGGGAAAGATGTGGCAAGCCGGGCTTGCATTTATCGCTGCCGTCTACGTCTCATATTTCTTGATGGGAATTGGAATCTTCTCGGCGATTCAAGCGGCTGGGGTGCAACGTCCATTTATCCTAGTTGTTTCTGGGCTCGCAATTCTCTTGGGCCTGTGGAACACGAAAGACTACTTCGCCTACGGTAAGTGGTTCACGATCGAGGTTCCCACGCGCTGGCGCCCGCTCGTAAAGAAGATTACCAGCTCTGTCGTCTCTGTGCCGGGGGCATTTGCTGTTGGTGTGCTCGATTCACTGTTTCTTCTTCCGTGTTCTTCTGGTCCGTACATCGCCATCCTTGCCCTCCTTTCAAAGACGACAACTAAGTCCCATGGGATAGGCCTCCTCCTGTTCTACAACTTGATTTTCATCCTTCCACTGCTCATTATCACACTCGCGGTGAGTCTTGGCTACACGACCACGGCTCGGGCGGAAAAATGGCGGTCTGCGCGGTTGGGTAAACTGCATTTGATATCGGGTATAATTATGTTCCTGCTCGGTGCAGGAATGATTATAGCCGTGCAATTGAAATATATGTAGGAGGGGTCGATGACGAGGGAGGGAAGATGGTTTGTCGTGCTGATTGGGATGCTTCTCATCGCAGTGTCGGCCTATGCGCAGGTGCAAACACCATCACAGATGTCTAGTACGCAAGAGCAGGTTCAGACTTCATCGCAGACAGTCGCGCCACCAGAGGTTAAACCAAACACTTCCGCTCCGATGATTGTCGTCTTCTACGAGGATGGTTGTCCGCACTGCGTGACGATGGAGGGGCTCCTCGACGAGCTATTGGCTGGGCACGAGGAAGTCCCGGTCGCTCGCTACGAGATTAATGCCCCCGGAAGCAGTGCTCTGCTGTGGAAGCTCTCCGCGCACTACGGAATAGTGGCTACGCAGGTTCCGGTGATCTTCGTTGGCGACCAGGCAATTGTCGGTGCTGGTAGAGCGCAGGAGATTAACCTGCGCACGGCCGTCGGCGACTGTATCCAACTTGGCTGCCCCTCACCGCTCGACTACGTCGAGGGAGGAAAGGCTGTGCTGAAAGATATCCTCATTGTCGGCGCGTTCGTCGGATTGTTCATCGCGCTCTTGATCCTCCAGGGGTTGTAGCGTGTAGCCATCGCCCAAGTCATAAGATGTGCTATACTGAATACCAGGAGGTACCGGGAAGCGTGTCCGAAACCGAGGCAGAGCTGTTTGCCAACCTATCAAACGAGCGGCTGATTAAGCTGTTGCGCCATGTGTCTCAGAGGAACGGCGATTCGGCTTACTCGTCGCATGTGCGCGAGGAGATAATAAAGCGCAACGTGGGCCTTGTTAAGTCAATTGCATCCTCATTCCTAAATTCTGGAGAGATGTTCGATGACCTTGTGCAAGCTGGATACATTGGTCTGCTTAATGCGGTCACAAACTTCGATCTGGCGCGCAGCATTCGCTTCTCTACTTACGCAAGCTACCTAATAAAGGGAGAGATACGCCATTATATCCGCGACAAGCACTCGACAATCCGCATTCCACAATGGGTACAAGCGATGGAGCAAAAGTTAAAGGAGGTCGAAGAGGACTTCTTTCAGCAGAATGAACGACCACCTCGGATCGAGGAAATCGCGAGCCAGATGGACCTTACAGAGGAACAGGTGGTCGAGCTACTGCGCGGACGCAAGGCAATGTCGTACGTCTCCATCGATGAGGAACGGCGCAGTCAAGACCCACATCCTCCCGCCCCTAGTATCACAAGCATGTACAAGGCAGCCGCAAGGCCACCTTCAGACATCCACATGCGAATTGCCGTCACCATCGATAAATTGGCCCAGATGCAACAGCAGGTGATCAGGGGGCTATTCTACCAAGGGAAAACTCAGGCACAGATAGGTAAAGAGCTCAACATATCACAGCGACAAGTATCGCGGATGAAGGAGCAGGCGCTGCACGAGGTCAAGGGAAAGGTACTCGGCGATAACAATGGGTAGACCGTGCAAAACTATGCATAGAACGGCGTGTAGAGCTAAGAAAGCCGGATTGCAGGCATAATCAAAGTAGAGAATGGATACCGATATGAACGACTTACTTAATCTAATAGGAAGCTCGATTGAAAACCTACGCCAGTGCATAGAACTTTTCGACGAAGCACAACCCGCTGGCGGAGTGGAGAAAATATCATCTGTTCTGGCGGAGATCGACGGCTACCTAAGAGAAATCGACACCGATCCCATTCTCAGATTAGCATCCGTCGATCAAGGAGAGATCGAAGGCCGTCTGCACAGTATCGAAACAGACCTTTCCTCAATCATCTCCGAGCTAAAAGATCAAGATAGCCAATATACGGCCAACTAGCCGTGTCAGTTGTGATCAGCCTTGTACCCACTCTCAGTGCGTGTGACTTGAATCTTCGTTGTCTCTCCCGATTGCACAACAACATTCTCTAGCACAAGAGGAGGGTTGCTCAAGAGAACTACGCGGTACGATCCTGGCGGAAGTTGTGGTCCCGCCTCGCCAAGGACACCATCAAACACCTTTTTTCCATTCTGATCGAAGACCTGATAATTAACCGTGATTATGCTCTGCAGCGCAGTTCGTAGTTGTTGGCTACTCTGAGCATCGTAGTACGTACCATGTGTTGCATCGGCGATTTGGCGTAGCTTCTCCGCTGTACCATCTTGTCCAGCAACATCAAAACCAACTACATCGATTCGCAGGTCATACCCAGCAGCAAGTAGGTCCTTTGCTGCTTGGACAGGTTTACCATGGCAGGTCTCTTGGCCGTCGCTGACAAGGAGGATCAGCTTCTTACCGGAAATGTTGGCGAAGTCGCCCTTTGTTTGCTCTAGCGTGTAGGCGATCGGGGTTGGCCCTCCGGTGTTGATTGCTACAATCTTCGCATGTAATGCGGCGCGATCGAGAGTTGAAATGGGAAGGAGAAGCTGGCTGTTCTCACACCCGCCAAAGATACGCAGTCCGACATCCATTCCGTCGGGAAGGTCGCTTATCAGATCTGAGAGGACCTGTTTTGCGACGGCAATCTTCGTCGAACCCTCAAACGGTTCGCTCATGCTCGACGATGTGTCAAGTATGATCAGTAGGTTTTGAGGCGCTGACCCAACGGACAGGGCAAGTGCACCCGTAGGGAGAAGCTCTAGTGATCCAAGCACCTCGCCGCGCTCCTGTGTTGCGACTGGATCGCCCATCGCTCCGACCGCATCTATACTTGGTCCCGGACAACGCGACTTTCCCTCGTCAGATGGGACATCAGAGAGGCGCACAAAGCGGAACGTTTGATCGGAAGAAACAAACGGAGCGATATCGATCTTCGCTGGGTATCCGGTTACCTCCCCTACTAGTATGTAATTGCTCCCATCGGTGCTAATCTCCACTCGGCATGCCTTATCATTCGTGATGTACACAAACAGATCATCGCCTGCCACGTCGCGCAGAACGTTGTCGGTAAACTCGAGGACAAGGCGTCCGCGGTCGTCGATCTCGCTCAAGCGGAAACCAAGAGCAACAGCACATGGATCGCAACCTGAGCACCCTTGACACGAGCTGTCACAGCAATCGGGAGGCCCAAGGGCAGCACTGGCATCGGCGTATGGCTGATCGACGCAGCTTGCTGCGACATACGAAATTGCACGATCGGCAAACGAAAGATCGCCGAGGGGGAACGTGACGCCAGCGTACGTAGTCGGTTGAGCAACCACCACGAAGGCTGCGATAGATACCATTAGAAGCACCACTGTGCCTACAATCACTTCTCGACACTTGCTGCGCATCAAACCACCTCCGATCGCTTGCGCATGATTACAATTCCATCATAGGACGATTTGTGGTGAATGACAAGTGTTGCCTCATAAGTCGCAGTGCAAACCGAGCACTTGCTCATACTGAGGAAGGCTGGGTTTATGCCCTGTATTAGCGGGAAATCAAGTACCGCCTTTCCGAGAGAATGCTGCAACTACAAGCAATGGACGAGGTTAACACTATCACCCATTACACCACTTGGCTGGACGTGGCCATCACCTCCTCTTTTCAGTACATTCCTTGCGTGAGGCAATGCGTTGTATTGACAAGCTTACGCCTCCTGCCTATAATACTTGATATTCTCCCAAAGAGAGGGGGT
The DNA here is from genome assembly GCA_027007005.1 of Candidatus Bipolaricaulota bacterium. Taxonomy (GTDB): domain Bacteria; phylum Bipolaricaulota; class Bipolaricaulia; order UBA7950; family UBA9294; genus M55B144. The sequence goes on along the minus strand of JALTFO010000176.1, from coordinate 16,528 downwards.
GATAAGGTGAACAAGGGGGAGTTCGTCGACAAGCTCTCAACGAAGACTGGCCTATCCAAGAAGGATGCTCGCGGGGCCCTCGACGCGGTAATCGACCTAATCACTGAGTCTCTGGTCTCCAACGAGGAAGTCCTGTTGACAGGTTTTGGCAAGTTCGAGGCGCGGGCGCGCAAGGAGTCAAAGAGGATCAACCCTCAGACACAAGAACGCATTACAGTCCCAAAGAAAGTTGTGCCGGCCTTTAGACCAGGGAAGAATCTGAAAGACATTGTTGCCAAGAAATTAAAGGCAGTCAAAGACGGAACTGGCGTTAGAGTCAAGCTAAGGAAGATAAGGAGATCACGCTAGCGCGTGACTCGATCAATCGAGGCGACGCATTGATCAGAAGAGAGGCTAAGCCCTCCGAAAATGGCAGTTCGAGCAACACTAGGACATTTGTTTCCAATGATAGTGTTGCTTGAGCTGCTATTGTCTTTTCTGTGATCTAAGATAGATTGTTGACAATGCTTCTCCCCGCTGGCTACATTCGGGTTGGATGTAGCGAAGTGCGAGGATGCTCCGGTAGCTTATTGCAAGGAGGTGATACCCAGAAGCAATCCTAGGCAGATGACAGCGTGGTGCTGTCCGGCTGCCAAGTCAGGAGGAAGCAACCCTGGTGGGGTTACTGCCACAAGTTGAGTGAGGGCAGTTTTCAAGCTGTCCGCTGTACAAGATACATTTTCAAGGGAGGAAATGCGATGAAGAAGACCGTTCAAAAACTGCTGCGAAGTAGAGGACTGTACTACCTGTTGATGATTGCCGCACTCGGGCTGGCACTCGGCGCAAGTGTCAAGTGGCACGGCTAAGCAACTAGAAGCAAGGAGGAGGCCAGCAATGAAATGGCAAGGCTACAACACCAACGCAGGAAGTAAGATGAACAAGATGTTTGCGAAGTTAGCCAAGAATAAAGGAATTTATTACCTGCTGATGATTGCTTCGCTCGGGTTAGCACTAGGAGCAAGCGTCAAGTGGCACGGTTAGTCAATAAGTAGATACTAGCCCAACCGCCTCTTTTCTGCTATGATAGAAAGGCGGTTGGGCTTTTGCTATTTGGGAGTGAAATGAATCTGCCAATCAAAGCAAGACTATTCGTTGTATTGCTAGTTCTTCTTTCTTCTCTTGCGTTGGTTCACGCCGGCTTCACAATTACCGCTCCCACAAGTGGTCAATTAGCCTTGTTTGGTATCTTCGTCGTTCTCGGGATCCTCTCCGAGGTGTATGCAACCTGGATACCTGCCTATGGATGGGAGATTTCCAGTAGCATAGCAATTAACGTAGCGGGGCTATTTATGCTTGGCCCTGCTCTGAGTATCTATCTAGTCTTCCTCTCCTCTCTGATCTCTGAACTCATGTTGCGGTGGGGCCGCAAAGATGAAAAAGGGCAACTAGGAGTCGTTATTCTCGTCGCGTTCAATGTCAGCCAAATGGTTTTGTCAATCACCGTAGCGGGGCTGGTACTTACGTATTCCGGACACAATGTGCTCTCTCTGCAATATCCTATTGACTACATGTGGGCGGTCCTGGCTTTCCTCGCCTACTCGTTAACTAATTTATCGCTAGTAAGGGGGATCGTGTCGTTCGCTGGCGGCGGTGGCTTCTTCTACGGACTGTGGAAGAGCATACGCGAGTTCTTGCTCCAATATGTCGTCCTCTGTGCCTCCGCTCTCCTACTAACGGTTCTCTACTCGATATCTGTGTGGCATGTCTTCTTGGGATTGGTCCCTCTGATTCTTGTACACGTCTCTTTCCGTAGTTATTTACAATTGCAGACGGAGGCAAGGAAGACTTTTGAGAAGATCTCACGCATTCTTGATGAGCGCGACCACTACACGGCTGTTCACTCGACATCAGTTGCAGAACTTGCGGTCAAAATCGCGCAAGAGATGGACCTTCCTGAAAGTGAGATTGAGAAGATCGATGTTGCCGCAAAGGTCCACGATATCGGGAAGATTGCCGTTCCGGACGCAATCCTTCTCAAACCAGGCAAACTGGATGACGCTGAATGGAAGGTCATGAAGAAGCACCCGGTGATCAGCGCTGAATTAATCGAAGGGCTCTCCATCTACAGCCACGTGGCAGATGCCGTGCGACACGAGCACGAGCACTGGGATGGAAGCGGCTACCCTGATGGACTGGAAGGGAAGGATATTCCGCTGATCGCCCGCATAATCACAGCGGCCGATGTCTACGATGCCCTCTCCACCGATCGCCCCTACCGCAAGGCGTTCAGCCGGGAGGAGTCCCTTGAAATCCTGAAGAAAATGCGAGGGAAGGAACTCGACCCGGAAGTCGCTGATGCCTTGGAACGTGTGTTGACGTCCGAAGAGGGGTAGGGCGTGGCCATCCCTAAGGATTTGATGTACCACAAGTTCCGGGCCTACGGGTTCCTCAAGAACCTGCGTTTCTTCGACCCGTTTCTTATCCTCTTCTTTCGCGAGATGGGGCTGTCGTTTCTTGAAATCGGAGCCCTGTACTCCATCCGTGAGATTTCCACAAACGTTCTGGAGATACCCACGGGCATTGTCGCCGATGCATACGGCCGCCGCAGATCGATGCTCGCTTCATTCGCATCGTATCTCATTTCATTTGCCCTGTTCTATCTGTTTCCCAGCTTTGGGATCTATGCACTGGCAATGTTGCTGTTTGCCTTCGGGGAGGCGTTTCGCTCTGGCACACACAAGGCGCTGATCCTCGAATACCTGCACATAAAGGGGATCGAGGCCTTGAAGGTGGAGTACTACGGGCACACACGCGCAGCATCGCAGTTTGGATCAGCAATTGCCGCGCTCATTGCCGCAGCCCTTGTCTTTCATACTGGGTCCTATCGCATCGTTTTCCTCGCCTCCATGATTCCGTATATCCTCGAACTGTTTCTGATGATCTCGTACCCCAAGGAACTCGATGGAGTACGAGTGAAGCGTGCGAGAGGAGGCATGAGGCAAATCGCGGGACAGCTCCGCTCAACAACCCTGAATTCTTTTCACATGCTCCGCAGAGGAGTTCTTCTGCGCGGGCTTGTTAGCAGCGCATCATTCGATGCGCTATTTAGATCCACAAAAGACTACCTGCAACCGGTGTTACAGGCACAGGCACTCACACTGCCTATCCTGTTATCTATAAGCGGAAACAAGCGCGTAGCCATTGTGGTTGGTGTTCTCTACTTTCTCATCTACCTTGGAACAAGTTTCGCCGCATCACACGCGGGAATGATCAACAAGCGTGTTCGGTCATTGACAAGGGCAGCCAATATGATCTACGTAGCAGGAGTAGTCCTCCTTGCAGCGGGAGGGATCGGCGTTTTGACAAGTGTCTATCTCCTTTCGATCATCGGTTTTCTTGGCTTGTATCTGCTGCAGAATGCCAGGAGACCGCTGCTTGTTGGTTACCTCTCCGACCTAATTCCGCGTCAGGCGATGGCCACCGGTCTGTCGGTTGACTCACAACTGCGCAGCCTGTTCACCGCAGGACTAGCGCCGCTCATCGGGTTCATCGCCGATCACCTTGGGATAGGCCAATCGCTGCTCATGGTCTCACTGCTGGCAGCATTGTTGCTACCTGCAACTGGCATCCGTGCACAGGCACCCATAAGGCACTATGATCAATGAAACAAGTTTGAGGTCCTTGTGTATGTAGAGGTGAACAATCTCTACATGAGGAGGAAACAGTGAAGCGCTCCATGTTGCTCGTCGGTTTATCTGTCGTCCTGTTGGTGACTGTGTTAGGTGTTGCTGCCCCCGATCTTATCGTGTCTAACATCCAGCTTTCGCCTGAGAATCCGGTTGTTGGCCAGATGATTACAATTAGCGCAACAATAGAAAATATCGGGACGAGTGACGCACAGGATCGTTTCAGCGTAAGATTTCTCGTGGACGGCATTCAAGCCGATGTGCCATCTATCCCGTTCGGCATTGATGCTGGTCGCAGCAAAGATGTATCTATCAAGTGGCAAGCCAAACCTGGAATGCATACAGTCACCGTAGAAGCCGACCAGCCATTCAACAAGATCTCAGAGTCCAACGAAGACAATAACTCACAGACAATCACGTTCCCCGTTTCGATTGACCAAGCGACTTCCGCCCTCGCAGATATTAAGGTTGCAGTAGCGCGGTTTGATGATCGTAGCGGCTCCGCGTTGATTAATGTCGGTCAAGGGATTGCCGATGAGTTAGTTGGACGCCTCGTGAGAAGCGGGGTGCACGTGCTCGAACGAAGCGACCTCGAGGCTGTGATGCAAGAGCGCGGGCTGAATCCAGCTATTCAGTCAGACCTTATCACCGCCGGACAGCTCCTCGGAGCTGATCTACTGATTGTGGGATCAGTCACCAAGGCCAACGTTCAGCAATCGGCAGTCAGTCTTGGCTTCTTCAGCGCCAGCAGCGCATCGGTAAACATAGCGATGTCCGCACGTATAGTGAACGTATACACGTCAGAGATCGTCGACGCGGTTTCAGCAGAGGGAAGCGCCAGCGGATCGACCGGCTTCTCCATAAATATCGGGAAGATCCTTGCCGGTACTCAGCCCGCAGGTGCTAACGTTTGCACCGGCGGACTACGAAGCGATAAACCGTATTACTACATTGGAGAGACAGCTCACTTCGGGTACAAGAACAGCGGCACAGCCGGTTGGTTTGGTTTGGAGATCGACACGATCGGTGGCGCGTTCATCAAGATGCTTAACAGCAACCAATTCATCAATAGCGGAGCATGCGGAGAGTGGTTCTGGGATCAACGTGGCCCCGGCGGAGTGCAGCTCAGTCCTGGAATGTACATTGCTAAGCTGTGGAATGGAACATCGTACATTGCCACAGTTAACTTTCAGATCCGTCCGGGAACGGGACCCGTTACTCCGTTAAGCCAGATCACCGTGGGAAGCGGTCAGTTCGACGAAACGATCGTGGGAAAAGCAACCAACAACGCACTCGATCAGCTCGTTTCGCAGCTCATCAACGGGATGGAGAGCGCAGCACCGGCTGTACTCGCCTCGCGACCAGCCTCTGGAGCGAAAGCACCAACAGTTGCTCCGCGCGAGGGGCAGGTGGCAGCAATCCTCTCCGACGGGCGCATTGCGATCAACCTCGGCGCCGATGCCGGCGTGCACAAGGGCGACTTTTTCCAAGTCCTAGATACGGCTAATCTTGTGGTCGACCCGGTGACCGGGGAAATCCTATCTTACGACGTCGTCGGCGTGAAGGGTGAGATCGTGATCACAGATGTGCGAGATCGTGTTTCCTACGCAGTGCGTACGTCCGATTTTAATCCGTTGATCGGCGACATCGCGCGACCTGAATCGCCATAGAACGCGACAAACAGTAGTTGCCTGTTGGGTATACAAGGGGATATACTCACAGTGATGCTACGACACATGCAACAGATCTTTATCATCGCGGTGCTCCTTACCGCAGCCATTGCTGCCGGCCCTGTTCTTGGTGCTGGGCTTGATTATGTTGGCCTGCGCATCATCATTCCTCTGGGGCAGGCTCCGTTCATGATTGGAATCGACATCGGAACTCATCTTTCCTTCGGCTGGGCCACCGCATCACTTTTCCTTGCGCCCGATGGGAAGACTCTCATTCTGGGAAGTACCGATGTAGCGATCGGCGGGCAGGAGAATGCAGGGGTGAGTTCTTTGCGAGCCACAGCAGGAATCTCCTACTTCGATCTGACTGCGACGTTCCCATCGCTTGTCTTCGGCGGGGGAATATCGTACCGCTTTTCATTTGCTGACCACTTCCAAATTGCGGCAAGCGGCGAGATCATCTACCCACTAGCGCTTGGGCCGCCGATGTTCACCGTTGGCGGAGGGTGGAACCCATAGATGAAGGCATCGCTATGACGACCCTGTTTGGAACAGATGGTGTACGCGGACGAGCAAACGAGCACGTCACCGCCGAGCTCGCTCTCTCCCTTGCCCGTGCCGCTGCTTCTCGCCTCGTGCCAAAAGGAGGGCGGGTAATCATCGGGCGAGATACTCGTCTCAGTGGACCAATGCTAGAAGGGGCGATGGCAGCAGGCTTTGCCTCCGCCGGTGTCGACGTTCTACTCGCCGGGATCATCCCAACTCCAGCAATCTCGTTTCTCATCAAGGACGAACGCGCAGATCTAGGTGCGGTCATCTCCGCATCACACAATGAGCCGGCAGACAACGGGATCAAGTTCTTCGATCGCAACGGAATGAAGCTGACCATCGAGGAGGAGGACGCGATTGAAGCAGTTCTCAAAGACCTCCCGCCACGTGCTTCCCGGATAGGATCCATCTCTCCCCTGCAGGCAGCAGCAACACGCTATGCTGCATTCTTAACGGGCACAATCGAGAGCGATGACATCGATCTCTCCGGCCTTAAGATCATCATAGATTGCGCGTACGGAGCAACAGGAGCGATCGCTCCGCACGTCCTGCGCCATTTCAGCGCGCACGTCATCGAGATGCACACCGCTCCAGATGGTGAGCGAATAAATCAAGAATGCGGATCCACTCACCTCGAAGTGCTGCGCAAAGCCGTGCTCACCCAACATGCTGATCTTGGAATCGCGTTCGATGGAGACGGTGACCGCGTCCTCCTTATCTCGCCCAGCGGTGACACGCTTGATGGGGACCGCATGATGGGGATCGCTGCCCTGCATATGAAGCACAAAGGGACGCTCAACCCAGCGATTGTCGTAGCCACCGTGATGAGCAACATGGGCCTTGAGCAAGCTTTGGCTGAGTCGGGGATCGCTATGCTGCGCACTCCAGTAGGGGACCGCCACGTGGCACAGACGATGCTTACCCACAATGCACAGCTTGGAGGCGAGCAATCGGGACATATCATCTTCTCCGATCACAGCCCAACAGGAGATGGAATCCTAACGGCGATAAAGCTTCTTGAAATCTCGCACGAGCGCGGAAGACCGCTGCATAATCTCGCTGAAGAAATTCCTCTCTACCCACAAGCGCGAGCCGACATCACTGTTGCAGAGCCAAGAAAGCTCATGTCACATCCTCACGTCATGGCAGCAATAGAAAGGGCCGAAGAAGACCTTAGCACGCAGGGAAGGCTCGTCGTTCGCCCTTCGGGGACGCAACCTGTGGTTCGCGTCCTCGTTGAGGCATCAGATGAAGCACTGTGCGGCGATGTCTGTAGTCAGATTACCTCAGCAATCAAAGGAGCCAAATAGCGATTAGCTGTCAACTTAGAGCATGTCAAATGCCTTCACTGATTGCTGCAACCTGGATTGCTACTCCTCAAACGGATAGGTCATTATCGGGTGACGTGCTGCACGCGTCTGATCCAATCGTCGCGTTGGCGCCGTATGCGGCGCATCGTGCAGAAGCTCCGGGTTTTCTTTTGCCTCGGACGCGATCTTCTCCATCGCCTCGGCAAACCGATCAAGCGTCTCTCGGCTTTCTGTCTCCGTCGGCTCGATCATCAGGGCCTCATGCACGATGAGCGGGAAGTAAATTGTAGGCGGATGGAAACCGTAATCGATCAGCCTCTTAGCGATATCGAGGGTTGATATCCCATCGCCAACTCCCTTGCCTGTTAGAACGAACTCGTGCTTGCACAACGTGTCATATGGCAGTTTGTAGGTCTTCTTCAACCTCTCTTGCAGGTAGTTTGCGTTCAAGACGGCGTTCTCACCCACCTCACGCAAGCCCTCATCGCCCAGGGTTAGGATGTAGGCGTAGGCTTTGAGAAAGACCCCGAAGTTGCCGTAGAAGGAGTGCATTGACCCAATCGACTGTGGCTGCTCCCAATCAAGGTAGTAGCGCTCGCCATCCACCTTCACGCGCGGCACGGGGAGGAATGGCACGAGGGTTTTGCTGACCGCAACTGGCCCGGAGCCCGGACCTCCACCACCGTGCGGAGAGGACATCGTCTTGTGCAGGTTGAAATGGAACACATCCGCCCCCATATCACCGGGACGAGCGTGCCCGAGGAAGGCGTTTAGGTTCGCTCCATCGAAGTAACAGAGCCCACCGGCCGCGTGCACCATCGCCGTGATCTTAACGATGTTCTCCTCGAAGATCCCCAGCGTGTTGGGCACGGTGAGCATCACTCCGGCAACGGTGTCATCAAGCTCACCACTGAGGACGTTCAAATCGACAAGTCCATCCGGCCCAGAGGCAATTTCAGTAACGGAGAATCCTGCGGTCGCTGCTGAAGCGGGATTCGTACCATGGGCAGAATCAGGAAGGAGGATGCGTGTTCTCTGCATCTCACCACGTGCCTCGAAGTAGCGCTTCAAGAGGAACATCCCGGTGACCTCTCCGTGAGCACCCGCCGCCGGTTGCAAGGTCACATCGGCCATCCCCGCGATCCCACACAGGAGTTGCGACATCTCGTGCACCACAGCGAGCGATCCCTGCACGAGCTCCGGATCGGCCGCTGGATGAACGGAGGCAAATCCAGGCAGTCGAGCTACGTCCTCGTTCATCTTAGGGTTGTACTTCATGGTGCAGCTTCCAAGCGGATAGAGGCCATCGTCGATCCCATAGTTCAGCTTGGAAAGGGCCGTGTAGTGACGCACTACCTCCGGCTCGCTCAGGTTGGGCACTCTCGGCTCGTTGTGTCTGATAAGCTCCTGCGGCAGGAGCTCCTCCATTCTGCGCACAGGTACATCCAATTTCGGGAGGATTCCGCCTGTCCCACTTCGTTTCTCATAGTCGAATATCGTTCTCATAGCATCCTCCCCACAAGGTCGACAAGATGATCAAGCTCGTAACGTGACCTCTTTTCCGTTACGGCAAAGCGCAACGCTCCAGTTACGCCAAGGGCTTCTAAATGCGCCGGATCGTCGACGAGGATCCCCTCTTTCCGCAAGCCTTCACGAATCCCTTGTGGATCAATCGGGACGCGTAATACGAACTCGTTAAAGAATGGACCGTCAAACGCCAGTGAACAACCAGGCAACGCGCCCAGTCGATCGGCAAGGTAATGCGCCTTCTCCAAGTTCAAAGTCGCAAGATCGCGTATACCATCTCCGCCGAGACTAGCCACATACACGGTTGCAGTGAGGGCGCAGAGCTGCGCGTTGGTACAGATGTTCGACGTCGCCTTCTGGCGGCGGATGTGCTGCTCGCGCGTCTGCGCAACCATCGTGTATCCAATCTCTCCATCGACGTCGATCGTCTGCCCAACGAGCCGCCCTGGCATCTGGCGCAGGTAAGCCTTTCTAGTGGCGAACAAGCCGAGGAGAGGCCCGCCAAACGATGCGGGTAGACCAAACGGCTGTCCTTCACCGGTCACAATATCAGCTCCTAATTCTCCCGGTGGAGTAAGAATAGCCAAGGAAACGGGATTAGCAGATACGATCAGCAATGCATCACCGATCGCCTCTTTAACACCTACAAGGTCCTCAATGACGCCAAACGCGTTCGGTGATTGCACAATGACACCGCCGATGCCAGAGGGAACGTGGGAGAAATCGCAGAAGCCATCAACAGTTGGAATCTCCACAATCTCGATCCCGGAGGCCCAGCAGTATGTATTGAGGACTCGGTGGTAATGCGCGAAGAGTCCTTGAGAAACGGCGATCTTCTTTTTCCCGCTAACGCGTGAGGCCATCATCCCCGCCTCGGCGAGCGCGGTCGCACCGTCGTACATCGAGGAATTGGCGACCTCCATCCTGGTCAATTCACTCACAAGCGTCTGAAACTCAAACATCGCAGTCAGCGTTCCCTGGCCTATCTCCGGCTGATACGGGGTGTAAGCAGTGTAGAACTCAGATCTAGAGGTAATATGCGACACGACGCTCGGGATGTAGTGATCATAAATTCCACCCCCAAGGAAGGAGATCGCCCCAGCCGCATCGTTTCTCTGCGCCAAGGAGCCAAGCTCCGCTCGTACCTCCATCTCGCTCTTCGCGGAGATGCCCAGCGGCTGAAAACTGTCCTTGACAGTCTGTGGGATATCTGAAAAGAGCTCCTCCATCGAGGAGCGTCCGATCGCATCGAGCATCACTTTGCGATCAGCATCTGCATTAGGAATGTAGCGCATGGTATCTACTCTTCCGCGATCAGTTTCTCGTAGGCAGAAGCATCGAGAAGCGAATCGACCTGACTAGGATCACTTGCCTCCATCACCACCAACCAGCCGTCTCCATGCGGATCTGTGTTGATCATCTCGGGAGATGCCTCTAATTCGGAGTTCACCTCAACGACCTTGCCACCTACAGGAGCAAACACATCACTCACCGCTTTGACCGACTCAACCGTCCCCAAGGTGTCCCCCTGGGCAACAGTTGTCCCCACCGAGGGAAGCTCAACGAATACAACATCACCAAGCTCACTCTGCGCATGATCGGTGATCCCCACTTTCGCGCTGGTTCCGTCCAGCTCCACCCACTCATGCTCCTTGGTGTAACGGTACTGTGTTGGGTAACCCATCATTCCTCCCTAATTCCTCAGTTTGTAATCGCGATTCGATTATACGTGGGCATTGCTCAGTTAGCCATACCCTAGAACGGCGCTGAGTCATCGCGGGCAGCCGAGTAGAAGCTGGCATATGCCTTATGGAAAATAACCGGGACCTTGCCCAGCGGACCATTCCTCTGTTTAGCGATTATGATCTCTGCCTCACTCCCGGAACTCTGGCCATCCTTTGTCGCATCAGCCGGCTCATTGTAGTAGTCAGCGCGGTAGATGAACACAACAAGGTCTGCATCCTGCTCGATCGCGCCGCTCTCACGCAGGTCGGACAGTCGCGGATATTTCTTCCCTTTCTCCCGTTGCTCCACCGCGCGATTAAGCTGTGAGATGGCGATAACAGGCACATTCAGCTCGCGCGCCAGTTTCTTGAGCGATCGCGTAATGTGGGCGATCTCCTGCTCTCGTACATCCGTGCGGATCGACCCTTCGAGCAACTGCAGATAATCAACTATGAGCATATCCAAACCATGCTGAGCCATCATTCGCCGTGCCTTGGCACGAATCTCCAATACGGATGTACCGGGAGAATCATCGACCATGATTCGCGCCTTCTGGAACTTGCTCGCAGCGTTGGCTATGTCACGCCATTTTGCCGCCGGTACATACCCCCCGCGAAGGCGGTGCAGGCTGACCTTTGCCTCACCGCACAGCAACCGTTCCAAGAGCTGTTCCTTAGTCATCTCTAGGGAGAAGATCCCCACTGCTGCGTTCTCCCGAATCGCTATGTGACGCGCTAGCGCCAGTGCCAGGCTTGTCTTCCCCGTCCCCGGACGACCGGCAACAACTATGAGGTCTGATCGCTGCAGGCCGGATGTCATCTCGTCAAAACGCGGGAATCCTGTTGAGAATCCAGTAATCGTATGACGATTAGGATCGCGGTGCAGTTCCTCCAGCGTATCGATATGATCATAGAGGAACTCGTTTATGAGGTAGTAATTCCCAGACACCTCGTTGCGGGAGATATCAAAGATGATCGTCTCGGCCTTGTCCAGAATCTCGTCGGTTTCGCTCGCCTCATCGTAGCCGAATTCGGAGATCCTCCCGCCAGCTTCGATCAAGGCGCGCAGGGTCGCCTTCTTGTGGATGATCTCCGTGTAGTAGTCCAAACTCGCCGTCGTTGTCACCCGATCGAGCAGCTCGTTTAGGTAGACTCGCCCGCCGGCCTTCTCCATGTCCCCCTGTTCCTCAAGGCGGTTAGAGAGCGAGACAATATCTGAGGGCTCTCCACGATCGAACAGATCGCGTATCGTGCGGAATATTACCCTATGTGCACGGCGGTAGAAGTCTTCTGGCCGCAGCTTGTCAATCAAGATAGGGATTGTCTCTTCCGGCTCTAGGATAGCCGAACCGAGGACTACTTGCTCAGCCTCGGTATTCTTAGGAAGACTGCGCAGAGGACCGCCGCGTGCCGTTGTCATCTCCTGCTCCCTCATCGATCTCTACCTCCACAAGCATTATAGTCAAGCGCTCACGCGTAGGCTAGGAGAGAAACTCCTCCACCAGATCCTGTTTTTGGTGCATGCGTGCCCAGATTGAAGAGATCATCCCCGTTTGCTATACTCTGGGCCAACGTTTCATTCTTGGGAGGGTGATGTGGAAGTACTGACAATGAAAGAGCTGTTGGAGACCGGAGTTCACTTCGGCCACCGGACACGTAAATGGAACCCAAAGATGGGTCGCTACATCTTCACCGAACGTAAAGGGATTCACATCATAGACCTCGAGCAGACCGTGGACATGTTCAAGAAGGCGTACTTCTTCGTCCGCGATCGCGCAGCAGAGGGAAAAGAAGTCCTGTTCGTTGGCACAAAAAAACAAGTACAGTCGACAATCGCCGACGAAGCCAAGAGATGCGGTGCCCACTATGTAAACCGCCGTTGGCTGGGCGGTACGCTAACCAATTTCGCCACGATCAAACTGAGCATCAAGCGGATGAAAGACCTTGAGACAATGATGGAGGACGGATCCATCGATTACGTGCCCAATAAAGAGGCGGCGCGTATGCGGCGCGAGCTCGCCAAGCTGCAGCGCAATCTGGACGGATTGCGGCATATGGAAAGCGTTCCCAGCGTTATGTACGTGATCGACCCAGACATCGAGGTAAATGCAGTGCACGAGGCAAACATCCTCAACATCCCGATCGTGTCAATCGTGGATACCAACTGCGACCCCGATCCGATCGACTTCCCGATCCCTGGAAATGACGATGCAATAAAGGCGACCAAGCTGATCACATCTCGCATCGCCGATGCCATTCTGGAGGGACGCGAAGGCAGGCAGGAAGAGGTTGAAGAAGCTCCCACAGCCACCGCAGAGACCGAACCATCCACCGAAGAGGTCGAAGAACCTCTAGTAGCCCCCGCGGAAAATGAACCCGTGGGTGAAGAACCAAACATGGAAGAGGCGAGCACTGAAGAGGCAGCTGAAGAACTAGGCGAAGAGATGCCGGCAGTTGAGGAAGAGCAGGCTGAAGAGAGCCTTGCACAGGAACCAGAAGAAGTCCCCGCAGCTGTAGCAGCAGAGGAACCAAGCACCTTGGAAGACGAAGGAACAGAGGAAAATGACGATAAGAAGTGAAGACGTTAAAGCCCTGCGCGCGGCGACCGGCGTGGGGATTATGGACTGCAAGAACGCCCTAGCAAAGGCTGATGGCGACATCGAACGCGCGAAGAAGATCCTGCGAGAAGAGGGGCGCGAACTGATGGCACACAAGGGCCGCGAGGCGACCGAGGGACGCATCGAGGCGTATGTGCACCACAGTGGAAAGGTGGGTGTGCTGGTCGAGATAGCCTGCAACACCGATTTTGCCGCCAACAGCGATGACTTCCGTACATTCACCCGCGATGTGGCGATGCACATCGCAGCAGCAAAGCCGCGCTACGTCTCCCCAGAGGATGTCCCCCCAGAGGACCTCGAAAGCGAGAAAGAGGTCTACCGCGTGCAGATGAAGAAGGAAGGAAAGCCCGAGGCAATGATCGAGAAGATCGTCGAAGGGCGAATCAAGAAGTTCTACACCGAGGAATGCCTCCTCAAACAGCCGTTTGTGAAGGACCCAGCGCACACAATCGAGGATCTCCTGGCTGATCTGCGGACAAAGACCGGGGAAAACATCTTCGTCAGGCGCTTTACCCGCTACGAAATAGGGGAAGAGGGATAGTGACCTCCCCCTCGCGCCTTCTTCTCAAGCTGAGCGGTGAAGCGTTCGCTGGAGAAGAAGGCGCGTTCTCTCCCAAAGCCCTCCGTCGCATCGCTCAACAGATTGCTTCTCTGTCTGATGTTCAGATTGGAATTGTCGTCGGTGGGGGAAACATTATCCGCGGGGCACGCAGCCCCTGGCTCGACCGCGTCGACGCGGACTCACTAGGGATGCTCGCGACCGTGCTGAACGGCTTTGCCCTCTCCACCTACCTCGAAGGTTCTGGCAAGGAGACGATCGTACAATCGGCCGTAGCGACCGAGCTTACCGAGCCGATCTCGCCCCGTAAAGCGCGCAAGGCCCTCTTAGAAGGGAAGATCGTCATCTTCGCCGGCGGAACCGGAAATCCGCTTGTCACTACAGATACCGCTGCTGCAGTGCGCGCGGCGGCGATCGGTGCCGATCTTGTAGCCAAGGGCTCAAACGTAAAAGGCGTATTTAGTGCCGATCCGGCTAAAGATAAGGACTCCCACCTGATCGAAGAGCTCACATACGACGAATTCCTCGCAGCGCGCTACGGAGTGATGGACCAGGTAGCAGTGGAGATCTGCCGGGAGAACAAACTCCCGATCGTCGTCTTCGACCTATCAGACCCGGATGCCCTCGGTATGATCTGCCGAGGCGAGCGCGTGGGAACACTTATACATTGAGGAATTAAGCGATTGGGCGATTAAAGGGATCCCTTAGTCCTTGCCAAGCCTGTACAGGTCGAACGATGACTCAATGGACGCAACGGTTGAAAACTGCCCCACCCGCGGTATCAAGGCCGGTAGACTGGAGGTGATACCAAGCTACCGGAGGAAGCACGCCAAAGTTCACCTTGACTTTGGCCCCATCCTGTTCTAAAGTGGTCTTGAACCACTGAAAACGCGAATGCGCCGTAAGTGGTGAAGTGTTACGCTACGATGTTTTTTCGGAGGAATTAGCGGCTTCTCGTAATCTCAAAATCGGATAGTCTCTCAAATTCTTGTTCCACGTCTCAATGTGGAAAACGCTGCAACCGGCAGCGATTTGACGTTTCCACACTCCAGACGCTGGACCCTTTACGGGCAACTTACGTTGTAGATCCTCTGTCCTCCCCAAGAGCTCAGCTGGCGTTAACGTACTGATTGCTACTAGGACGAGGTAATACACCGGTTTATCTACATTGCCAGAAGCCCATTGGTAGAGAAAACTGTCCCGGTACTTGTACTTGAGATCTTCGTCCAGCTCTCCCGCTTTGAATTTCTCGATGAATGCCTTTCTGCGCTTCGCCTCGGCATGCGGATCTTCTGGATCCTTGAATTCTATGAACAACAGCCGATCTGGCAGTTCAACAATAAAGTCCACAGCCTTCATACAATGGGATAGACCGTGATGTTCATCATCGAACTTCCTTCCGCGAACACCGGCTGGCAGCCTGAGCTGCAAGCTGCCCTCTGTAAGGACGGTCATTTTCTAATTTCACCGAGGGTTCTTTCAATTTCCCGATCGTATAGATCAGAAAAAGTATCCGCTATCGTGTTAGGATGGATCTTTAAGTACTCATCTGTCGACGTGACCGCAATCTCGCGCGTCTTTTCATCCCGATACAGTGAGTGGAAGAGAATCTCGTCACCTGGTTTTCGTAGTAAGTCAAGTTCTTTTAGGATCACGTAATCATGTGTAGCGAGGAAAATCTGTACCTCGTTGCGTTGTAGCTCTAACAGAATTTCGACCAATGGGCCAAACAACTTGGGATTTAAGTTAGCGCCTGGTTCATCCCAAAACAAGACAGATCCATTGAGCAAGGTTCCGTTCTGGATCAGTAGCCACAACAAGCCAAGCTTGCGTATCCCCTCGGCTAGAAGGGTAAATTCCAGGTTGCCTTGCCTATTACTAAGGAAGAACTCCTCTTCTTTAGTTGTAACCTTGCCTTCAACGATCTTCTGAAGGCTCTTCAGCAGTTCCTTGCGGGTATGATCAATTGGCCCACGAAGCATCGGACGGTAGGCTCGATCGAGGATATCGGCGTAGATTTCCTCAAAGTGGATGTCCCTTTGGGAATAGAGAGACCGAAACTTAGGGGCGTTCGAGAGCATCTCCTTCACAGGAACGTAGACGCTTTCAATTGGATCAGCCATCCATTCTTTGGCTCCGGTTATGGTAGCGGAATCCGGTACGGTAGAGTGATTGGAAAAAGACACACGCAGCTTACGCTCGCCACGGTATATTTCTGCAGCACAGCGAGTCGTCCCTTTATGGCGCTTGACCAAGCGGCCTAAAGCTCGCCCAGAAGGCAAGAAGACCCGTATCAACTTGCTGGCAAGATTATCCTTTGTTTTGCTGATATCACAGGCAGCATAGGCAACATTCATTAGATGCGTCTTGCCGGTTCCGTTAGCCCCAACGAAGACGTTGATCCCTGGACTCAGGTTAATATCCAGTTCTTCAAAAGCCGTGAATCTTTCAAGCCGCAGCCGTGTGAGCGCCATGCTTACCTCCTTTTCTCTCGCCATCGCATCATAGCATAGTATCATGCGCTTCTGCAGACAAGCCAGCCCCAGCGACCTCCAGCTTTTGTGTAGCGTGCGCAGCTTGTCTGCCACGTTGGATGTCTGCCACGTTGCGCTTTTCATGTCGCGTCAGCAAAGTCTACGATTCTCTTGATCATGGCACGATAGAGCGGCCGCTTGCCTGGATATGAAGCCGTTACGCTTGCTTCCCTTGGCGCCCAAAACACCAAGAATAAAGATCTTACCCCTGCGCCTGCTTCTATCATGGCTTTTCCCATCCTACGGTTTCGGGGCGAAGACCGTGTTTCTGCTCCAGAATTTTGAGTTCATGTTCTATATCCTTTGTCGTTAGTGCTGAAGTTCTGATCCTGGCTCTTCTCCAGCCTTCTTCAAATTCTGACCAGTCCATAT
>JALTFO010000175.1 GCA_027007005.1 Candidatus Bipolaricaulota bacterium | reverse complement strand
AGCAGGTCGCTTGGAAGAACGTGGAGGTGGCGATCGCTGCCCTGAAATCTGCTGAATTGATGGATCCAGAGGCGCTCCTGCGCGCGAGGCTTGACCAAGTGGCCGAGTTTATCCGGCCGACGATCTATTACAATCAAAAAGCCAAGAAGCTACGTGCGTTCCTGCAGTTTCTGGAAGAGCGGCATCACGGGAATCTACATGATCTGTTTGCCCTCTCCGTTCCTGCGATGAGGGAGGAACTGCTGAGCGTGCACGGGATCGGCGAGGAGACGGCCGATTCGATAATCCTCTACGCTGCCGGCAAGCCAAGCTTCGTCATCGATGCCTACACCCGGCGGATCATGCAGCGCCTTGGATTGATAACCGGTAACGAGACCTACGCCGCACTGCGCACTCTGTTCATGGAGAACACTCCGCGCGATGTGAAGCTGTACAACGAGTACCACGCGCTGCTTGTTCGTCACGGAAAGGAGCGCTGCCGCTCGCGTTCTCCCCTCTGTGCTGATTGTCCGCTGATCGATTTGTGCAAATACGCCGCTACAGCACAGTGAGCTCGCGCGGTAGGGTGGAGAGAGTCTCCGAACCATCCCGCGTGATCACGATGTCGTCCTCGATGCGTACCCCGACTCTGCCGGCGATGTATATGCCCGGCTCGACGGTGAACACCATCCCTGGTTGAAGTAGTGTCTTGTTCCCGGAGACGATGTAGGGCGGTTCGTGGATCTCCAGGCCGAGGCCATGGCCGGTGCGGTGGTTGAAGTACTTGCCGTAGCCAGCATCAACGACCACCTTGCGCGTGGCGGCATCGACCTGCTCTGCTGTGACGCCAGGCGCAGCTGTCTTATGTCCGGCTGCGTTCGCGGCTTTCACGATCTTGTAGATCTCCTTCCACTCAGGGTCCGCTGTTCCTATGGAGAAGGTGCGGGTGATGTCGGCGGAGTAGGCACCGATGCGGAAGCCGTAGTCGATCAGCAAAGGGTCGCCTTCCTGCAGTTTGCGGTCGCTCGCTTCTCCGTGTGGCAGGGCCGCGCGCTCCCCGGAGAGGACGATCGGTGGGAATCCATGCCCGTCCGCACCGTTCTTCAGCATCTCCATGCTCAGGAGCATCTGCACCTCGCGCTCGGTCATCCCCACCTTCACCTGCGCGCAAGTTGCTTGCAGCGACTTCTCGCTCACCTCGATCGCTCTTCTGATCGCCTCGATCTCGTCTGGATCCTTGCGCATCCTGCCCTGGGAAAGGATGGCGTCTACCTCGACGATCTTTGATCCGGCAGCGTTCTGCTCGATTTGGCGCAGCTCGAGCAGTCGCATCGACCTTGCTTCCATGCCAAGCGTGTGTCCTGCCAAGTTAAGAGTGCTTGCTGCCTTGACGAAGGCCGGCGCATATCCCTCTTCGTCGGTGTAGGCAATGAAATCGACCTCATAGGGCAGAGCAGTGGTGAATGTTTCCACCTCCAGGTGGGGGAGGAGGATAGTTGGGCGAGCTGAAGGGGAGGATGAGAGGAAGAAGACAAGCGGCCTTTCACTCAATTCCTTGATTATCCCCGTAAGGTGTGTCAAATTAGCTCCGGGTAACAGCGCGAGAACATCTATTCCCTGCTCTTTGAGCCCCTTTCTTAGCTCATTTAGACGTGCTTCGTAATCCATATCTCTTCCTCCTGATCCCGTGGTGATTGCAAAGTATAGCGCGTACTTGGGGAATATTCGCTTGCAAGCACGGTCAATGGCAAGGTAATGTTTGCTATGCACATCTTCGTTGGACTCTTGTTGATTTTCTTGTACGAAGTCGGCGCGGCGGTGATACTTCCGACGCCGAGCGAGATCCCTATGCTCGGGTACCACTATATCCCGCTTGCGTGGATCTTCATTTTCGCTGTTCTGGGAAAGACGGTTGGGGCGTACATCGTCTTCCTTGTTGGTGATCGAGCCAAGGAGACGGCGCGTTTTCAGCGGTTCCTCGATCGTCATCGCTGGGCGAAGAAGTTCTTCGATCTGAGCGAGCGGTTTGTAGAGAAGTATGGAGTGTTCGCGGTGTTTGTTCTGTTGAGCATCCCCGGCTTTCCCGACACAGCGTCTTTATACCTGTTTGCAGTTG
>JALTFO010000174.1 GCA_027007005.1 Candidatus Bipolaricaulota bacterium | reverse complement strand
ACCTGGAAGCGCCGGATATAGAGAAGCCAGAGAAGAAGACGAAGTAATGGGGCGACATGTTTGGAAGACATAACTATGGCGTAATAAGATTCGGGGCAGATCAAGTTCTAATGCTTGATCAATTTACCGTTACCGCCTTGTTGAAAGAACTCGGCCTAACAACCCCAACTACGGCCGATGTTGAATTGCAAGCCCGGGGCCTGATAACCACGCTCAATGAAGATTTGCTTCTCCGCGGACAGGTTGCCGGTGGGGTTTCAAGTGATGCCCTGATCAAGGCCTTAGGTCTCCTGGCTACTTTGACGGCTGATACCGAGCTTAGACGAACCCTTTCGGCTACGATCGGCGCCGATCTTGCGGTGCAAGATTCCGTAACAGTAAGTGCCGCAGTTGACGTGCTTCTATTGCTCCCCCAATGGATAAAAGGTGATCTTAGTCTACCGCTTC
Organism: Candidatus Bipolaricaulota bacterium; assembly: GCA_027007005.1. Taxonomy (GTDB): domain Bacteria; phylum Bipolaricaulota; class Bipolaricaulia; order UBA7950; family UBA9294; genus M55B144. The sequence goes on along the minus strand of JALTFO010000174.1, from coordinate 1,649 downwards.
GCACTACGGCTTGTGCGCTTGGGAGGAAGGATCGGGTTTTGGAGGTGAAGCCATGAAGACGATCGAGGCCGTGCAGGGTGAATACGGCTACTGGTTCGAGTTTACGCTTAAAAATGCCGACCGAACCGCGTACACTCTTTCCGGTGAGACGATAACAATGCGTGTGGCGAAAGAAGGAGAAAGCGGAGCACAGGTGGGGACCGCAACGATCTACGATGCCGCAAACGGGATTGTGCATGTCACCATCACATCCAGCGACGCAGCCGTTCTGACAGAAGGACAGTATCAGGTACAATTATGGATAGATAATGGAACCAAGAAAGTGGCAACCAAGCCGATAACGTTGCGGGTACTGGAGGCGGTATAAGATGAACTCAGACGAATTGGCAGCGATTCGCGAGGCAATCTCAGATACCACGTCGCCGTACACGCACTCGGATTCTGATATCGAGCAGATCTATGACCTGGTTCACAGCCGGCACTTAGTTATTGCCCACTTCCTCCTTAGTGACGCTATAGCTTTGGCGGAGCCGACCGCGCCTACGCCCCCTACCCTTGACAGCCCGCCGTCCACCGATCCTGCGCCAGCGGCACCGACTTTAACTGCGCCGCCAGAGAAGACGACCAGCTTAGCGTTGCAGAAATGGCAGAATCAGGTTAGCGGGGACAAATACTTGGCCGACCTCGAAACAAGAAAATGGGAGTCCACGACTAACACAGACCTCACGAAGTGGCGAGAGAAATGTTCCAACCAGCTCAATCAATACTCACAAGAGATTTCTGCATACAGAGCGAAGCAGATGATCATGCAGACAAAGTTAGAGTTACGACGAGCGCACGCCCAGATCTATCTTGATTTGGCGAAGGACGGTATGGTATGAGCTATACAGCAGGAACCACCCTTGGCCGTTTACGGGAAGTAATCGGTGACATCGATGCAGACGAGCTCTTCAGCGATGCCCAGCTAAACGACTACCTCAGCCAATGTAACAACAACATCGGCTATGCGGCGGCACGCGCGCTGCGGCGAATCGCTAACGACCCCGACCTCCTCCGGCGCAAGTTCAGCCTTTTTGGGCGGATGGACGCCATGACATTCTCCACGCTCCAGAGAAACCTGCTCGACCAAGCAAGGACGCTGGAGACCGCTGAGCTGGCTTCGCCGGCGCCGGTTGACATCTCCCCGGAAAAGGACAATGAGGATGTTTACACATCCACGGACTCCGATGGCTGGCATGTGGACACCGACTTAGACACGTACATTTTAGACCAGGAGACGAAGAGATAATGGCAGGAACGTTTACGTACAACGAAGCTCTAACGACGGATCGAGACTACCTCCGGTTTAGGATCGGAGACACGCAGTCTACTTATCGAAAATTCTATGATGAAGAGCTCGATGAGATTTTGAGTCGTGTCAGCAACGACGTAGACAAGGCGCGAGCAGAATGCTTTGCGATCCTGGCGCAAGACCCGGACAGGTTGGTTGCAACCAAGGACGCAACCGCGGGAGCATTTACCTTGTTGGCTCTTATGAACATGTACGGGCGCAGAAGCGCTGAATGGTGGGCGTCCTGATGGCTTTCACATACGCACCAGACATGGAAGAGCTTAAGTTCACGTCGGGCTCAATTGAGTTCACCGTGAAC
>JALTFO010000173.1 GCA_027007005.1 Candidatus Bipolaricaulota bacterium | reverse complement strand
ACGGCGAGTTTATACGGAGGGAAGTTCAGGGGAGATCAAGGTGCTCGGTATATTTGCACTTCGAGAGAGTCTAGCAAGCGATTGCGTCTCGCAACATCAGGCAGAACAAAGGACGCAAGAATATTCTAGCGTGTTACGAATGAGCCTTACACTGCGCTTCTGTCAGTGCTCCGGAGTTATCATGATTTGTGAGGCAGGGATCAAATGACAACCCCCTATCACAGCAGATACTGGGCGGAACTCCTGACGCTAGATCGTCCCGATGAAGACGTCCAGTCACTTACTCGCTCTATCTCCAACTCTCGTTTGGATCTCAATCCGCATCAGGTTGAGGCCGCACTGTTTGCGCTTCGCTCTCCGCTGTCGAAAGGTGTCATCCTGGCTGACGAAGTAGGCCTGGGTAAAACCATTGAGGCCGGGCTAGTAATTGCCCAACGCTGGGCTGAGCGCAAGCGCCGAATACTGCTCATCGTTCCCGCAAGTCTCCGCACTCAATGGGTGCAAGAGCTTGAATCGAAGTTCTTCATTCCCGCCCGAGTCCTCGAATCAAAGGCGTACAGTGTAGCCAAAAACTCTGGTTTATCGAATCCCTTCCATCAGAAGGACCAGGTCATTGTTTGTTCGTACCACTTCGCATCTGCAAGACAAGATGACATCCAAGCGATTCCTTGGGATTTGGTCGTCATCGATGAAGCGCACAGATTGCGAAATGTGTACAAATATTCGACCGTGATGTCTAAGCGGATCAAACAAGCTGTGGCGTCCTCTCCAAAGCTTCTGCTGACGGCAACGCCCCTGCAGAACTCCCTGATGGAATTGTACGGACTTGTGAGTGTAATCGACGAGCACGTCTTCGGAAGTGTCGATAGCTTCAGAAATCAGTTTGCTCGCCCACTAACGTCCGAAGCAGATCGCAACCAGGATCTTCGTGATCGCCTTTCAACAATCTCTAAGAGGACATTGAGGAAGCAGGTTGTGGAGTACATTCCATTCACTGCACGAATTGCCATAACACAGGACTTCACTCCAACACCCGAGGAGCAAGAGCTTTATGATCTTGTATCTGCCTATTTGCAGCGAGATATCTTGTACGCAATTCCAAGCAGCAACAGAGCCCTGGTCACCTTGGTCCTTCGTAAACTGCTTGCATCCTCGACACACGCCATTGCTGGGACATTGCGGCGATTAGCTAATCGACTTGAGGGCATGGCAAATAGCGACACCATCGATCAGGACGACTTTGATTCCCTTGATGAACTTAGCGACGAGTGGGCGGATGAGCTGCCGGGCTCACTCACCGCGAGCGACTCACCGATTACCACAGAGACACAAAGCGGCAGCGTCCTCGTCAACCCGGCAAGCGAACTTGCGGAGCTTCGCGCTTACGCCCAGCTTGCCGACTCAATCACCGAGAACGCCAAGGGAGAGGCACTGCTTCCAGCGCTACACGCTGCACTAGACAAGGCGGAAGCGCTCGGTGCTGCCCGCAAGGCGCTGATCTTCACCGAGTCAAGAAGAACTCAGAAGTATCTTCTTGAGTTACTTAACAGCAACGGCTACGAAGGCCAGGTCACCATGATTAGCGGCACCAATTCCGATCCTGAATCGCGGAGGATCTATGAGGAGTGGAAGCAGCGCCACGAAGGAAGCTCCATCATCACCGGGACCCGTGCTGTCGATTTGAAGACAGCAATCATGGAGCACTTTAAGAACTCCGCAACAATACTCATAGGAACCGAGGCCGCAGCCGAAGGTGTCAATCTCCAATTCTGTTCTTTGGTGGTGAATTACGACCTGCCATGGAACCCTCAACGTGTTGAACAGCGTATCGGGCGATGCCACCGTTACGGCCAGAAGCATGATGTAGTTGTGCTAAATTTCGTGAACCAAGCCAATGCGGCCGATCGCCGCGTTTTCCAGTTATTAAGCGAAAAATTTCATCTTTTCGATAGCGTATTTGGGGCAAGCGATGACGTCCTTGGTGTCCTCGAGTCCGGCGTCGATTTCGAGAGGCGGGTAGCGCAAATCTATCAAACATGCAGAAATACTGAGCAGATCGAACGGGCATTCAACACCCTACAGCATGAGCTTGAGGAAGAAATT
>JALTFO010000172.1 GCA_027007005.1 Candidatus Bipolaricaulota bacterium | reverse complement strand
GCTTGGGTTGGGTAAACTTAGTTATGCTCCCATACTCCGCTAAGATGGTGGCCGCACTAATGGTTCCTACCCCGCCAATGCTGGTGAAGTAGACGCCAGCTTGTTCGTACAGCTGTGTGATGCGGTGATCCACCACTTTTAGCTGAGAGTTGATCAAGTTGATCTGTCCAAGAAGAAGAGCGAGTACCTCCTCCATTGCCTGAGAAGGAACTCCAACAGACTGTGCTGCTTTGTCTATGATCCCCTGAGCCTGTGTTGCTTTAAGGTTACCTCCACTGGCCTTACGGAGGAGAGTGGCTAGTTTCTCCTCACCTAGGGCAAGAACTTTGCTTGGTGTGGGAGCTTCACAGAGCAGAGCTAGACAAGAGGGAGAGAGGGTCTTGGAGAAGGAAGAGAGCAGCTCAGGGAACAGGCGATCCATCAGGGAAGTCATCCTAAGTCCGATGCGGGTTCGATCCTTGGTCATATCTGTTCGCAGCCGTGTGAAGTGACGCAGTTCCTCGCTGAGCTTAGGAGAGAGTGGTTGTGGTTGTTCTCCCTCGATGCGCAGAGTGTTAGCGATGAGAATGCTGTCGATATTGTCGGTCTTTGCTCCGCGTACTCCGTAGTTACGCAGCGATGCTGTCTTGATTGGGTTGAGGATGACAGGTAGCCATCCGTGTGTCTTCAGCCACTGCGCCAATGGGATCCAGTAAGGACCAGTGGCTTCCATACCGACACGCAGCTCTTCTGCTGGGGGTAGATGTTCTGTGATTAGTGTCAGCAGGTTCTGGAAGCCGTTGCGTGTATTGGGGAAGGACGGGAGAGTAGCAATGACCTTTCCCCGTTGATCCATCAATGCCGCAGCGTGGTTAAACTTACCGATGTCGATACCGAGGTAAAACATGACTGATCGCCTCCGATGTGCTAGAATGAGAGGGTTCCCAGTGAGGAATGGTCCAAGGCAGGGCGGTCTACAAGCTCGCGGCTAGATATGTAGCGCCAAAGAGGCCTACATCAAGCTGATCCGTGGCACGGCCCCGCAGGTTGTGTCTTGTTACAGTATGTGGCGTCAGTAGAGACCCACAAGCGTGTGCACGAACTAACCTCAAAGGGTCCTCACCCAAGTATACGGGGCCAGCCACCGACCGTCCTGCCTTGTTTTCCCTCACCACCAGTATACGAGCTTGTGGATTGCTTTGCGAAAAGCCTACATACGACGGGATTAACACTGCTGCCATCACCATGGCCACGACGGTCAGCATGGCCAGCCTTTTCCAGTAAGTTGCCTCATGTTTCGTTTCCTGCATCATGCATCTCCTTTGTGTCTATTTGTGGTTTGGCTCCTTGATTCGCCAATGCGTTGAATCGAGCCGTCTTGTCGCGACGGTTGCAAGGCTAGGCAAGAAGTGGTCACAAACGAACGGTTGCACGGTCAAATCCTGATCAATCGGTATTGATCCTCTTGCCTCGGCGACGCGAACGGCATACTGTCTTGGTGTGAATGGGCAAGGATTTGAAACGACGAGTAAGTTGATGACTCTTGTGTCTGTGATTACGGTCGTCGTGACCGCAATCACTATCCTGCTCCTCGTGCGCACCTACCGCGGTGTCCCTACCGAGGCGTTCGATGAGCGCAGTGCCGTTTACGTAACAGCATTTGCCGACTCCGCATATTCGTGGCTGGAGTCCGGTAACGAGGGGATGCTGAAGACAGCCGCAAGCTTCCTGTTGTTGGGGAGCGTTCTCTACGTTCAGGTGTTCTCTCCCGACGGTGTGTTGCTTGTTGACGACCGCGTGCAAGCAGCGAGTTCGCTAGATCTTTCTGTGTCATCAAGTGATGATCTAAGCAGTAGCCTTTCCAGGCACAGGCTTGACAATGGAAAGCCATACATCGACTTCATGAGCCTGTCCGACAAACCGCCTTGCACATTTAGTATCAGATGAATATAGTAGCTTCAACTGATGGAGTTGGGGGTACATGTGATGGCATACAAATTTCTACCATATGATGGGCAGCAGCTGTATCTACTTCCGGCATCGATAGTGGAGTGGGTACGGGATGACAGTCTGGCACGGTTTGTGGGGGAGACAGTAGACCTACTTGACCGTCGTGGTCAGCTTGATGGGTTTTACGA
>JALTFO010000171.1 GCA_027007005.1 Candidatus Bipolaricaulota bacterium | reverse complement strand
AGGCCGGAGGACAAGGTCATCGTCTACCTCTCCGGTCACGGGGCGAGCGTTCCCGATCTGAACGGGGATGAGGCCGACGGTGACGGGAACGACGAGGCCTTCCTCCCTTACGACGCGGCGAAGGGCGATCCTGCCTCATACATCATCGATGACGACCTGGGAGAGTGGATTGCACACATCCCAGCAAATGAAGTTGCTGTATTCCTTGACTCCTGCTACAGCGGCGGGCAGGCAAAGGCGCTAGATGAAGGGATTCTTGGAAACAAAGGCCCATCTGACTCCATCGCCAAGGATGTCCTGACCGACGCCTCCCCTAAACAGCTGCGAGAGGTCCTCGCTGCCTGCCAACCCAATCAGATGGCCTGGGAGAACCGCGGGTTGCAGCATGGTGTGTTCACCTACTTTGTCCTGCAAGGGATGGCCGATAACTCCGCCGACACGAACGACGATGGAAAGGTCTCCTTCAAAGAGCTGGGTAGTTACGTGACCGATAAACTTGCTTCTTGGTCGAGGGGACGGGCGGAGAAGCAGAATCCAGTAGTCGAAGGACCGGATGAGTCGAGTGTGGTCATAGTGCCCGACATCAACGATCGTTGTCGCACGCGCCTTTTGGCGCACTACACGTTCGATGGTAACGTGGGTGACTCGGTTGGTGGAAGAAACGGGACCAATCACGGCGGAGTGCTCGTCCCTGGCATCATCGGACAGGCATACGAGTTTGATGACGACCCTGATCATAATACTTACATTGTGACAAACTCCTCGTTTGAGCCGGGGACAGGGCCGTTCGCTGTTTCTTTGTGGTTCAAGACAGACGAGCATCACACTGGTGGAACAATCTTCTCTACTCACAGCCGGGAGAATTGGTATGCCCCAACATACGAACTGGCAATAAACTACTACGGTTCATTGGCTTTTCGGACAAATGATAGTCCAGTACAACATCGACAGCGATTGGTAAGTGAGAATATTCACTGGAACGATGGACAGTGGCACCACGTGGTGATCGAGCGAGATACCAACGGCCGTAAGGAGATGTGGATCGACGGTTCCCTGGAAGCCAGCGAGTATTACTCCTGTCAGAATATCCTCTGCGGCGACCAGCCGCTGACAATTGGAGCTAGTGCATATGACAACTGGGGCAGCGGGTACTCGTTCAAAGGCGCTATCGATGATTTTCGCATCTACGAGGGTGTCCTCACCGAGGATGACATCAGAGGGCTGTTCGCTCAAGGGGTTCCTGAGAAGACAGTCTCGTTCCCAGATCCGAATCTGGAACAAGCGATCAGAGAGGCGATTCATCGCCCCACAGGACCGATCCTCAATATAGATCTGCTAGGGATCAAAGAACTAGATCTGTCTGGACGTGATGTCCACGATCTAACTGGCCTTGAATACTGCCGCGATATGAAGGTCCTAACTATCAATAATGCGCAGATTGCAGATTTCTCACCGATCTCCGCCATACGTGGTCTCGTATGGCTTTATCTTGAGAATGACTACATTCATGATATTTCATTCATTGCGTCGTGCAGGACGCTTGAGATCTTGGACCTTGCGGGCAATGATGTATCAGACCTCACTCCCATAGCTGGACTACCTGCATTATGGAAGGTCTTTCTTACAAACAACAGAGTTGGCTCTCTTGTGTCACTACCGGGAGGGAAGGAGTTGTTCCTCGCCGGAAACGACATTACATCCCTTGCCCCGCTCACTGATTCGACCTATCTGCGAGTTCTAAACATCGCAGGTAACAAGGTATCCGATATTTCCGTGCTCAAGCAGTTTTCCTATCTACGAAATCTTGTCCTCTCAGGAAACAAGATCACCGATCTACAACCGCTCGTCGATAACCCTGGTTTCGAGAAGAACGACATGCTGGATGTGAGAGGCAACCCGCTCGGCCTCTCTCCTGGCTCAGCTGTTGTCAAACAGATTGAGCAGCTCCGCAGTCGTGGAGTGCAGGTGAGTACCGACTGACTTTACATCTGAAGAGATGGGCGCAACTTCCTAGCAGTTGCGCCCACATGCTATTTCTCTGGCTACGTAGGCCTTTGCTCCACTCTTGGATAGCACAGAATGTACACTTGGCCTTCCCTCTTGTGCCTGGCTGCTAGTGCCTATAGCGATAGATATAAACGCCGGTATCAGTTGAGAAGATCACCTCGTTGTTTCCATCGTTATCAGAATCACCTATGTAGCAATTGTCGTACCTTGTATACACATTTGAGCCAGAGCCAAATGTGCTCGTCCACGATGTAGTATACAATCCATTTGAACACTCAATGATTGCCGCCTGCTCGATTTCAGGGGCAGTCCGTAGTAAGACGATTTCGTTCTGCCCATCGTTGTCCGCATCTCCTATTGACGCTCCGTCGTATCGATCCGTATCTGAGGGAGGTAAGATATTCTCTGCTACATACGAATATCCTCCTTGATGTTGTAGCGCTACTTTGTGGCTTTCGCCTATGGCCATGATCTCGTTCTGCCCATCGTTGTCTATGTCACCAATCCCAACACGTGTTGTGTAACCAGAATTGTATGACCAAACCTCATGATAAGTGCCTCCTTGGAACTCATACATTCGTGTTCCTAGAGATGAATAACCCCAACCAGCAATGATCTCGTTCTTGCCGTCGTTGTTTGCGTCACCTATGACAATGTCTTTTCCGTCACCTGCTGAGGTTGTCCAGGTACGAGTATAATTGTTTCCTGTGGTGTGATCATATACTATCACCTGCCTGCCGTACCAGCTGACAGCAACAGCAACTTCGTTTTGCCCATCATTGTCGGCATCTCCTACGTAGACCCCTCCACTATCAATATGGGCGTTGATGGAATCTGACCAAACCTTCTGGTAATTGTTGCTGCCAGTGTACTTGTATATGCGAACATCTCCACCGCCCCCTGTGCTACTGACAGAAGCGCCTACAAGGAGCTCGTTCTGTCCATCATTGTCTGTGTCGCCAATGTAGAGCCCGCCAGTGGAGTATGGGAGGCGATCGCTCCAAGACAGAACATACCCACCATCCGTGAACTCGTAAACGCTCAAAGTTGCATCAACACCCCCGTATGACTCGCTACTTATGACTAGCTCGTTTTGCCCATCGTTGTCAACGTCGCCAACAACTACGTCATTGCCCCGGATGTTGAGGAACGACAGAAGGTAGTAGCCTGCTGGAAGAGCAGGCACTGATCTTGGCGTCGGCTTATGCACTGCGAAGACTCTTGAGCGTGAAGAAGACTCGCCGTCTTCATCTACAACTGTGAGGGTTGCTGTGTGCAATCCCCAGTGATGGTAGATGCGAGACACTGCGTACCCTTCGGCTGTAGTACCATCGTCCCAGGTCCAGGTATACTTAACTATACTCTTCCCATCCGGGTCACTCGAGCCAAGTGCGCTGAACTTAATCGGATGATCGATCAGCGAGCCGTTAATGGTGATGTTGGCTGTCGGCGCATGCACATCTATCTCCTGAACGACTTTTCCGTCCTTCAGCCACGCTGCAGCAACGAGTGATGCATCCGCCAATGGCCAGTCTACTTCCCAGACGCCCATCGGTATCACATCGCCTGTAAACAGGAGTTTGGCTCCATCTGCCGAAGCTAGTTCCATGTTCGCCCCAACGCCCACAGAATTGGTTGGTTCGACGGCGGTAGAGAAGGTCAGTACCAGACCATCTACTGGTTGTTCAGTTTCGTTGGTGAACAATGCTACAGCATTGCCTCCGGAATGATAGAAGCTGAGCGATCCTGCGACCACCATCTGGGTGATTGTGGCCAAGATTATGGCCGTGAATACGAGGGTCCGTTTCATACTTGAAACCTCCTTGTGTGTTTGGTCGAAGCGCTGCATGCGCTTCTTCCTTTCTTCATACTCAATCGTCTCCAGAAACTGGTCGGATCTGGCAAAGTTGGACAAGCGTTGCGGTGGAAAGCCCACAATGCTCTAGCGGAGGTTCCAATGGATTCTTCTTGGATAAGGCCGAGTCTGCCTCATCGATTTTTCTTACGCAACCACTATCGTACAAAGTTGCGAAACCTAGTAATTAGCAGCCAGCGTCTCTGCTTGAGAGGCATCAGTAGCCAGATTCTCGGAACGAAAGGCTGCCGCCAGCATCATCAGGCCAAAGCTCTACCCGGCTTTGGGCTGCTGAAGGGAGACCATTCAGATGGAGTCAATCGGCTAGTAGTTGAGGTGCCTTTTTGGAGTCGATTCTCCCGAGTGTCTCCCACCCACAGTACCAGCGAGCAACCGGTCGTCCGATTTCAGCGCCCCGGAAGGTAGTCCCCAAGAAGACGGCCAACGTCATGGATCAAAGCGGCATCGTCTCCTTGAAGACTTTAACCATCGGCAATCCTAGGGCGATTCAATGAGTTACGGGGCCACATCGATCGAGCGGGTAACAGTGACGGGCTGACCCCCGCACGCACGAGTCACAGCGAGAGTTATCTCGTAAGTGCCTGCCTCTGGGAACGAGTACGTGAAGGCTGGCCCCTCACCTAGGACCACCCCGTCCACCGACCATTCCCTAGACGCCACTTCCCCTGGGGTGCTCGTCTGGTCCAGGAACTGCACAGGAGCAAAGGCAGTGGGGGCAATTGGCGAGTATCCGAAAGCCGGTTCTAGCGGAGGAAGTGCAGCAACTACCCATCCATTGTGTGGGGCAAACTCAACTCCGAAGTTGTACCAGATGATCCATCCTGGCTTCGAATCGCAGGGGACCTTGTATCTCGTTGCCACGTCGAATGAGTGTGTCCCTGGCTTGAGTACCTGCGCGAATACTGGTGTACTGCATGCCGATGTCCAACAATCACGCCCAGTCACGAATGACATGACCTCATAGATAGGTGCATCGCTAACACTCATGGTCACATGCACCTGTAGGTTGTACGTGACGCCTGGATAGAGAGGTTCGGAGTTTGGGGGGTCGAGCACCACTGTACCAGATACGGAACCGTGCAGAGGGTTGCCATTTAGCTCTAATTCCTTCAGATTGTCCAGCGCCAAAAGTGGGCCAATATCTGTGATTCTGTTGTTCTCGAGAAAGAGCTGTGCCATCCCCGTCATCCCACCAATTGGGCCGATGTCACTGATCTCATTCCCGGCGAGGGAGAGGCTCCTGAGATCCGTCATCTGAGCGAGGGCGGAGATGTCGCTGATCCCGGCACTGTCAAGGTCCAGGCTTTGTATCGCCACGAGTGTGCGGAGCGCCGAGATGTCCCTGACCGGGTTCCCTGACATTACCAGGGACTGGAGGTTGGTCAGCCCTGACAGAGGGCTGATGTCGGCGATCTGGTTCTTCCCCGCATTCAGCCCCACGAGTTTAACCAGGTCCGCGAGCGGGCTGATATCTGCGGTTCTATTGTTCCAAAGGTCAAGCTGGGTGAGGTTGGTTAACTTCGATAGTGGATTGATGTCGGCGATCCGATTGTCGCCTAGGTCTAGATTCTCCAGGTTGGTCAACCCTGATAGCGGGCTGATGTCGGTGATCCGATTGCCGCTCAGGTCTAGACCCTCCAGGTTAGCTAAGGCAGATATCGGGCTGATATCTACGATTCTGTTGTTCCGCAGGTCGAGCTGGGTGAGGTTGGTTAACTCCGATAGCGGGCTGATGTCGACAACCTCGTTGTCCAAGAGCTCAAGCCACATTAGCTTAGTTAAGCCTGACAGCGGTCTCAAGTCGCTAATGCTGTTGTGGCTAAGAAGAAGCCATGCCAATTGTCGCATCTTCGAAAGGGCAGTGATGTCTTGCAGGTTGTTTCTCTCTGCTGAGAGATAGCGCATGTCCACTGATCCACTCAATGCATCAAGGGAGGTCAAGAGATTGTTGGATAGCTTTACAGTTCGAAGGCTCATCTGTTTCAGCGGTGCAAGATCAGCGATTTGGTTGTTTCTCAGATCAAGCCTCTCAAGATTCGAGAATGACTGCAACCCTTCCAAAGATCTGATTTCACTGCTGGGGGCCTCGAGTGTGGTAACACTTTCCGCCAGATCCTTTGTGATGAGACCCGTGTACCCATGAAGACGAGCGCGAATGGCACTCTCAAGGGCATGATCCGGGATGTCAATGGTTTCTGCAGCGAGACTTGTAGCGATTGAAGTACTCCTGTCAATGCGCTGTACCACTTTGCACTCACTTGGTGTATTGAAAAGGGGGAAAGCATAGCTCCCAGCCTCCTCTGGGGAGGCACCGTTTACTGGCCGCTGGTAAGCGCCTTCCTGCTTGATAACAAACTCTTCGACACCTTTGCTCACGTAAGTGGCCAACTCCCCAAACGTGATCTCCCCGTTGCGATCCGTGTCCGCACAAGTCATAGCCTCGACAAGGAACGAAGTGAAGATTCCGGCTGGCGTCTGGCCAGGATATTCCCACGATTGCTCGAACTCGCGAGATGAAGACAAGAACAGAGTCCGTCCATTGTCTTTGCGTTCGCGCACTGCAGTTAGCAGTCCCCTTGCTACTCCCTCGCCACGTGACACCAAAGGGCTGTCAGTTCCTTCCCTCATGAGGCCGCCACTGTGGCATGCGTCGATGAACACGACCACGTTACAGTTTCTGAGGCTCGTGATCACCAAGTTGCCAAGTTCCTCGTCGGTTATTGCGTGATCAGTGGCTACGCCCCCTGAGCCGTCGGCATCATAGGGAAAGAATGCGGCGGATTCAGCCTCACGCCCAGTGATATCCGGAACCAATCCACCATGCCCGGCGAAGTAGAGGAATACCATATCGCCAGCTCTTACGCGCATCTCCGCAACATCAAACCAGTTTAGGATAGCATTCTGAGTAGCGTCTTTGTTGATGAGCGTATCGACATCCTCAATCCCTGCCCGCTTGAAGGCCAGAGCCATCTCTCTGGCGTCGATATCTGCTCGAATCTTGGTAGGGATTCGGGATTCATATGTTCCAATACCGACTACAAGTGCATAAGTCTTCGCTGACACCAACTGGGAGCAGGACAGAAACACAAAGAGTGCAACAGCAAGCCTGAGCGCCAATCTGCTTGTCTGCTTGCAGGTACGACGAGTGCATACCCTTTCGTGCCCACTAGCGATTGTCATTCACTCTCCCTCCGATTGATCAGTTGGTAGGCGATCTACCAGTGGAACCCAAATTCTGTATCCCGCATCCAATTGAGTCCCGCGTTTCTCGATCCACTCACGATTCAGAAGCCACAAGAGAGGCCACAGCTGCTCATCCCCTGCATA
>JALTFO010000170.1 GCA_027007005.1 Candidatus Bipolaricaulota bacterium | reverse complement strand
CGTGACACGATCGGCGCGCTATGGCAAGGCATCTCTATCCCTGAAGGAGTCTCGGACAAAGAGCTTGTTTGGCGTGTCCGGCGCGGATTGAAAAACCTACTCAACACAGGCAACCGCAAAGCGTTCAAGACAGAGCTGGAAGCCCCACCCCTGTCCTTATCCCCGACACAAGAGACAGTCGAAGGGAAGTTAAAGCGTGTCACCGCACGGATCAAAGGGATACGAGCCAAGTATCCGGAATGGAAGGCCCAAGCAGTGAAGACGGGAACTTGCCCGACGTGCGGGAAACCCGTGACACAGCACGAAATCGAGGAAGGCTTCCATGCGTGCGCACGGTGGTGGAATTACCAGGAAGAGGACTTAATCAGGGAGAGAGAAGAGTTGAGAGACGAGCTTGAGAGGATCCGAGTGGACCGAGAAATCGAGATGTACCGGAACGCCGAGAAAGAAAGAAACATGCCGTACATGGAGACGGTAGGAATCGGATCCGGGGACGAAAGTTGATAACCATGGAAAAATGTAAACCCACACAGAAGCAGGAAAAGAACGCGCTTTCTCTGCCATCGTCAGAACGAAAGCAGTATACAACACTCTTTGAAGGGATGGAGCTTGTGGAGCCTGTTCTCGTAAGGCTCCACAATGGCATGGAGGTGGTGAGGCTTCCAGAGAATGGAATCCAGGGTCTATTTGCTGTCACCTCTACACCATGCAAATCGACAGTAGAGCATATTGACCGCGGCAAACGAGTGGCAAAACGCCGCCAAACGTGGAGCGAACGAGGCAAAACACCACCATGGAACACCCACGACAAGTAGACTGGTTGCACAGACCGACACTGAGCGCGCGGTGCTCAGACTTGAAAGAGTGGCTAACCCAAGACAGGCTGCGCGTAGCGTGGAGGCTGGGGAAAAGAGAGCTCTCTAGGACAAGCACTTATCCCTCTCAAGATCTGGCCTTCGAAATAGGGGTAGAGAGGCGCACCGTTTACTACTGGATGAGTGGCGAACATGAACCGGCTCCCTTGTCATTTGTTCACATTGACGCTGCTTTTTCGAGAGTTCTCGGGGAAGACTGGAAAGAGCAAGTTGACCGAGCTTTGAGCTAAGACCACCCAAAAACTTGCGCGGTTCTTCGCACACAAGCGGCATCTGTGTTGCTCTGATTTAGCTATTTGGGAAGTTGAAGGCTTGGCTCTGTTTGTGTTCCCCAAAACGGGATTATGTTCTTGGTCTCTGCGTGGTCGAATAGGAAGGGGCTCCCAGGCCTAGGGCCTGTGTAGTCAAGATTCAGCCATATGCCAAAGTTGAGTTCACGTATGTCGGAGTACCATACAAAGCGTTGAGCGTTCCCGTAGCGATTCCTCAAGTACTCAACAACGTGCGTATCAAAATATGTCTTTGTCGGGGCAACGTACACTTGAGCGAAGGCGTGACCGTCGTAGCCTTGCTGTTGAACAATGATCCAAGAAGTTCCACCGATGGCCTTGATTCCCGCGGCCATGAGCACGGCGAAGTCTTCACAGTCTCCATGTAGGCCGTTGGCTATTGATTCACTGGCTGAGGCAATGTACTCGTGTTGGTCCGGGTCTGAGACGTACGTCCAGTGAGAGTAACAGTAGTCATAGATGTCGCAGATTTGAGCGAGACTGTAACTACCGCCATGCTCATGCTTGATGAGGTGCAGAAAGAAATTCCGAGTTAAGGGATCTAGATAGTTGACGGCTTGGGTTGTCTGATAAGTGAAAACCATGCGCTGAAGGACGTCGATCGATCGCGTAAGCAGATGGTAAAGATCTCCTTTCAAATCTCCATGAGCGGGTACTGTGAGGAGGCTGATTAAACAAACCCCGACAATCAACACGAGGATCGCTAAGCTGTGAACTCTGTACATGATGCCCCACCTTACCTTCCATGTCTTTCGCAATCTATAAGAGGCTGAGTCTGGTAGCGCTGTGGCGCCTGTTCATGATCTTAGTGATAAGTGCTATTGTACGAAACTGTTTGCCGATATGAAAAGTTTCACAACTACCCGCCTCATATATATGTATGGTTAGCCTGTACACGCCTTAAGGGTTGTACAGGTAATACAAAACGTAGATAGATGAAGGGGGCAAAAGTGCCTATACAGGGAA
>JALTFO010000169.1 GCA_027007005.1 Candidatus Bipolaricaulota bacterium | reverse complement strand
ACCAATGTTTGTGAGTGTGAGCCGGGCGATAAGTCCATTCATAAGCAGCGGCCAGGCAGGATCACCTGGAATCTATCTAGTGTTGCAGTGCAAAGCGTGACCCCGCCCATATTCGACCCTGCTACCTTTGCCGAATGACTCGTTTAGGGTGACCAGGGGGCATCATGTAATTGAGCCAATGCTTGGCGAACAAGCTTCTTCACAGTGAAGGATGAAGTTCTTGTTGCCAGAGCCGTTGGTGTTGTTGGCCGGAATCATGTATTGGGAAGCAGGCCAATTGTTGTCCATTGCTTCTTATCCAATTAGCCCCATAGAGTACGAATAACAGACCATTAGGGGTAGGCCGAATGCCTTGGGTTTCCTCGTCATGAATATCCCTAATTGCTGTTTGCACCTCTACTTCCTCCAAGTCCTCATCATCATTCCAGATCGCAATGATCGACTCATCATTCCGTACTTGCCGGAACTTGTGGCGAACCTTGTCAAAGGCTTTCGCAATGTCGTGCTGGGGATTCCCATACTCCAGAAGGGCACCTGCATCGCTTGTCGCATCCAGTGTTGGTGTTCCTGGAGAGACCTTACGGAATCGCATCACCTCAACTACTGCATAATGACTGTTCCGTGATATTCCTAAGTCAGGGCCTGACTTCCCTTCAGGCTCAATCTTGACTTGGAATCCGAGCCCAGCGAATACTAGCGCGTACCTGATCTCAGCCAAGTAATCGTCTAACTGATCTTTATCTGGCGCGGTTGCGATCCGTTTGAACAAGCTGTTGGCACCTGGCATTTCTTGGACTCGTCTTAGACGTCTGGACAGATCCTGCGCAGCGTCCCTGCCGAGCAGCTTTGACAGTTTCCTAAGAACTTTTTCCATTATCTATCTCTCTTGCTCATAAGCGTGCTCCGGCGACCGAGAATGAAACTACGTAACAATCTACTTTCCCATGTGAGATTCGTGATGTCTTTCCCAAGAAGCAAATTGTTCCAGTATATAGGTCTCTGCCTCATTTACAATCTGCGAGAGAGAGGTTTCTCCTTCTAGCAGGCGCCTCACTTTCTCTAGACGTACGACGAATTCCTGATTTCCCCCATGTTTTAAAGCCCTTCTTAGTACAGCTAGTTCCGCTGTGTACTTGCCTTGTTGGTGATACAGTATGGCGAGCTGCTCGTGGTACCATGAGGGGACACCATGTCTTTCAGCTCTCGCCTCTTCTTCGGTCGCCTGAACAAGAGCCGAGAGTAATTCCTCAAGGCATTCGAGTTGCTTGTCTCTCTTAAGAACCTTCACTTCCTCAATATACGTGGTATAATGTCGGCCCTTGTAGAAACCTGGTTTGTTGGTCATACTCAACTCCTAGCCATCTTTAGCTTCCTCTTGGTTGAGATACTGCAAGACTGCCTCAATTACTAGATAACTTACAGAGCGCTCACGTTTTTTTGCCAGCGCTCTCAGACGTTCAATTGGCTTTCTTGGCAATTCACCAGGAGGAATAGTAATGGAAATGCGCTGTCGAACCTTGTTAGGTGGGTTTCTGGGTATGTCTGGATTGCTCTTGGAAAGCGTTTCTGCACTAGATTCCCTGATTTGGCACTCTAGATCGTTGATGTCATAGAGAGGATACGTATATATCAACTTGCACCCATGCGTCTCACACAGCCTCTTCTTTCTTCTGTCGCGCTCCTGTTGTCTTACGAAAGCTTCCTGGCCGCCCCAAAAGTCCACTGGTTGCTCATGTTGAAGACCTTGGTATTCCACGCCAACTCTCCTATTAGGGAAATAGATGTCAAGATGTTGTTGCCCCAACCAAGGCAAGTGAGCATGTTGAATGACCTGCTCGTTGGGAAAACTCTTACACAGGAGCTTGTAAAGCATCGTTTCGCCTATCCAGCCCTGTCCAACCTTAGGTAGACCATTCTCCTCCCGTACAAGGTTCTCGGCCTCTCTTAACACCGTTCTCAGAATGCTGCGCAGAGCCTCTTCAATAACCAATGGAATGGAGGGATATGACATGATTTTAGGCTTAGGATACGTACTCTCCGAGACCCACGAACCCTTACTTCCCCTGAACAACACTGTATTGATAGTTCCTTTGCTTCCGTATGCCCACTCGGAGTCTTTCACGGTATCAAACAGAGTGTAGAG
>JALTFO010000168.1 GCA_027007005.1 Candidatus Bipolaricaulota bacterium | reverse complement strand
AAGGTTCACGTCGTGATTGAGCCACCAACCGAGCGGTCCGGTAGCGGAGATGGAGAGAGCATCGCCACACTCGGCGGGGATGCTGATCCAGCTCGCATCGCCGGTCAGGTTGGCCGAGTCGTTCCCTGCAGCCACCACGACGAGGGTCCCATGTGTCGACACGTAGTTGATTACGCGGGTGATCAGGTTCACCAAATGTGCAATATCGTTGGCGCCAATACTCGTTCCATCATCAAAGGTGATGCCGGAACGGGGCAGGTATGCACCGAGGCTCATGTTGACGACCTTGGCACCAATCTGATTGGCGTACAGCAATCCGGAGATCATCCAGTCGAAATACCCGCTTCCCGTGCTATCAAGGACTTTCACAGCCACCAGCTCGGCGTCAGGAGCGACGCCAATCGTGCCGTAGCCGTTGTGCGCGGCGGCAATGATCCCTGCCACGTGCGTCCCATGACCCGCCTCATCGTCAATGTACGGCTCATAGGGCACGAATGACTTAGAAAGGTCAACGTTCAGGTTGGGAGCGAGGTCAGGGTGAGATGCGTCGATCCCCGTGTCGAGGATTGCCACCCGCACGCCTTTACCAGTATATCCAGCGTCCCAAGCACCGGGGGCATCAATCGCTAGCATGCTCCACTGATAGGCGTCGAAGAACGGCTCGTCGTCTCCGATGCTCTGGGTAGTCACCCCACCTGCTGGCATTGCTTGGTCAAACGCAACTGTTTTTGTGTACTTCTCTTCCGGAAGCCAGTTCAGCTTAACGTCGCGAACGACGTACTTCACTCCCGCGGTGCTCGACATGTCGGAGACGAATGATGAAGCCTCCGCTGTAACAAGCACCATTCCCACCTGATCAAACTTTGTCTTCACCTGTCCGCCGGCGCTCGTCACCACGCTGTCGATACCACTGGGCAGGTGATTCCCGTTGAAAACGACGAGATAATTCTTCCCCACGGGGTTGGCCGCCATTGGCTTTAGCGCGTCCTTGGGAGCAAGGAACGTGTCACAACCCGAAATGAATAGCCCCACCAACACTGCTACCACCAGCAACAATCCAATCCTCTTGCGCATAGCACCTCCTTAGTGCTTCCCCGGCAACCCTTGCCGGGATTTCATGTCAGACGTTCTAGCATACTACAAACAACTTATTAGGACAATACGACCACGTTGACTGCCGCGTCCCGAGATATCCGTTGACTCCTGCGTTACTATCAGGTAGCCTTCCCTCCTAAACTGTGGGCAAGGAGAGACGAAGATCAAGGTCTGTTCATATCTCGAAGTGCGTGGGCTGGTAGAGCAATCGGGGATCGGTGTCGCCACGCGCAATACGGTGCACGCTCTGCAAGAGCAGAGGGTGGAGGTGACAACCGATCCTAGGGGCAACTATGATCTTCTGCACCTGCAGTGGATCGGACCACGATCGCTTCACTACGCGCGCCTTGCACACAGGCACAGACGACCGGTTGCCCTGACCGTGCACACGACACCAGATACCATCGAAGGAGCATTCACCATGTCGCACGCACTCGTCACGCCGTACAGATGGTATCTGCGTTGGTTCATGCGCCATGTCGATCTGTTGATCACACCATCACGGCAAGCTGTCGAAAGCCTGCAGCCACTTGCCCCTGGAAAACCGATTCATGTCTTCTCGGGGGGGATCGATCTAGATCGTTTCTCGTTCGATGAACAGACTCGCAAGGAGTACAAAAGGGAGCATAATCTTACCCGTCCGACCGTCCTCTCTGTCGGTCAGGTGATCCCGAGAAAGGGAGTGGAAACATTCTTCGCGGTCGCGCGGCTCTTACCGGAGTATGACTTCCTATGGATTGGACCACATGTCAGCCGGCTCTTGTTCTATAATCCACGCTTTGACAGGATGCTGCGCCATCGTCCTGCAAACGTGCGCTTCCTGGGGTTTGAACCGAACATCGAAAGAGCCTACTGCGGCTGTGATCTACTCTTTCATCCGTCGCACTCGGAATCCCTGGGTCTGGTGATTCTGGAGGCGGCGGCAGTCGGTCTCCCCCTCGTGGTGCGCGATCTCCCTGTCTATCATAGCTGGCTGAAAGATGGAGTAAACTGCCTTATGGGCGACTCTCCGCAGGAGTTTGCGAGAGGGATCTCAGACATCCTCTGCGGGCGGGCGCCACAGATATCAAGTAAAGAGGTTGCCGCACCTCACTCGTTGCACACGGTGGGGAAAAAGCTTATTGCAACCTACGAGGAAGTTCTGAGATGAGAAGGAAGATATTTGTAATTGGCCTTGACGGGGTGGGATTTCCGCTCATCAGGCCATGGCTTGAAGCGGGATATCTACCTCACCTGCAGGAGCTATTCTCGGAAGGAGCATCGGGAGAACTGACAAGCACGATCCCTCCTCTCACCGGCCCCGCATGGGCCACCTTCCAGACGGGCGTTAACCCAGGAAAGCACGGGATCCTTGGTTGGACAAGACGGCGTGGGTATAACATCAGTGTGGTGAACGCAAGCGATATGCGCTACCCCACGCTATGGGAACTGGCAAGCCAGAACGATCGTCGGGTCGTAAGTATTGGCCTTCCGATGACCTACCCCCCGCGCAGGGTAAACGGCGTGATCATCCCCGGGATGCTCACGCCTAAGAACGACAAAGCACCATCATATCCCCCGGAGGCCTACGCTAAGCTTCACGCTGCCGTGCCCGGTTATCGGTTCTTCCCCGAGTGCTCACACCTTCTCACCCTAAAGGGGAAGGTAGCGTCACTGCAAGCGAGCGTGCGCGGTCGGACCGACGCTGCAGAGTACTTCCTCAAGAAAGATGACTGGGATCTGTTGATGATCCACTTCCAAACAACGGACAAGGCACAGCACGACCTGTGGGGCCTGAAGAAGAACGAACCTCTTCTTGAGGTATTCAAGGAGGTTGATGGTAGCGTCGGACGCCTCGTGAAGATAGCAAGAAGAGCTGGCGCAACGGTGATCGTGCTCTCCGATCATGGCATGGGGCCGCAGGACTACACGTTTTCCATCAATACGTGGTTAATGCACAAGGGTTACCTGAAGCTCAAGAAAGGAGCCGGGAAGCACCTCAAGGAGGCGCTGTTCCACCTGGGGCTCACGCAGCGACGCCTGGCACAATTGGGCGCATTCATCTACCCCGTCGCCTACCGGCTTGGCGCCGTTGATTCCTTCTTCGACGCTGTCGGCGACAGTTGGCTAGCCCGACTGATCAACAAGCTATTCTTGTCACTCGATGATATCGACTGGCAGAAGACGCGCGCCTATTCGCATGCCGATGTGGGCCACATTAGGCTCAACCGGCGGGGCCGTGAGCCACAGGGGATAGTGAGCGATGACGAAGCTGAAGCGCTCATTGTGGAGCTGATGGAGAAGCTGCGTGCGGTGGTGAATCCATACACACAGGAGCCCCTATGCACAGACGTGATTCGCCGCGAGGAGATCTACCACGGAGCGATGCTCGAAGAGGCCCCGGAGATCATCTTTCTTCCACGCGACTTGCGCACGATGGGAAGTGGTGCATCCGGATTCTACTCAAACCGCCTTTTTGATCGGGCACTGATGCGTGGAAACCACCGCATGCAGGGGGTCATTACGGTAGTAGGAGAGCCATTCCGACCACGCGTGGAGATGCACGATGCCCGCCTCGTTGACCTCGCGGCAAACATACTCTATTTAATCGACTGCCCGATCCCAACCTACATGGACGGCTCGCTCTGGGAAGGAGCTCTCACTCCTGAGGCGCTCGCCTCAGATCCACCCCGTTTCAGCGACGAAACCCCACCACAAGACGCGGGAGGAAAAACGCGGGACCTGGAGCAGGAAGAGGAACTTCAGCGCAGATTGAAGGGTCTCGGCTACCTCAACTGAGCTTGTATCCGACATGAATTATCCACTAGTATGCTGACATGAAAAAGCCGGTCAAGAAGGTATTCAGCATTAGCCTGTCGCTCCTCGTGGGAACAATACTCCTAGGAGCGGTCTTCTACTACGTGGGATGGAAGAATACATTTGATGAGATAGGTTCATTGCACACGGTAGGGATACTGGCTTTGGCGGGAAACGTGTTCCTTACGACGATCATGTGGATCATTGGGTGGTGGGTCATCCTGCGTGCCTACGGCGTCGCGATCCCATTTCGTCGCGTCATTGGAGCACGATTGAGCGGTTTTGCTGTGAGCTATCTCACTCCATCGCTATACTTCGGAGGTGAGCCAGTACGCGCCTTGATTGTTGCCGATAGCTCCTCCGCGCCAATCACCCGCATATTCGCCACGATCGTTGTCGAACGATTTCTGGGAGGACTGGGCCTAGTATTCTTCATCCTCATCGGAGGTTTCTTCGCTTTTATCTCCCCGCAGGTGACGCACGCCGAGAAGGAGGCGGTGCTCATCGGTGTACCGTTTATCTCGTTTTGGATGATCATCGGGCTCATCGACTTTGCTGGAAACTTTAAGTGGATAAGCCGGATCATCCGCTTACTTGGACGAATCTTCACCCGCTGGAAAAGGGGGCTTGGACGGGCGGCAAACAAGGTTGCCGAGACAGAGGACGAGGTGTACACCGCATTTACCAAGCACTGGCGGGCAACTCTCCTCTCATTGTTGATTCAATTACTCGCCAATCTCCTTGTCTATATTCGCCCGCTTGTCTTCTTCTATTTTTCTTCGCATACTATACTCACCTTCCCTCAACTCTCTTTGGTGTTCACGCTGGCTATTATCATGTCCGCCGTGCTCTGGGTCACGCCGGGCGGATTGGGAACCGGCGAGGCTGCGCTCATCGGGATCTTCGCCCTCGTCGGCATCGCTAAGGATGGAGCAGTCGCGTTTTCTCTCTCCTACAAGTTCTTCGAGTTACTCGTTGTGGCTGTCGGCTTGTTCTACCTCTTTCACAAGGGGATTCGCCGCATGTGGCACCGAGTAAGGAGTAGTTCACACCGTTCCAGTTAGCAAGTCTCTTGATCGAGGGCCAAGTTCGAGTATCATTAACCTGTTAATGATCAACTGGTTGATAATGAGGAGGTTAATTAATGGGCTGGAATGACAAGAATCCCGATGAGATGCCACTAGCGCAACTATTCGCCAACGCATGCCGTCTGGCAACATGGAGGCTGCGCACGCACATCGAGAAGATCGGGATTCATTCCGGGCAGGGGCGCGTCTTGGTGCATCTACACCAACACGACAACGTCCCGCAATGGAGGATCGCCGAAGCGATGAACAGCAGCCCTGCGGCGATAACGAGCATCCTCAAGCGCATGGAGCGAGATGGGTGGATCACTCGCACGCGAGATCCAAACGACCAGAGGACCGTGCGTATCAGGATGAGCGATAAGGCAAGAAAGCTCGAAGAGGAGATCAAAAATACGTTCATGGAAATCGAGGAAGAGATCTCCTCTATTTACACGCAAGAAGAGCGGGCCGAGTTACGCCGTCTTCTCCTGAAGCTGAACGAGCGGTTCTCCAAGGATGATAAATCGACCCTAGAAAGTACAATCGCTGGTCGGGACAAGAAGGGCTGAGAGATACAATCAATAAAATTTAATTAAGAAGGCCTAAGGAGGAAAGCATGAAGCGAATAGTCAGCTTGATCATAATCCTGGGACTAGTAGGGATAGGTATTTCAACGTACGCCCAGTCGGATCTGGATGCATTCCCTGTTGGGACGACACAGATGGTGTACCAGATAACAACCGAGAAAATGGACAGTCCACAGTCGCTTGGGTTTACCATCGTCTCCCGCGGAAACGATGACTACACGGTCTCCATGAACATAGAGGCCAGCGGTACTGCGGATCAACTGCGCGGGTTCGGGTTCCTGTTTACCGGTGCGCAGATGTCGTACTCCGGGGGAGAAAACGTCAGCTACTCTCCGCTGCAGGCGCTCATGGATCAGCGCTCTCATCTGCAAGCCGGGAAGGACTACATCCTCCCTGGAGGTGGATCATTCAAGGATATCACAAGCGTGGAAATCTCCGGCGTGCAGTGTTTGCAAGGGGAGTTTGTCGACCCAGCGAACGCGGATACAAAGACGACCATGGCATTTAGTATCTCCGATCCGGTGTACATGTTCCCACTCGTACACGTAGAGGAATTGCGCGACGGGCAGTGGGTTACCACATTGAGGATGGAGCTGACGACGTACTCGTTCACCCCTCCGGAGGGATAGTGATGCCATTACTCGACCTCAAGGGTGTGACGAAAGACTACCACCTGGGAAAGACCGTTGTTCACGCGCTGCGCGGGCTCGACCTTGATATCAACAAGGGTGAGATCGTTGCAATAATGGGCCCTTCCGGGTCGGGCAAGTCAACCTTGATGCACATTCTCGGCTGCGTGGACACCCCAACATCGGGCGAGGCGTCGATCGAAGGAACGCAGATCAAATCCTTAACCGAGCGGCAACTAGTGGCCCTGCGTGGCCGCAAGATTGGGTTTGTCTTCCAGACGTTTAATCTGATGCAGACGCTGAGCGCTCAGCAGAACGTGGAGCTACCGATGATCTTCCAGGGGATAAAGAGGAAGGAACGGGCGCAACGGGCGGTAGAACTGTTGACGAAGGTCGGACTGGCGGACCGGGTTCATCATCGCCCGAACGAGCTATCCGGTGGCGAACGCCAACGGGTAGCGATCGCGCGGGCTCTCGCCAATGATCCTGAGATCCTGCTGGCAGATGAGCCTACAGGGAACCTCGATTCCGAGAGCGGGGAAACAATACTCAACCTGCTGAAGAAACTGAGTGAAGAGGACGGAAAGACTGTGATCATCGTCACACACGACCCGGATGCCACAGCGATTGCTGCACGCACCGTCCGTCTGCACGACGGACGTGTAGTGGAGGAGGCGCGAAATGCTTAAGGACTTTCTCATGCTCGCTGCACGAAGCATCACCCATCGCAAGATGCGCAGTTGGTTGACGGTAATCGGTGTATTCATCGGGATCACCGCTGTGGTTGCCCTCATCTCGATAGGCCTCGGCCTCGATCAAACGATAAAGCAGCAGGTTGCTGGTGTCTTCGGCGTCGACACGTTTGTCATTGTGCCGAAGGGGTCGTTTGGGCCACAGAGTCACCGAGGAGGAAGTACAGATGAGTATGCGCTCGACCTTCAATACCTGAAATCGATCGATGGAGTAAAGGTTGCGGCAGCCGTGAGACAGCGCACAGGGTTCGTCCAGGGCCCGACAAAGGCAGACGGCACTTCGACGCAGGGATTCCTCCCTGTGATGGGTCTGTCGCCAGAATTGATGAATGAATTTGAGTCGTTTACAGGCAAGCTCGAAACCCAACCCGGAGGTCGCCTGTTCGTCAAGGGAGATACCGACGTTGCGATACTGGGGGCCGACACCGCAGAGCGGCTCGGGGCGAAGGTTGGCAACACGATCCTCGTCGCTGGAGACGACAAGAAGGAATTGAATCTCGCAATTGTGGGGATCATGAAGCCAAACGAGGAAGGCAAATCAGGCGATACCAAGCGAGGTTTCTCCGCCGGAATGAATCCGGGAGCGAGCAAGGACACGATCTACGTTCCCTACGACACTATGAGCCTGTTGTGGGGAGAGGCAAGTGATGTCCTGGTGACCCTGGTTCGCACCCAGCCGGGGGCTAATGTGAACGAGGTGGCAGACCGTGCGGAGAAAGCACTGAGGGCACGCGGCTCCGAGGTATCGTCGATCACCTACAGCGATGTCTCTGATGCCATCGGAACGATGACCTCCACTGTGAGCGCATTCCTCGCCGGGATCGCCGGGATCGCTCTCCTCGTCGGCGGAGTCGGAGTGATGAATACGATGTTCACCTCTGTGCTTGAGAGGACGAAGGAGATCGGAGTAATGAAGGCAGTCGGAGCCAAGAATTCACACATCCTGACAATCTTTCTCATCGAGTCCGGTTTGATGGGACTTGTCGGGGGAGTAGTGGGAATCCTACTGGGCCTCGGACTGAGCATGGTGGCATCGACATTCATTGGCCGCTTCTTCGGCGTACATATGGCTGTCGTCGCCAGCCCGTCCCTGATCCTGATTACTCTGGCTGGTTCATTCTCACTAGGAGCACTTGCGGGCTTATGGCCAGCATGGCGGGCATCCAGGCTTCCAGTAGTCGACGCATTGCGTTACGAATAGATCTGGAACTCCTTTCGTCCAGTGAGGCTCGCCCCAAGTAAGCCGATCAGCGATCCGAGGATGATCCCGATCAGCGATCCGACCAGGCTGACCATCAGCACCCTCCCTGGAAGGAGGAGGCCGCAGGCGGCATGAACCGTCGCCTGCGGATGAGTAAGAGCAAGGAAGTGTAACAGATAAACTATGACAACGAGTAACATCGAAGAGATGACCCCACACAACACTCCCAAGGCAACTACTGGAGGTTGGAGAACCTGCTCCGGCGTTCCAGCTAACCGTAGGAGCCGTATCTCTGGTGAGAACCCATCGAGCAGCAATGAAAACGCGTAACGAGCGAGGATCAAACTGCCAGCGATACTCGCAATGAGTGCAACAATGAGACCAAGCCGCAATGCATTTGAGAGGGACACTTTCGTCCCTTGAGCCTTGGTGACAGAATCGATGTTTGTCACCCCGGGCATCTGGCCAAGCGATTCCTGCAGCGACGAAGCGGCACTGGCACTGACCGCTTGCACGATGAATAGGCCTCCTGCTTGATCAAACCCTAGTTCCTGCGCAAAACGGTAGTTAATCGTCCTCGTCTCGGGCATGTCACGAATCTTCAGATAGAGAGACTGCACATCATCTGAGGATAGCTTAGGCGAGAGATAGACAACAATCTCCCCGGGGGCGAGCGCTGGTCCGTTCTCCTGTGCAGTCGTTTCCCCAACGAGGAAGAATGCAGCAAAGATGAGAAGGGCAGCGAGGATAAGGCCAATGACGCCGAGAAAGAGTGCTCCTATGCGGCCACTTATCGCTCCCAGGAGGTTACCAAACAGAAAGAAGAACCGGCTCATGATTTCTCCTCAACCCGTCCATCAACTAATTGCACAATCCGCACGGGAGAACCAGTCCTTGGGCTCGAATCACGTGTGGTGGCAACTATCGTAAACCCACGCCTGTTAAGCCGCTCAAGGAGTGTGTAGATTTCCTCTTGATCTTCCAGGCCAAGACCAACCAGCGGGTCATCGAGGAGAAGGAGAAGCGGCTCATCACAGATGGAGAGAGCTATCCCCAATCTCACTCGATCAGTTGGATCAAGCTCGGTCGCCATCTGCGCCAGCTTCGATGTCAACCCAACTTGATCGAGGGCAGCCAGAGCTTTCTCTTCAGCCTGCTCGCGGAAGTCGCCAAGACAGCGCAGCTTGAATGTGACGTTTTCCATCACTGTCTTTGCAAGCGGAATAAACCCCTGTGGAAGAAGACCAATCTGTCGCCGCAGATCAAACGCTTTCCTCCTGCTCAAGCGGGCAATGTTGCGGCCATGGACGAGGATTTGACCCTCTTGTGGTTCAATTTGTGTCGCGAGCAGACCAAGAAGGACGGATTTTCCCGCCGCTGCTGGACCAACAAGGAATACCAAATCGCCACGGTTTACGCGCAGATGGACGTCTTCTAGAACCTTTATCCCATCATCGGTGACGAAACTCAGCTCTGAAACCTGGACTATGACGGACATCGAGCGATCACGTACCTTTCTCTCTTAGCAAAATCCCGCTCAACGCGGATGTCTGTCAGTCCAGCACCCTTCATCTCTTCTTTGACCATCATTCCCTGCCCGTCGCCTATCTCAAACAGCGCCATCGCTCCTGAATGCATGTGTTCCTTCAGGCCAGCTACCAACTTCGCGATCTGTTCTATTCCGCCTTTGCCCCCGTCGAGTGCTCGATGCGGCTCGTGATCCCGCACTTCATCAGGAAGCCCGTCCATCTCCTCCTCAGGTATATATGGCGGATTTGATACGACCAAGTCAAATTTGCCGGTTACGCCCTCAAACCAGTTACTGCGCACAACATCGACACGATCGACAACCTCGTTTAATTCAGCGTTTTCTTGCGCCAGCTCCACCGCCTCACTCGATAGATCGATGGCCGTCACCTTGACTCGCGGAAGGTATTTCGCCAGCGAGACGGCAATCACACCGGATCCGGTCCCCAAATCGAGGCAGGAAAGATCGCGGTCACGCGGGACGAGGCCAAGGGCCTTTTCCAGAAGTTCTTCGGTCTCAGGGCGAGGGATGAACACGTTGTCGCGCACACGGAAGCGTAGCCCGTAGAACCTAACCTCTCCGGTCAGGTATTGACGAGGGACTCCCGAACGGCGCTTCTTGATGATCTCACGAAATCGCGCACGCTCGTCGGGAGTAAGCGGAGTGTCAGGCGAGAGATAGAGATGCAGCCGATCGACATTCATCACATGTGCAAGCAGGATCTCAGCTTCCAGGCGCGGTTGAGAAATACCCGCTCCTTTAAAGTATCCTCGCGTCCATTTGAGGATCTCTCGCACGGTCCAATTAACAGTCAGCGCGCTCCCCCCCATCTACCCCATCGAACGTACGCTATTGCAGTACACAATAGCAAAATCTTGCACTCAAGTCAAGCACTGTATACAATCTACGTCAAACGAAGTACATGGAAGATACGGCTCGCACTGCTTCCGCTCTTACCAAATAGCGAGCCACAGGAGGTGGGAACATATTGAATCTGGCCTTGTATTTACTATTCATCGTTGGTAGTGCCGCGATAGCCGCCGCACATGGAATCATCGGGTCTATCGGTGCAGTTCCCAGTTTAGTAGCAAATCTTATCATTGGTGGGGCTGTTGGTGCTATTCTTTCCTGGATCACCCTAAGCCTGTGGAAACGAGTGCGTGAGGAGATCGAGCAGAACGGTGCCGCAACACGCCTTTGCAACAGTTTTCTCGTTGGAGGGATCGGCATTCTCTTCGGCCTCTTGACTAGCTACGCCCTGCTACTAATCCTTCCCAATGCTCCCGGTGCGGGAATAGTACGCGGGATCGTTCTTCTCGTCAGTGCGGGCTTTGGACTGGCAATCGGATATGCGCTCGATTCATCTCTTGTCTTAAAAGGAAGAGTAGGTCCAAAACTGCCGCATGCGAGCAAGAAGAACGGGAATGTCTCCAGCAAGGTGATCGACACAAGCGTGATCATCGATGGCCGCATCGGCGACCTCGTGCGCACCGGCTTCATCGAAGGGGAGATCATCATCCCCGAGTTCGTGCTTGCGGAGCTGCAAAACATCGCCGATTCGTCCAACAGCCTCCGTCGCCGGAAGGGTCGACGGGGACTAGAAATCCTTGGCGAGATGATGAACGACGAGCATGTGGCAATTCGCGTGCTCAATCGCGACTTCCCCTCCGTGAAAGAG
This sequence comes from Candidatus Bipolaricaulota bacterium, assembly GCA_027007005.1. Taxonomy (GTDB): domain Bacteria; phylum Bipolaricaulota; class Bipolaricaulia; order UBA7950; family UBA9294; genus M55B144. Next base: position 9,303 of record JALTFO010000168.1, on the reverse strand, counting down.
GTGGACCACAAACTCATCCGCCTGGCCAAGGAGGAGCACGGATCGCTGATCACCACCGACTACAACCTGAACCGCGTCGCTCAGGTCGAAGGGGTAAAGGTATTGAACATTAATGAGTTAGCGAATACCGTTAAGCCCAGGTTCATCCCCGGCGAGGAACTCGATATCGAGGTAATCGACCGAGGAGAGGAGATCGGGCAGGGCGTGGGCTACCTTGACGACGGAACGATGGTCGTGGTAGAAAACGGAAGGCGTCACATCGGCCGCACGATCAAGACAACGGTAAAGAGCACGCTGCAGACCGAGGCAGGGCGAATGTTATTCGTCGAGCCGTCCGGCGAATCGCCGCGCTGGGAAAGGTGAAGGAGAATGAAATAATGAAACGTGTAATCATCGTAGTGATACTTGGAGGGATTCTCTTCCTCCTCGGGGGGTGTTCGCTCCTGCAGCAGAAGGGGCCAACACTTCAAAACTGGGAGCCGACCCTCTCGCCGGACAACACGACAGTCGCCTACGCTTCGCCTGGCGAAAAGGGTTTTGAGCTGTTCATACGCAACCTAGATACGGGTAAAATTACCCAGCTCACGCAGAACGAAGTCGACGATTGGGCTCCAAGCTGGTCGCCGAAAGGAGACAAGATCGTTTTCTCCTCCAACCGCGACAAGAATGTCGATCTATACATCATCGATCTATCTACAATGGCAGAGACGCGGCTGACAACACAAAAAGGTGAGGATATTAACCCGTCCTGGGCGGCAAACAACAAAATCCTGTTTAACTCCAATCGGGCTGACAAGTGGCAGATGTACATGATCGACCCCGATGGGAAAAACCTCACGCAAATCGGCACGCCCGTGTCCACGGAGTAACACAGTGGCGACGCGAGTCAGCGCCATCATCCTTGCCGCGGGGCGAGGCACGAGAATCGGGGCGGACAGGAACAAGGTCTTTCTGAAGATCGCTTCCCGTCCGCTTCTCTCCTATACGATCGACGCTTTCGCAAGTTGCAAAGAGATCAGTGAGATTGTTCTTGTTGTCGCCCCAGGCGAGGAAGAAGACGTATCGGCACTCGTCGATGGCATCGAAAAGAGACTTAAGATCGTCCACGGCGGCGCGCGACGGCAGGATTCATCCTACGCCGGCATTAGAGCAGCCAGTGGGAATATCGTCCTCATCCACGATGCCGCCCGACCGTTCGTAAGTGTTCAAATGATCTCACGAATCATCGCAACTACGCGCGAGCACGGTGCTTGCGTCCCCGCGCTTCCTGTAGTCGACACAATCAGGCGCGGAACAATCGGCCATCCGCTTGAAGCAGCCCTTGTCGATCGATCGAGTCTATTGCGTATGCAAACCCCCCAGGGATTTTCCCGTAACTTGATCATGAAGGCCATATTTGAGACGGATATCGACGTCACCGATGACGCCGCCGCTGTCCTCGCACGTGAAACTCCAGTGTGGACCGTCGCTGGTGAGGAAACAAACATTAAGGTAACAACAAAAGAGGATCTAGTCCTCGCTGAGCTGATTGCTGCCAGCAGATCGTAAGTTACATCTGCCCACACCTATTTCCTGCTGCTTGCTGCTCCTGGTAAGGTTATTAAGTGATCCAAGCAAAAGGACATTAGGACTCAGTGCAATACAGAGAGACCAGTAATGGAAGGATTGCATTTTCTCGTCAGATGTTCTAGTATGAGGTGTTGATATTTAACCTTGGAGGGTGATCGCGGTGAAGGTAATTAAGGATCTTCCAGAATTTGATCGACCGCGGGAGAAGCTCTTATCCAAGGGGCCAATGGCGCTATCCGATTCAGAGCTACTGGCGATTCTGATCGGGAGCGGAATGAAGGGGACTAATGCCCTGTCTCTGGCAACAAAGATCCTGCGGAAGGTTGATCTACGCTCGGATCACCTCAACGTAGGGGCTTTGGAGGAAATCCCGGGCGTCGGTCCGGCCAAGGCAGCGCGCATCGTTGCGGCGTATGAACTCGTGCGTCGCCGCATGCAGCGTGAGGGAGCGCACGTGCGCGAGGCTAAGGACGTACTGCCATTCGTGCAACAGATTCGCGATAAACAACAGGAGTACTTCGTCTGCCTATCGCTCAATGGAGCAAACGAGGTGATCGAGAACCGAGTTGTGACCGTTGGCTTGCTCGATTCAAACCAGGTACATCCCCGAGAGGTGTACGCCGATCCATTAACCGATCGCGCTGCGTCGATCATCGTTGCCCACAATCACCCCTCCGGTACGCTTGAGGCAAGTCCGGAGGATATCGCACTGACCGATCGGCTGGCACGAGCGGGAAAGCTCCTCGGAATCCCACTCCTCGACCACATCATCGTCACCAAGCGCGGTTACGTGTCCCTCAAACAGGCCGGATACCTGTAGCAATATCGCCTGATAAGATCTAAACTCCAGCGCATGGAACAAACCGACAGCAGACGTGCGGGTAACATGCGGCTTATCTCCCCGCTTATGGCCCTCTCCATCCTGTCCTCAACCGCCGGCGGGATCATCATGCTCGCCCAGCTCTACCTGAAGGATTTACATGCGACCCCAATCGTAATCAGTTTGTTGACGAGTTTCGTGTGGTTGGGGACGCTGATCGGGAGCACAATGTGGGGAACGCTAGCTGATCGCTACCCGCGAAAGCGTCTGCTGTTCTTGATCCTCATGACAAGTGCAGTTGCCACAGGATCACTTGCCCTCCTTCCTCCGCCCATCGGTGTTCTTCCCGCTGTTTTCCTGCGGGTGCTGATGGTAACGGGTCTTGCACCGGTGACGATGGCCATCGTCTCCACGGTGAGTACCACCGATCATCGAGGGCGGGACCTATCTTATCTGAGCGCATCGCGCTCGACGGGTTCGGCGCTAGGAAAGATACTCGCCGGGTTTCTACTCGCGAGCCTGGGCTACCGGTTGAGCTTCTTTTCACTTGCGCTACTGCCCCTTGTCGCATGTCTGTTTATTCTGTTACTACCACGCGCAGAGAATGTTACTAAGAAGAAACGCCAATCATTATCTACTTCGCTTAGAACCGGCGGCTTGAACGGCCTCTATATCAGTGGGGCGTTACGTCAGATGGGAACATCCGGAGCCGCATCGCTGATCTTCGTCTACATGGCCACGCTAGGGATACCTGTAGCGATAATGGGGACAATCAACGCCATTGGTGCGGCGACTTCGGTCTTGGGAATGCTCGTGTTCGGCCACCTGTCGGATCTCGTCGGACGCAAAGTGATCTTCGCCTTCGGCTTTGGAATTTCAACTCTCGTTCCAGTGATCTTCGCGTTCTCCAAAGGTAGCTGGGGAATCGCCATTGGCTACTTTATCCTTGGAATGTCATTCAGCTCACTTTACACTGGATCAACCTCGTACATCGGCGATCGGACACCAATGGAGAGGCAGGGAACGATGTTTGGTCTGTTCAATTCTAGCCGCGGCATAGGGGGAGTCATCGGCCCGGTCATCGCCGGTGCGCTAACCCCACTTGTGGGTTTCCGCGGAATGTTCCTTACCATGTCGGGGATAGCTTTCTTGGGATTTCTGACCGTCATTGCCAAGACGCATCGCTAAGAAGGAGCAATGCCTGTTGCAGTAGAAGCTTGCTCTTGGGGCGATTCAGCCAGATGTTTGCTCCTGATGGGTGCGGAAGGGGGATGATCGAGCGTCCATCCTTGTGGTAGACTTGACCAATCGCATCATCGAGCTTCATCTTGCCCAGGAAATGCCTGATTGCCACCCCTCCTACCGGGATGATCAGCTCCGGTTGCACTAGCTCGACTTCGCGGGCGAGAAAGGGCAGGCATAGCTCGCGTTCTGCAGCAGTAGGAACGCGATCCCCGCGCGATTTTCCCTTTCCCGGGTAACACTTGGTGATCGCGGTGATGTACTGGTCTTTTCGAAACTCATCTTCCTTAAATCCTGCTTGTGCAAGCCAGGAGAATAACCTACGTCCCGCTGGGCCGGAAAAGGGAAGCCCTCGTTCGACTTCGCGTCCTCCCGGCGCCTGCCCAACGACCATGATCCGCGCCGTGACCGGGCCGGAGAAGATCGCCCGCGGCACGATCGGATAGCCGGCCTTAGCACAGAGATGGCAATGGCGCATCTGCTCCTGAAGCGCGGTAAGCTCAGTGATCGATCGTCCATTCATGCGGTCATTGTACCCTTTCATGTCACGGGAGTACTTGGCAAGAGACCGAATTCTTGAGTATCTTGTCGCAAGCAAAGCATCCAGGAGGACAAGAAATGCTGCATGTCATCTACTTGATCCGCATTCTAATTCGATCTTGCTTCTACCTGCTCCAACTGCTAAAACGTCCGCCCGATTACGTCCTATTCACGCTGGAAGGTGAGTACCCAGACCTTCCTTCTCCTAAACAGGGGCTCCTTAGGCGAAAGCTACTGGGCAAGAAGCTGAGCCTGCTGGAGCTGGGCGAACAGTTCGATCACGTGGCACGCGATCGACGCGTGCGCGGTGTGGTTCTCCACATCGCAAGCCTCAAGCTATCTATAGCGCAGATTCAGACCCTGCGTGGGTTCATAGATAAGCTCAAGGAGAGCGGTAAGCGCGTTGTCGCCTGGGCGTCGACCTACGACATGGGCACATACTACGTTGCTGCGGCAGCCGACGAGGTCCTGATCGCACGTGGAGGATCGATAGGGCAGCTCGGGCTTTCGCGCAACTTCCTCTTCCTGGCTGATGCACTCGATCGAATCGGGTTAAAGGGTGACTTTGTGCAGATTAGCCCCTACAAGACGGCGCCCGACATGCTGACGCGCACTCAGATGTCAGATGAGGCGCAGGAGATGATGGACTGGCTCCTCGATGATGCCTACTCGGTGATTGTCGATGACATCGCTCGGGATAGGAAGATCAATCCGGCGCAGGTCAAGGGATTCATCGATCGCTCTCCTCACACCGACGATGGTGCAATGGACGAAAAGGCAGTAGATATGATCATGAATCGGGAGGAGCTCCCCACACACCTTGGCACGGAGAAGAGACCAGCAAGGATCGTCCCCTACGCCAATTGTCACAAGATACTTCACTCGCGCCGGATTGTACGACCGGGCGGGTACGTTGCCCTCATCCGCGTTGAGGGGGACATCGTCGATGGCAGAAATGGCCGTCCTCCAGCAAAGCCGCCCTTTCAGATACCGCTCTTTCTCAACCCTCGCGCCGGCGACCTGACGATCGTGCAACAGGTGGGGCGCGTGTTGAAAGACAAGCGTGCCAAGGCCCTCGTTCTGTTTGTCGACTCCGGCGGCGGCTCGGCAGCCTCGTCAGAGGCCATGTCCTCTGCCCTCCGGCAGCTTGCCGAGAAGAAGCCCGTCGTCTGCTGCATGTCCTCTGTCGCCGCATCCGGCGGGTACTACGCGGCAACACCGGCTAAGTACATCGTCGCCCAACCGGGGACGATCACCGGATCGATCGGCGTCCTCTCCGGAAAGATCATCAACGAGGGGATGCTAGAGAAATTGCTCATTAACAGGGAAGTGCTCAAGCGCGGAGAGAATGCCACTTTCTATGGCTCTGATCGGCCATTCACAGTAGAGGAGAAAGAGCGACTACTGGAATCAATCAAGCACACTTACAAACTCTTCCTTGAACGCGTCAGTGCATCACGAAGCATGAGCACAGAGGTAATCGACGAAATCGGAGGCGGACGCGTCTGGACCGGAAAGCAAGCGCTGGAACACGGCCTGGTCGATGAACTGGGAGGACTTGATACAGCCCTCTCCAAGGCGCGGCAGCTTGCCGGTCTCCATCCTCAGACACAAATGAGGGAGATTCCGGTTCCCAAGTCGAGCAGTGCCCCCATTCCATCAACGATGGCACTTCTTGCCTACGCCAAAGAGGGAATGGATCAGTTACAGAAAGATCAGGCGCTGTGCATCTGCCCGCTCATCCCATGCGACTGAAGCACACTCTCCTAAAACTGTAGGCTTGCTACCTGGGCTTCGGCAAACATCCCGGGCAGGCCACCAGTGTGGATAAAGATCACGCTCTCACCCTTGCGCAGCTCGCCACGCTTGATCAGGTCGATCAGACCGGCCATCGCCTTTCCCGTGTACACCGGATCGAGGAATATCCCCTCCTTACGGGCGACAAGGCTCAGCGCTTCCTTCATCTCTGGAGTGGGGATGCCATAACCATCTCCGATGTACTCATCGTAAGCGATGATCTCCGCTGATGACAGACCGTTCAGACCGAGGTAGTCGTGCGCCTCAGCGAGGGAGTGCTTGAGCTTGTTAGTGATGTAGTCCTTGTCGCGCGAGACGCTGATCCCGATCACTTTTGCCTGTGCCTGGCAGTAGAGCTCGCTTCCCAGCATTAGGCCAGTCTGCGTACTCACGGAGCCGCATGCTGAAAGGAAGCAATCGGGGGCAAGGTTCAAGTCATGCAATTGTTCGACCACCTCCCGCACACAGCCCGCGTATCCGAGCGCCCCGTGCAACGAACGACAACCGTTGGGAATGTAATAGGGAACCTCGCCATTGCTTCTGAGTTGTTCTTCGATCTGGGCGACCTTCTCCTCCACCGGATCATGCCCGCTCGCGTCTTTTTCCTTCTGGCTCAGGCGCGAGACGTAGTGTATTCCTTTCACCCCGAGGATCTTATCGAGCAGAAGATTCCCCGTGGCGATCTTAGGTTCTTCGCCCGAGAGGACTAATTGACAATTCATCCCCAGCTTGTTCGCCGCTGCAGCGGTGAGGCGGCAGTGGTTCGATTGCACGGCACCGGTCGTGATCACCGTCGTTGCGCCTTGTTCGATTGCATCGGCCATTGCGTATTCGAGTTTGCGCAGCTTGTTCCCGCCCATGCCCAGTCCATCGAGGTCATCGCGCTTCATGAAGATGCGCGGTCCACCCAAGTGATCGGATAGCGCCTTCAACTCCACCAGCGGCGTTGGGAATATCCCAAGTCTTACCCGTTCCACAGCTCCAATCTGCATCTTTGCCTCCTAAGATTCTTTATGTTCACATCCAACAGTATCTTGCTGACCATTCCCCTCGTAAGCGTGCCCACTATCGCCTCCTCGAAGAAACGCTCGGACATTTCAGAGCTCATGTTTCTGTCCCCTCGTTCAGGATTGACACGTAACGCCCGTAAACGTACACGCGGTTACGGGTCTTGCCCGTGATCTCCCGGACAATTTCTAGTTTCGTAAGTGTGTCCATACCTCTTGCAGTAGTGGGGAAGGAAATCCCCGTGCTCCTACAAACCGCTGGCAGAGACGTCATCGGTCGCGCTTTCATGGCATCGTATACTCGCAGGACCGAGTTAGCACGGCGCGCATGAGAAACAACACGCTCACGGTCCTCCCGAAACAGGTCTATCAATCTCCTGGCAGTATCTAAGGCTCCTTCCGCCGTTTGCCGTACACCTTCAAGGAAGAAGCCAAGCCATGTCTCCCAATTTCCTTCGCGGCGGACAGTATCGAGCAAAGTGTAATAGGTGGAACGGTTCTGCTTAAAATACAGGCTCAAGTAAAGGAGCGGTTCGCGCAGGATACCAGCATGGCAGAGGAGTAGAGTGATGAGCAGGCGCCCCACACGGCCGTTGCCGTCGAGGAAGGGATGGATCGTCTCAAACTGGACATGCGCCAAGCCTGCCCTCACGAGCGCTGGAAGGTCGGTGTGCTCATCGTGCAAGAAACTCTCGAAGTCGCCCATACATGCAGCGACGAGATCAGGCGGTGTCGGGACGAACGCAGCGTTCCCCGGCTGTGTTCCACCGATCCAATTCTGAGAACGCCGAAATTCACCCGGGCTCTTCTCACTTCCTCGCCCGCGCGAGAGGAGAATTCCATGGATCTCCCGGATCAGGCGGTTAGACAGCGAGAATCCGTCGAGCAATCGCTGCAGCCCGTGTTTTAGTACAGCGACGTAGTTCGAAACCTCGATCACATCATCGACTGGCACCCCGGGGGCTTCATTCAGTTCAAAGAGCAACAGGTCGGACAGGGATGATTGCGCACTCTCGATCTGCAATGAGAGTATGGCTTCCTTGCGGATGTAAGTGTACAGAAAGAGAGTCATATCGGGAAGCAGTGTTAACAACAGGCTGTCCAATCGTCCCAGAACAACCAACGGCGGCTCCAAAGAGCGTTGCAATTTCCCCTTGATTTCAACCGGTGGTTTTGGTGGAAGAGGACTGGGTACGAAAGCCTCGATCCGTTCCCCGCCTACGGTCCTGATCTCATACCTGCCAGTGGCGCTGCGCTTCATCCCTGTGTCCTCTTCGCCTTATTCAACATTCGTTAACAGTCAGATCGACTATTAAAGGTTTCGGCCCTTAGTTTAAATAAGCGTTCTGTCTGAGACAAGTATGCCTTAACTGCCCATGCAAAACATACATTCGACAAGCACTTGAATAGAGCCCAGTTACTATGAACATCATATGGACATCGCCTCTATGTAGGGGGTAATCACTTTCTTTACCCGACAGACCTCCGCTGCTTGAAGGATCTCATCCCGCGTTGCCAGCTGCCGATCGAGCACATCATGGAGAGCCTCGACAGCCACATCCAGGCCGATCTTGTTGCGATATTTAAAGCAGTCAGCGAGCGTCTTCGCCACGCTGTAGACGCGTATGGTTTGTCCCTCAAGAACGTGTTCCTCAATGCCCTCTGTCAGCGCCTTGCCGGAGAAGCGAACAACTCGAAGAGGTGGATAGTCAATCACCGGTTTTCTTGCTTTACGATCGAGCGCAATCCAGACCTGACGCGGTAGCTGGGTACCGATGATGTGGAACTGAAGCGCGGATAGAAGGCAGATGACGCCGCTTGGTGCAGCCACCGATGCGAGCACAAAGCCATGGTGCTCGGTAAGTTCGTAATCTGGATCAGGAAGACGGTACCGTCCGCGCGCGACGCGTTCTAGCTTATTCGTCCGCACAAGGCGTGTGAGCGCCTGTCTATGCAGTCTTTGTGCCTCGACATCTCGTGTGCTGATAAGGCCACATTGCGCGGCAAGGTCGAGTACGCGTTGCGCATCTGTTTCTTTCTGCATGTGGCTAAGTGTATATATTTATCGATAAATGCCAACAGTTTGCCACTTCATTGCGTGCAGGCTGTTTCTTATCCTGCCCGGTGTCTTCCATGTAACGCCGCATTTACAGTCTTTGCTCCATATTTCTGTGCAAGCCTGTTGTAGAACGATGGTTCAACGGATGTTCCCCTGAATTGAGGAAGTAGGAGTCTGCTAAGGATGCAGATGGATTACGCTTTCTTGCGGCGGGAGGTCAGCTTTTTCTTAGTGGTCACAGTTACTCCTCTGCTGGGAAGGACCTCCGG
>JALTFO010000167.1 GCA_027007005.1 Candidatus Bipolaricaulota bacterium | reverse complement strand
GCCCAGCCAGCGTCTCACCGGACTGCTTTAGCATCTCCAACGACGCCGAGCCGAGGAGGAGATAAAGCCCGGAGCGGCGCTCCGAACGGCGAGCGCGATCGATCAGGCCACGGAGAGGGAGGAAGAGCTGAGGGACCCGGTGTATCTCGTCCAGAATGACCAGACGGTCCAAGCGGCCGGATAGGTAGAGTTCCGGCTCGCTCAACCGTGCACGATCAGCCTCCGACTCGAGATCTAGATAGACGGCCTCCTGTTCCCGTCCAACCTCTAGAGCCAAAGTCGTCTTACCCACCTGACGTGGCCCCAAAAGGACAACAGCAGGCGCTTCGCGGAGGCGCTGCAATAAGATAGATGCCAAACGTCGCTCAATCATCCTTGCAATTATGGAGCCTGCCTCCGTGATTTGCAAGGATAGCGGCAGGATTGCCTGTTAAGAATTTCCCCTTTCGCTGCTACGTTACGTCATTGCTTAACGCTATCGCGTCATAATGCCTACGCGGTGAGCTCGATGAACAAGCGATCTACCATCTGCTTCGAACCAGAATTGCACAGGGCACTGCGGATGAAGGTAGCTAGCACCGGCCGCTCACGTAGTCGTCGTGGTCAAGGTAGGCCATCGCAGGGACGTCTACCGACCCTGATTGAGAAGTTATCGGGAGCCGGTAGCCAATGGGTGCAGTTCGTCGTCGGTTTCTAACAATGCCGATATTCTAGGGTTGGAATGCGAGCCCACACCCCGACCCACACCCACACTTTTGCCAGACCTCAATTCCGATCATCAGCTTGCGAATATCCTCGATATGAACATAAAAAGATTCAGCAGCGCAAATCCTATGGCTAAAAAGCTATAGGCTCTCTCTATCCGAACCACCCTTCCGGCGCAGCTGATCCGCGTTTGATCACGGTTTTCTTCCTTTGGAAACAGAGTTAGCGTCATTCCGCGCGTGAAATCATTCATGTTAAAGAACAGGCGTGGGCTGACTGTCCCTTCTTGCCCAGGGATTAACAGCGATTCGAGGCGCGCAAGGTGGTCTACACAGTACCTAGTGTAACTTCTGTTCCTTTCGTTGATGAAGAACCAGACAGTGTCAACTAAAGCCAGTACCGCAAAGCCTCCAAGCTCTAAACTCAACGGTAAACCATTCCAATTGGCCCCCAAGAAACTGAGCAACCCAGCATTCAAGGCAACAAAGAACCCGGCGCGCTCCATTACCGCCCTTGATGTAAAGAGCTTCTCAGCGTGAGCTACTTTGTATAACTCCAAGAGTACAAGTGTCGTATCTTCCATTACTCCCTCCTATACCGCTAATTCTCCTCCCAACAGCTCCGCCTGCTGGACCACCGTATGGGTCGCTTGAGCCTGCTTGTCCGGTGGGTACCCGTACTTACGCAGGGTCCGTTTTACCATCACCCGCAGCCGGGCACGGGCCGATTCCCGCAGCGTCCAGTCGATCGTCGCATTGTTGCGCACGGTCTTGGCCAGCTCGCGGGCGAGCTTGCTCAACACCTCATCGCCCATCACCTTCACCGCGCTGTCGTTCGTCTCCAGCGCAGATCCGACTTTCAGCATCAGCATAGAGCCATGCAGACGACAACTCACTTTGTTCTGGTTATATTACTTACGGCAAAACGCTGTAGAATGCGCGCACTGGGATGATCGGCCAATGAGACAAGCTTGTTAACCAACGCGATTGGGAAGAGCGCATCATCATACATATCACAACCCAACTTCTGAACATTATTAAGGATAATGCCCAGCCCAGGAAAATCCTGGGGGGCAGGATTACTTAAGACTTCAATGGTAGGAATAGTAACAACGTAAACTCTATTGTCCACACTTCGCAGAATGACTTTATTTCCGTAATATGTGGTGCGGCCATAGGGGTTACCAGGATCTGCACGTCCTGGGATAATGAAGTTGTAAATGTAGTCATTGTCAAGGATCAAGATCCCACCCAAGCTAATTTTATGTGCAATTTCATCCGCATGTTCGACGAAGGGACCACTTTTCTCTAGGCCAGCTAAGTACAAGTTGTGATGCTTGACTAAGAATTGAACTAGAGACCGCATCGGCTTGTGCATATTGGCCGTTTGGCCAAAGAAAGCTAGAGGCCCATCTTTTATAAACAATATCTCATTAAGTAGGGTGGCTTTCATTGTAAGAAGGAGCCGAATAAGGTGCGCCAAAATCATTTGCTCTATAGTTGTGGTCAGATATCCCAAAACTCCGCCTGCTCCTATAGTGTCATCTATCGCTTCGTGGAGACGGAAAACGTCTGTGATAAAAATGTCGTTATGACAATGCGAGCACCGAAACTTGTAATCTGAGGACATGCTGTCTCGCCTAAGCGACACTTTTTGTGCACCGCAGATCGGGCAGCTTGCCAAGGTCCAACTATCTACTGGTTGATCATACTCTTGGAAGATAAGCCATTTTATAGTTGCAAGTCCACCTTCCAGTTCTTCCCGGAAAAAGTCGTATATTCCTCGCCGAATTGAGTTAGTGAGTGTTGCTTCATCTCTTGTGGCAATGTTCCGCGTTGGAAGGGCAAGTTCTAGCCTTTGAATCGCCTTTAGTTTGGTCATGTCATCCGGATCAATAAACGGTTGTTCCCCAAGCTCTTCTAAGTCTCGAACGTCGAAAGTCAATGCCCCAAATTGAAAGAAAGCAACTGTTGAGGATGGAAACTTGATCTGGACAGGTACTTCAGTATAGCCGCCATCGATAGCAATAATGTGCCGGATCGGGTTATCGCTTAGTGACTCAAGTGGCTGAATTAAGGAATCATTGAGGGAGATCTGATCAGCTCGCTTGGGTAAAGTGCATTGGGATAAAAGGGTTTGCACTGACTGTGAATTAATTATATATCCATGCGAAGACTTGCTCGCATATTCATTCGGACGGCTTCTCTTGCTGGCATACCCCATCGCTTTTCACTCCTCTTGAATGAAACGATCAATCTGCACTGGGACAACAAATGAATTCGAGTAGGTCTTCATCCTCACAAATCCCTTGTCCGTGTCAGCACTGAAACGAGTCAGTGAGTCGGCAAAATCCCCAAAGTCGTAATACTTCTTGATTTCCCGTGTTTCATCTTCGTTATTAAGATGAGCTATGAACCAGTTTTGAGTATTCTTCAAAATATTCGCGCTAATGGAACTAACCTCTTGAGTGGCATAGATCAAGCCTAGATTCAGCTTAGCTCCTTCCTTCGCGAGCCGATTATATATTTGATTCAGGTCTTTATCTTCTTTTTTCGGGAAAAGGTTGTGGGCTTCCTCGAAATAGAACTCGATAAAGTTATTGGAATCACTGTGAATAAAATGCTCCATCGCATCAGCAAAAATACGTCGACAAATGCGTTCAGAATAGAGTCGCTGGATCTCAGGATCTCCCTGGGATAGGTCAATGATCACAATGCGTCCATCCCGAAGCTTCTCCATAATTTCCTGGTCAAAAGGCTTCCCCACCGTATCAGTGTGTAGCCTGGCAATGTTTCTGATCTTGCGGTATCCACTATTGTTAGCATTGCCGCCTGGTTTTGATTTCCTGGTAAGGAAGATCAAAAGCGCTTTGAGATCTTCATCTGCCCATTCTCGCCCCTGCTTTTGGTGATACTCAATATTATACGTACTGTATTCATCCCAAACCGTTGTGAACCAATCAGTTGCTTCGGATAGCGATATCCCTTTGCTCGGATCCAAGCTGCCATCTTCGCGGACTAGTTTGTTCAATTTCTCATTACCACTGAATTTTACCTTAAAAGTAGATGGTGGTTTGAACCCAGCTCTATACAGGCAACAAAAGTACGCTGCCACCTTGCGCTCATAGCGTGTCTTGGCTGAGTAGTCGCTTGGATCATCTGGGGGAGCTAGATCAACCGATAAGAAACTCCTGACGTAATCCGCTCCATCCAAGGCAAGATGACTGCGAATCAATTCAAACCCAGCTTCAATATCTCGGTAAAAGTTAACCTTCATAACTTTAAACCCAGGTTTCTCTAAGACACTGTAGCGAACTGTTGCGTCTTTATACATATCAAAAATTGCTGTCCCCGCGTCTTGGAGGTTAGGGTTGGCATATTCGCCGTTGATGTCGAAAATGATCTGTCCGACTGGAAACTTAGGTAAGCCGTCGTTTGTAAACGGATCCAGGACTTCTTCTAAGCTCATTGCGGAATTGGCTGTCAAGGCAAAGGGAGCACGTTCGCTCATCATCACCGTTGCCTGGATGATCTTCTTAATGGTGTTGGATTTGCCGGTGCGCGTCATTCCGAAAAGAGCGGTGCGTTTACCTAGAAAGTCTTGGGGACTAACATAAACAGGCATAACGTCTTCTTCCTGTTGGAATCGACGGCTAGAGCTGTAACGCACCCGGCCAATTCTGATGTCTTGAGGCTGACCGGCAATTCCATTCTCACGAAAGTTAACGATAAGTTCTAGTACTTCCTTGTTTGGTTTGTAGACTTGATAATTATGTGCGCTATAGAAGTTTTCTACATCCGCCCCAAAACGCAATCTTGTATCCGAGTCATAGTAAAACGTTCCTAGCACCCTGCACTCTAAACCCGAAAAACTGAATTCATAACGAGTAAACGTGTCTAGTTCGTTGTTTTGACCGCTTGTGCGGAGATTGTCTTTGTAGTATTCCACCATCGAGGCAATGATATCATTGTCGGTAGGCAACTTAGCCGGCCTCAGAACTCGTAAGAGAAGCGCTTCCGCAACATTTTCCTCATTGTCGTAGTAGGCAAGCAAGAAAGAACCCTGTGGAATACCTTTTGCCTGGTGTTTCCAAGAATCAGCAACAAGAACATACGATCGATCGTAATCAAGGTAGAAAGGACGTCCGACAAAAGTCCCCGTTTGAAACCTGCCACTTTGGTCGCGGGCAAAAACGTCGGTTTCCGCAATCTTCTGCACCACGTTCTCGAAATTCACAATTCGTCCTCCTTACATAGTTGTCGTACTTCTGGATCCTCAAAGCGTATTCTTGACTGTTCCACGTACTCTTCCCTAATATCAATAGCTACCCAACGTCTTTTCAAAGACTCAGCCACAAAACCTGTTGTATTGCTTCCAGCAAAGGGATCAAGAACTAAGTCGCCAGGATCGGTAAGAAACTCAACAAAAAAAGCTGCAAGACCTTCGGGCATACGAGCGGGATGGGGTCTGATCCCTCGGTCACGGCAAGTACGAAGGAAAAAGTCATTTGACTTCGTGTTTGAGAACCTAAAAGCATTGGGTAAGCGAACCTCGTGGCCATCTTTCATTGATTCCAGTTCAAAGAAATTATGGGGAATACTACCTCTATGGTCTGTTAGAAAACCATCCTCACTAATATGGTGCTCAGAAGGACGCTTTCCTGCATTGTATCTGCGACGTTTGAGAAGCTGCTTCATACTTGGACTGTATGGTCGTAACACCTTACGATTGCTTGCCTTTGGAAAATCGCTCTTCGCCATCCACCAGATATGGGTAAAGCTATCAGTTAGACGAATCCGCTTGATGGTCACCCATTGGGCAGGGGAAGGCAAACGAGCTGGGTTATAGCACACAAATTGCTGACAAAGCCGTAGCTGAGCTTCGGGATGACTTACAAAGTTCAGGAGTGCTTTGAGATGCAACAGAGATTGTACAGGACGGCCAGATACCCATGAATTACCCAATTCTATGACAATAGATCCATCCGGCGTAAGAAGGTCAGCAAATAGAGGAGCCAGGTCGGAGAACCATTGCTCATACTCTTCTCCTGTAAGATTTCCATAACTTTTCTTGCTGTTCAATGGGAATGGCGGAGAAGTAAGTATCAATTGAACCTTGCTTTGAATTTGCTTACCTAAACTCGTTTGCAGTAGTTCTGCAGCGTCCCCCAAACAATACCTTCCTAGATTGGTCTGATGAGCAATCGGCATGTTTGTCTCATCTAACTCATGAGTTCTCATATCTAATCCTCAGGTTGCTTTGTGTCGAGAAGCTCGCACCGAGTGGAAGCTGTCAGCGTGGTGCGGGCCGAGGTTCGCCTCGATTCCACGAAGAGCGAGGTTCATCTTTGCCAACCGCCAGGTGGTGGGGTTCGATTCCTGGCCGTACACCGAGATGTCCCCGATCCGACCGCCATGGGCGCGGATGAACACCTCTGACTGCACGAACATCCCGCTCGATCCGCAGCACGGGTCGTAGACGCGGCCCTGGAACGGCTCGATCATCTCAACGAGGAGCTTGACGATGCAGCGCGGGGTGTAGAACTCCCCGCCTTTCTTCCCCTCCTTGCTCGCAAACTGGTTTAAGAAGTACTCGTATACCCGGCCGAGGATGTCCTTGGAGCGATTCTCGGCGTCGCCGAGGCCGATCGTGCCGATGAGGTCGATCAGCTCACCGAGCCGAGTCTTGTCGAGCGCCGGGCGGGCGTAGTCCTTGGGGAGGACACCCTTGAGGGACGAGTTCTCCCGCTCGATCGCCGTCATCGCGTCGTCGATCAGCTTTCCGATCTCCGGCTGCTTCGCCCGCTCCTGCAGGTAGTCCCAACGCGCCGTCTTCGGGACCCAGGAGACGTTCTTCATCCGGTACATGTCGCGGTCTTCCAGGACCTCATAGCGAACCGATGGCTCCTTCACGTACCACTCGCTCTCCGGCGTCTCGGCTTCGTGCTCGATCTCGCGGCGGCGTTCCTCGAACGCGTCGGAGATGTACTTGAGGAAGATGAGACCGAGGGCGACGTGCTTGTACTCCGACGGGTCCATGTGCCCGCGCATCTTGTCCGCCGCTTGCCACAGGGTCTGCTCGAACCCGAGTGTCGCGCCGTTCTTGCTCTTTCTTGCCATCGCCCTCCTAGGGATTCTCTTACACAACCACGCATAACTCCGCTTGGTTGCCCGCACGATCAAACCCAATCAAGGCTAGTGTAACGAAACCGTTATCCCTTTCCAAATTCAGGAACTAGGATACGCCGCATATGAAAACAAAGTCGCTACTAAGTCCAGATCAGACGAGCCATTCACCGCATGAATGACTACAGCAGTCCCTGTATGCTTGGTTGACCATGCAATCCTGGAGTCTGCCTCCGTGATTTGCAGGGTTATCCTTCGCCGAGAGGCACAAACCGATGGTCCCGGTAGCAATCCCCTACCTTCATGCCATTAACCGCCTTCTCCCCGCATGTACAACCTGCAATTATCCTGCGTGAGATCGCTTCATGGGGTTGACATATGGCCGTTTGCTGTATAGCATATGCTATCTTTAGCATATGGCGAGGTGGGGAATGTTAGAGCGTTGGGCTGAGATCTT
>JALTFO010000166.1 GCA_027007005.1 Candidatus Bipolaricaulota bacterium | reverse complement strand
AATTCTGCCCCCGCTTCTATGCAATCGACAGCCTGTTGCTCGTTGAGTACAGTTCCTGCGCCGATCAACAAATCTGGCCTCTCTGTTACTACAGTTGTCAGCAACTCAATTGCCCCGCTTATCGTCATTGTGATCTCGAAACACTTGATGCCAGCATTGCTGAGGGCCTCAATTGCCTTGATAACGCCGTTTTCGTCGGGCGTGCGCACTACCGCAACGAGTTTTTCTTCTAGAAGTTCGGTCAGCGTATCTTGCTTGGACTTGCGCATCCTTATGCCTTCCTCATCGTGTTAGCCATCCTCCATCCACGCGCAGTATCGTCGCGGTTACATAGTCGGAAGCTGAGGATGCAAGGTAGACCGCCGCTCCCTTCAGATCATCTGGAAGGCCCCATCTGTCCAATGGGATTCGCGAGAGGATCTCTCTATTCCTGCCTTCGTCAGCACGTAGAGGAGCTGTATTGGCAGTTGCCATGTACCCGGGAGCGATTCCGTTGACGTTGATACCGTATTTTGCCCACTCGTTTGCCAGGAGGCGGGTCAGACCAGCCACGGCACTTTTGCTCGCTGTGTAGGGAGCAACCAGAATCCCTCCGGAGTAAGAGAGCATAGAACATATGTTAATGATCTTTCCCTTACTTTTACCTACTATGAGTCTCTTGGCAAATGCTTGTGTGAGGAAGAACAGGGTTCGTAGATTGACATTGATGACCTCATCCCAGTCGGCGACAGTGAACTCCTCAGCTTTATTTCGTCTGATGATTCCAGCATTGTTGATTAGGATGTCTAGATGCCCAAATCGCTCCTCCGCTTGCCTGATGACATTGTCAATTGGATCAATAGATCCGAGATCCGCCTGCAGGGCGAGAAATTCTCGCCCTGCAGCATGCACCTTTTCGGATGTCTCCTTTGCGGGGGAATGATGTGTAATTCCTACGATATCGGCACCTGCCTCTGCAAGGCCTATCGCCATTCCCTGTCCGAGACCGGTAGCGGCACCGGTCACTAGCGCAACCTTTCCATCAAGCTTGAAGTCATCCAGAATCATGATAGGTTATCCTCGATGTTTTTAATGATTGGAACAACACGGTTCACCCATCCGACATTTGGATCGGAAACCACTGCTTGTGTGCGGGTGTTGCCGGCGAGGAACCAGAGATAGTAGGTTGTATAGCCTGGAGCAGAGACAACAGTGTGGTAACCCTTAGGCATCTTAAGGATCGTTTCGTCCTTCACTGTGTACACGTCGTCAATCGAACCGTCGTCGGTATAGTGTTTGGCAAGCCCCCAACCCTCGGAAGGATTGACCTTGAAATAGTACATCTCTTCCATGAATACCTCGCGAGGGAGATCGTCCTTTTCATGTTTATGCGGTGGATACGTGGACCAATTACCAGATGGAGTGAACGTTTCACCGATGATAATGCGGCTCACTTTCTTCTCTGGATGCAATCCCTTTACAAGAATCTGGTTGAATGTACGAGAGAAGTTAGAAATACCCCACTTCCCCGAGACAACTTCGTCAGGCGCTATGACGTAAGGACTTGCTCCGTCATCGGCTTTAGCCATCGCTAGTGCAGCCTTAAATTGCGATGCATTTTTGTTGACCTTTATGGTGTAGTCACAGTTGGGTGGAAGATAAACCGAATGTGGCTTGCCAGAGAAGACCGAAGTTCTTCCTCCAACGTTTGAAAATCGCGCTGTTCCTGCTTCGATGTCGGCTACACCAGACATGATCACTAGAACTGCTTCACTATCACCAGTATTTCCGGTGTAGCTCCCTCCTGCAGGAATGACAAGTTTGCCAAAGTTTAGTAGTTGGCAAGGGTTCTCTTGGATCATGTTTAATCCGTCGTTTTGTTTCAACTGCTCGAAGTACATTATGTACCCCCCTCCTTTTTATATGTTCTTTAACGCTTTGATTGGATGCTAGCTATTGTATCACTCAGTAACCTGAACCCATTTCCTCGCTACGATAAATTATCCTCAATGTTACTTATCATAGGGACGGCCTTTGCAACCCAGGCAAGCCGTGGATCTACTGTAACGTCCTGTTTGCGCGAATTCCCTGCTAGGAACCACAAGAAATACTGTGTATACCCTGGGGCGGATACCATTGTATGGAAGCCCGGTGTCGGCATCTTAAGTACAGTATCATTTCCAACA
>JALTFO010000165.1:1697-2186 GCA_027007005.1 Candidatus Bipolaricaulota bacterium | reverse complement strand
GAGTAAGTGCTTGTCGGCTCGAACACGATGAGTGTATCTGTTGCTTTCGTCACGAACCGGCAAAACTCGGGGAGGCCGCGGATATTGGGGAAGATACGCTCGATCTTACCGTCATAGGTGACCAATTCTTGCTTGCTGACATCCACTCCGATACAGTACATATGGAACCTCCGTCCACGCTTATGTGATGGAGAGTTCGTGTGGGCTGCCCTCTCCAGCCTGACCTCGTAAACACGAGCTGCAGCGCAAGCTGCGCTCCTGATGCTGTCCTGGCTTGTGGGAGGGTGGTCCATCTGACCCTCGAACTGACGGCTTCGTCGTTCCAGCCTTTACCGACCTGCCCACCCAGCGAAGCATCTCCGTCCATTAGTTAGTCTAAAGATGTACGCGAGGACAACCTACCTCACACTCTCGCTATAAGGTACGAGGCACCTTTTCTCTGTCATCTGCGATGAGAAAAGGAGCCAGTCCCCGACAAACCAGAAACCG
>JALTFO010000165.1:0-1687 GCA_027007005.1 Candidatus Bipolaricaulota bacterium | reverse complement strand
AACCTACCTCACACTCTCGCTATAAGGTACGAGGTCTTGCAATCAAACATTAATCGCTGTTCCCTTGTGACATGGCTTGGATTCAACTTCCAAGAGGTAAGCCGGAGAAACTGGCGCGGGTCGCTGTAGCGAGGAAACTGCTCCTCATCACCCCTGCAATCTACAAAAGCGGTCAGCCGTACCGTGCACCAATCACTGAGGAGGGTTGGTTTTCGTACAGTATCTGATCCGTAATTATTGACTCATCGTAATGTAATCAGTAGAGTAAGTATAGAGTATATATGGCGGGGAACGGGAAAATGAGAGGAATTCAAAGGGCTAAGATAGCTGTGGATCGGGATCGGCTGGCGGAGTTTTGTCGGGAACACCATATACGGCAACTCGCCATCTTCGGCTCGGCTCTGCGCGACGATTTCAGTACGAAAAGCGATATTGACATCCTAGTGGAGTTTGAACCGGAAGATATACCGGGTCTGTTGGGTATATCGCGCCTTGAGCGCGAGTTATCCACCTTATTCGGTGGGAGAAAGGTTGACCTGCGTACTCCTGAGGACTTGAGCCGGTATTTTCGCGAAGACGTGCTGCGAGATGCCGAGGTACAATATGCGAAAGGATGACCGTGTCCGACTCCAACATATGCTCGATGCTGCTCGAGAGGCGACATCCTTCGTACAGAGTAAGAACAGGTCAGATTTGGACCAAGATCAACTCTTGGTATTCGGATTGATCAAGGCAATAGAAATCGTGGGGGAAGCCGCCTATCAGGTGTCTGAAACCACCCGGGCTGAGCTCCCAGCCATACCTTGGGATGATGTCATCGGCATGCGGCATCGGCTGGTTCATGCCTACTTCGATATTAACCTGGACATCCTATGGCGTACGGTGCAAGAGGACTTACCCCCGTTGATTTCCGCGTTGGAAACCTCTTTGGCTGACAAAAAGCTCGAGTAGCTGTATGGCGGTATCTATGCCTTCAAAGCAGTTTGCCAAGATCCGTCGCAACCAGCAGGAACAGTATCCGACCACCGAGGCAGGATCTATCGTCGAATGAACTATCCCAACACAAACGAACAGTGTATCAAAAGAGCGAGGAAGCTGCTGCTCATCGCCCATGCGATCTACAAAAGCGGTGAGCCGTATCGCTTACCCCTCCCCAAGGCGGGCTGAATTTCAATGCAGTATCTGACCCGCGATTATTACTTAGATCCTAGCGTTCGATTGCAAAACCTGCCCCTAAATCTCTCGTGTTGAGCGTAGTGAACTTGGAGATCTCCTCAAAGTGGGCGTCGGCATGCCAGAGTTCGATTCCCTCTTGAATGGCTACCTGCGCTATGACCAGATCGGGTAGCGGCACCGTTTTACCTCGGTGCCTGAGGGCTGCACCGAGGCGCGCCGCCTCGCGCCACACCTGTTCGTCGATCGGGATTTCGGGGAGCGCGTCTAGGAGACTGGACAGTTTCTCGAATCCAGCATCGTCGCGTGTCCCCACGAGCAGCTCCGTTTTGATGACCGAGCATGTTCTCACCCGTCCTTTTGCAAGGGCCTTTGCCAAAGATTCCCTCACCTCTCGTCGTCCACGACGCCGCAAGTAGTGGATCCAGACTGACGAATCGACCAGTATAGCGTTTTCGCTCATCTCTCTATCTCCGATTCCCGCCATTGCCGAAGATCCTTGGGAGACATATCG
>JALTFO010000164.1 GCA_027007005.1 Candidatus Bipolaricaulota bacterium | reverse complement strand
CCTTTCTTTGTGTTCGTTTTTTTTCGGCGTCTGTAGCGGCAGCCGGGAGTTGAACCCGGACGATCCCGTGCTCCCACGCCGACCTCTGCGGGATCAGAACTACCCCGGCCCCGGTCCCCTCCGGGAGTCCTGCGTCTGCCAATTCCGCCACTGCCGCTCCTAGTCCAATACATGGGTTACCACTCCGTCTTCACCTCGACCGGCCATCCCCACTCGGTCAACCAATCCTCCAGATACGATATAAGGCTGCGCGCATCCGGCCCTACCTCTCCCACAGTTGCAATGTATTGATCGCCAGATTTCTGTACCTCAACGCATTCCAAATCCCCCCAATTGATCGGTTCCATGTTCAAACCCAACTGTTCTATCGTCTGCCCGTCCACCCTAACCCCTTCTTCGGTCGGTATATAGAGCCGCCCAAGTAAGAAATTGACCGCCCCCTTAATGACCTGTTCTATTGGTGGACGCATTGACAGCCCCGCCCATTCCTTCGCTGTTAGCACATCATCAAACATTGCCCTCTCCTATTCTTAATTACTGTTTCCTGTCTAACACCTGGCCCAATTGCCTGAGCTTGTCCTCTAGCTGTGTCAATTTGCGCTCGAATATAAGATTCTCTGCATCACTAATCGCGCTTGGGTCGCCGGGCCCGCACGCTCTCGCGTCTCTTCCCGCAGACCGCAAGTCCCTGAGAACAGCAAGGATGTCATACAGGATGTCCACAACCTGTTTCATACCAACCTCCTAGCTTGCTCGCATGGTCGGAGTTGAACCGACTCCCTCGCTCTGGATATCCTGCGTCAGGGTCCATCAGGGCCTTCCAACAAAGCGTCCTTTATTGGTCAGGCGTGTCACCGTCCACGCCACATGCGAGCTTAAAGCAGGACGTACACCGGCCACTAAAGACCGGTTCCGACCCGCAATCTCTATTCCTCGCTCGCGCGGCCGGTCCCGCCCCGGCTTGGGCCATAACGTGCTGGCCGCACGCATTCCCGCAGGCATCTTGTCGGTGTCGTAGCCTGGCCTGAAAGCATGGGATAGACACCCTTTACCCTGCTCCCAGTGTGTGTCATCTCGCCACACCGCGCGCGAGCCGACCTTCTCGGCTACCTTGCGGAGAACTCCTTGAGTTCTTATCACCGGGAAGGGACCTTTGTTGTTCATGCTTGCATCACCTTGCGTGCATCATCCTTGATTGCCTGTAGTTTCTTGTAGATGTACCACGGCGCTCGATCGTAAATTGCCGCCAATTCCTGTGGCGTTCGCTGAATGTCGTCCTGTATGCCGAGTGCCAAATAGACAAACTGGCGCTCGGTTCGCCCTAAGCCATTCAGCCATTCCGCTAATGCAGGAGGCATCTCTTCGGCCTGGCGCGCAACAACTGTTTCCGCATCCAATCCGTTTTCTTCACGCCTTCTGCGTTCGACGGCATACAAATCTATCATCGCATTACGCACGCACTTTCTCGCAAACGCCGCAAAGTTGCCTCGTTGCGGGTTAAACCTCTCTATCGCCTTGAGTACCGCGATAGAACCCTCCTGGACCATGTCATCTATGTCGGCTTGTCGGGACGCGAGTCGTCTGGCTTCGTACAAGATCATGCTCATTTGCCGCTCGACGATTTCTCCTTGTGCGTCACGATCGCCACGCTGCGCTTTTACCAGCAAATCGTTTTTCATAGCGCTGGTAGCCTCCTCTGCTTCTCGATTCCCTCATTGAGGAGAAACCTGACCGCTGTTGCGGTGTCCATTCCAAGCCGGTCTGCCTCTTCTCTGATCTTGCGCATAAGATAAGCCGATATGCTTATCGGGATCGCTGGCGTCCCCAATATCAGCTCGTTTTTCTCATGCGCATCATCCCCCATTGCAGCAACCCAGCATTCTCGCGAGCAATATGTCTTGTTGCTTGGAACCTCTTTCAGGCAGGCCGGGCACCTTCCCGTGATCCCAAAACGGGAATGTATTTCCACGGCTCGGTAATACTTGACTCCTCGGTATACCAAGTAGGGAATGGCCGATTTCTCAACAATCGCCTTTGCCTCGTCTAAGGAGACATCAACAATCGCCGGAATCTCCCGCACTGAAAGCCATTTAATACGCCCTATCTGGATCACTGTTTCCTCTCAAATGCCTCGCACGGCATATTTGTATCTAGCTCGCGCAGAAGTTTCTTTTTGTATTCGCAATACCA
>JALTFO010000163.1 GCA_027007005.1 Candidatus Bipolaricaulota bacterium | reverse complement strand
ACGCATGTAGCGCCTGTGGTGAAGTTCCCATTCCGCTCCTCTGCGATGCCTCGTTGCGCGACATGTGCTCGTTGGAAACGGGGAAGGAGCTTATCTTTGGGAAAGATGATGTAACGGCACTGAATACTCCCGTCGTTGATATCTACGGTACGCACGCATGGTGCGTTGGCCCCTGCCTCGGTGCTTCAGACTCGGATGGTAGCGTGTCAATCAGCGGGCAGCGGCTGTTCTTATCGGGGGACAACTATCGTGAGGTGGACGGCGGCGCGGTCTGTCACGCTGATTTCATCATCAACTTGCACCACGCCGCCGAGGACCTCGTAAAGCTTGTCTTTGCTAAGAAAGAGAGCCCGGTAGACTCTCGATAAAGCGCGTCACCAGCCGCACCGTGTTCTCAAAGTCATTCAACCTTAGAGTTGACGTCGGTGAGTGGATGAACCGGCAGGGGACAGAGACCACACCGGCAAGGATTCCTGCCCTCGTCGTGTGAATCGCTCCGGCGTCAGTCCCGCCGTAGGTGGGAAGCTTGTATTGATACGGGATCACTCCTTCCTCCTCTTCTTCAGCTACGCTTTCTATCGCCTCGATCAACTTGCGTGAGACGACGATCGACCGGTCGGCAACGGTGATCGCTGGCCCCTTGCCGAGTCGGACCGGCTGGCTACTCTGCGGGACGCCGGGCATGTCCGCTCCGATCGTTCCCTCCAGGGCGATAGCTAGATCGGGGTTGATTTGATAGGCCGATGTTCGTGCACCGCGCAGGCCGACTTCTTCCCCCACGACGAATGAGTAGACTATATTGATGTCAAGATCTTTCTCTGCCAAACGGCTCGCTGTCTCGATCATCACAGCACAACCGGCGCGGTCATCAAATGCCTTCCCGGTGACATAGCCGTTGTGGAGCTCGATGAACGGGTAGTGAATCGTCAGCGGATCGCCAATGTGAAACCCCATTTCGAGAGCATCCTGCCGCGACGCTGCGCCAACATCGATGAACATCTTCTCGATCGGGATCGGCTTCTTGCGTTCCTCATCGGTCAGGATATGCGGTGGAGCAGAACCGATCACTCCGTAGCGCTTCTTGCCACTACGAGTCAGTATCTCTACTCGATGGCCGGGGATGATGCGCGGATCCCAGCCCCCAAGCGGTGAAAAACGCAAATATCCGCTGTCTTCGATCCATTTCAGGATGAACCCCACCTCGTCCATGTGCGCATCGAGCATCAGGGTGAAATCACCTTTACCCTTACGTATGGCGAACAGGTTCCCCAACGTATCGGTCTTTACTTCATCCACATACGGCGATACGAGCTCGGTGATCTGGTGGCGCACCTCATCCTCAAAGCCTGATACTCCAAATGCGTCGGAAAGCTGACGCAGCAAATCGATCGATTGCATAGATCCTCCTTCTTGCAAGTGGTCATTATAGACTGTACCCCGTTCATCGCAATGAGCTTGTCGTAACTAGCCACTCACAACTGGGGTACTCATAACAGTGTTGCTTGCAACAAAGGCGCCATCGCCATCAGAGTGGGCTGCACGCTCTTCACTTAATTGGACATTGACAAAGCAGTGCGGGTGAGTATTATATGCATCCTAGCGCATTGAAGCATGTATAACGAGAGCAGAAGAGGAGAGTGAAAATGGCCAAAGAGTGGTATCCAATCATCAATCGTGAGGCGTGTGTAGGTTGCCTGACGTGCGTGGAGTTCTGTCCGCACAATGTTTACGAGGTGCAGGATGGTAAGCCGTTGGTGGTAAATCAGGACAACTGCGTCGAGTTCTGTCAAGGGTGTGGGAAGATCTGCCCAACCGGAGCAATAAGCTATTTTGGCAAGAATTAGTTAAGGAGGACCATCATGGGAAAGAAGGGACTGTTATTGTGTGTCTGCCAGGGAACCTGTCCGTCATTTCAGGACATGAATATATTCGAGGTGGGAAACGCCATTCGTCGAGAGAAGCTTGTCGACTACGCAGCAATCCACCCACAGCTTTGTGCGGAGGATGGGGACGAGTTTCTGTCCTCACTGCTCTCCGGTGATTCCACGGATAGGCTGTACGTGGCCGGGTGTGCACCGAACATGATGCGGAAAATGTATCGAGATGCATTTGATGCCGCCGGTTTCAATGTGGACAACTTCCGCGGCGTTGAGATCCGCGACATGAATACCGAGCAGGCAATTTCCGCCATCAAAGACCTGATCGTTCAGGATGGGGCATGAGGAGCAATATTGAGGATAGCAATAACATCGCGTGGGGCAGGGCTTGGAGCGCGGCTCGATCCGCATTTCGGCAAGTGCAATCAGCTCCTCATCGTTGAGGAGGACGATCGATTCGATGCCTGGGAGAACCCCGCGAGTGGGCAGAGCGGTGGTCAGGGGGTCTCACTCGCAGGCCGTCTAGCAGGGATCGGATGTGACGGCCTGATCACCGGTGTGATCAATCCGCAGGCATACGACGTGCTACGCGAGAGCGGAGTCGGTGTTTACCTCGCTGAAAAGGGATCGATCCTTGATCTTGTCGAGCTTGTGCGAAACGGCTCGCTGCAGCCCTCGACACGTAAGCAAGTGGAGTCTTCCTTCTCAGCTCGCAACGCGGAGTGCCATTAACGCTACGGGCAATGGATCAGCCCCTGTGCCCACAGGCAACCCCACATGAATGGGGAGGATTGCCGTAGCAGTCCTCCCCGTTATCCTGCGCCAGCCAGCATCTCGCGTAGTACGCGCACGGGGCGAACGTGAAGTGTGCCACGCGATATCGGAATGCTACGTGTTACCGATCGTTCCACAGGTTGAGGAAACCTACCCGACCCTTGACACCGTAAATGGCGAGTTATGGAGATTGTTTACTATCAGGAATCGAGATATGACAAGAATCGAGAAGGCTCTTGAGTCGGTGCTGGAGGGTTACGCTAGCTTCCTGCGGGAGAGGATGTTAGCGCCGCTTAAGCATCAGCCGCACTTAGTACGGTGGGTGCAGGAGTTCCTCCTCTTTGCTGAGCAGCATCGCGGCTATACCTTCGAGTAGCCACTGGACCTGTTCCTGACACCGCTGGGAGAACGAGTCGGCATCTTTGAAGACACTTGCCGGGGTGTGCCCCTCACCTACAGCGATTTCCTTCTCACCTGTCGCCAATAGGTGCAAGAGATTGCGCTCATGCTCTGATTTCTCGTAGGCATCAATCCTCCGAAGCACCGCCATTGCGCGACCACGCTGCGTTACTACCAGCGGACCAGCCAAGCCTTGGAGCTTCTTGAGAATTGCCGCAGGTCGGTCGGGAATGATATCAGGAATCTTCCTCTTACCGCGCCCCCAATGGTACTTCTAATTGCACCATATGAGCCGCGTCTTGCCCTCCTGGAGCGAAGCGTGGCGCAGCGGAAGGGTAAGCCGTCAGGCTTAATGTGGGTGTTAGGCCTGCTTTGTCGCTCGGCTGAGGCGACTCTACTCATTGAACGGCACCCTTCAACGTACTGACCAAGAGCTTAGCGCTCGGATTGTACGTCTGCAGCAGTGCCTCCACCACGGCTCGGTCGCCGCTATTGTGTTTTGGCCCCAACATAACTTCCATTTCCGAAAATGCTTCGTCTCGAATCGACAAAAAGAACCCATCGAATGATAAAGGCTTTCCGTTGATAAACTGAGCGGACGCTGATATAAAGCGGTCCAACTCCGCCGGATCATCGAACATTCCCGGTTTTGGTGCAATGCATGGAACGACGATAAGACGGAATCTCCATTCGGATTGAAAATTCCAATGCGAACTCTTATAGCGACCCAGCTTGGCTAACGCGACTTTATGGCTACCATCCGGCATTGCGGTATAGAGTTGACGACGTACAAATGATGTATCATCAGTGTACTCGATCTTATAGAAGTTATTGGCCGCTTCCGGCATAACCATGTAATCGGTTCCATACATTCTTTCAAACGGCAACGCCCAATTATCAAAACCGTCGGTGGTTAAGCGTAGCTCCGGCTGGTCTCGTATGTGATAGCCCCTGAACATTGCAAGCGGCATTCTTATTCTGACCCCCCGAAGTTCTGGCGTATACATATGCCAAAAGGGAATACTTTCTTCCGCCAGGTCTGTCCAACACGTGACGAATATGTATTGCCCTTAAGTTGACCAGATCCGCCGATCGCGATTCTAAGAGATCGTCGACCCTATCCAAACGTGCTAACCTCATTTGGCGATGCTTAAGAACAAGAGCGAGGCTCTCGATACTTGTATAACAGTATAAGTACGTTGGTTTAACTTCCATAATTCACTATCGTTTAATTTCCGCCAGCGTATGGCTAACTTCTTATCCTACCCAAAATTTCCCTTTTACAGGCGATCAGTCTTTCAACGTTACGTATTCTATGACTCCATCCCTCTACTGTCAACAGCAGAACTGAACGAACGTTTTGAGCGGAATCAGCTCGGCGGTCAACACGACACCGTAAATGACAAGTTATGGAGATTGTTAACTATCAGGAATCGAGGTATGACAAGAATCGAGAAGGCTCTTGAGCCGGTGCTGGAGGGGGTTCCTACGGGAAGGGATGTTAGCGCCGCTTAAGCACCAGCCACACTTGGTACGTTGGGTGCAGGAGTTTCTCCTCTTTGCTGAGGAGCATCGCGGCTATCTCTTCGAGCAGACGCTGGAGCTGTTCCTAGCTGCACTCGGAGAACCAGTCGGCATCAAGCCCTGGCAAATCCAGCAGTGAATGCAATCCACTAGAACTGCGAACGACGTTCTGCATAACCAGAACAGCTGTCACAAACCGACATTTTCGCCGCTGTTTCGGGTTGATGCCGTTGTTGGCGTAGCTATCTCCGTAATAGCTTTGTCCTAGTAAGTTGCCATGGTTTGGTATACCTGACCATCAGGCCTCCGCATCCAAGTTATTAGTCAGCTTGGAAATACCCTCAGGCCAATAGCGAATAGACTGAAAGTACTCTGTAGCAGCAGCGGTCTCGGTGAACTCTAACAGGCTCCCCAGTTTCTCAGTCAGTACCTCCCTAACCTCTGCGGGTGTGGCAAAGAAGAATTCCTTACGACTATTGGCCCGATTCAGAGCCCTATCAGCAAAGTGCTTGTGAAGCTCGTGTTCCAAGGAGACAGCGTCTTCAGAGAAATAGAGAGCGTGTACATCGAAACGGAAAGGGACCGAAGCACCACTGAGTTCAGCGATTCTCTGCAGAGGCTCGAGTCGGCGGGTCAACCCAATCTTAACGACATTGGGACCGAAGGCACCGCGATTAGATATGACATACACATATCCAGCACGAATGTTTGCTAGGCGATAGTCGTTCTGTGCAATTGCCTCGTCAATCGCTGTCAAACGCGCCTGAAGGTCAAGATCTTCTTCACCAGCCTCACGTATTGCAAGCAGAGCGTTCTCAATATGTGCGCGCTCCTTATCGAGTTGAGCCCGTTCCTCTGCTAACTCCCGTTCCACTCGTCGCTGCTCACGGAGCCTCGCTCGCTCTTCCCTTGCCGCCTCCTTTTCTTCTTGCTTCTTCATTAGCCAATCCGCAGTGAGTTCGATCTCTCGAAGGCGCAGAGCATGAAATGTATCGCTGATCCGCATTTCCATCATGTGTCCAAGCCTTGCGATCGCTTTACGAGAAGCTTCAAGACGCTTCTTCGCAGTCACAACATTGCCCAATCTGAGAGCACGAATACTATTGTCAGCTTCGGCGTTATAGGCACGGAGCATCAATTTTGCCAGATCTGTTGTCATCCGACGTCCCTTTGCTAGGGAGTTGTTAAAAGTGAACATTGTGGACTTTTCAATCGCCAAACCTGCTTTAACAAGATCCGCAATCTGGGTTCCGAGTTTCTGCAGCTGGGCCTTGTATGCAATGGCATTCTCGAGTGGATGGTGATATCGATAGATACCAACGCTCTGCAAGACTTTCTCGTCGTCTAGTTCCACCACCTTATCAGCATCATTACCTCGAGCTCCCAAACTTGTTCGTAGGGCTGCGTTCTCTGCTTCAAGAAGAGCTATTCGCGCCTCGAGGGAGAGCGAGTTGGTTGGATCGTGTGCCTTGCCGGTCGGTTGCTCATGTGGGGAAAGCTGAACTGAGACAACCGGTTCAGGCTCTGTCCCAACTCCTCTGGCTAACCAAAGGAGCCATCCCTCGGGTGGGTCCGGCCAGCTCGGGTCTGGTGTCCATCCAGCCGGGGGGCGCCAACCCTTGGGTGGTTTAGGCCAACCTGGAGGGGGATTAAAACGGACGTCATCTGTCATGAGCGGCGAACTCCCGTAGTATCGGCAGCCATCAATTCAAAAGGGTTCTTGGAGACAACAGCCCCGAGGAAGTCCAATGTACTCTTCGGCACCACTGCGGAGAGGTCGATCCCAAGGAATACCTCTCTCTCGGCGGCAACGGCTGCGAGAGGAATGAAACCCATCTTGCCTGTGGCTGGATCCGTTGTTTCAGCCCCCACCTCCAGTGACACGGTCTTGATTAAACCTCTTCGATCTGCTTCGAAAATCTCATGTATCGACCGCAAAACCACTTGGTGAATAGCAGAGGCATATCGATCTTTTTGAGCCTTCTGCGATAGCACAGTCGAAGTGATTTGATCGTTCTTCTTGACATACCTGTAAAGCTTGATACTCTCCAATTCGGAGGGTGATGGAATCGAGACACGCAGATGAAGTTCAGCGGTCGAGGGATCGAATTTAACCTCATGCGAGACTGGGAAGTGGTCCGGATAATGGGAGTGAGAAAAGACGATCGAGATGTACGCCTCCACCGCATCCGGCGCTCCATAGCCAAGATTGGAGATCAAGCTATCGATGCTCGCGTTGTACTCAGCAATTTCCTGTTCTCGCGCTGTGCACTCTTCGGCATAACGGGCTTTCTCCATCTCGAGCTGTTCAAGGCGTTTCTCCTCAGCCCGTTCAAATTCCTCATGCAGCGTCTTACGGCGTGCTGCAGACTCTTCGATCTTAGACTGCCATTCGGCTCGAGCAAGTGCATGAGCAGTCTGAGCTGCAGCAATCGCAGCTTCGTGTTTCTTCTTCTTGCCGAACAAGACTTTCGGAGGTGCTGGCTCTTTATAGATCGGCTCGGGTGGATCCTGTATCACAATCGGCTTCTGTGTCGGTCGCTCGAGTTCAGTGTGCTCAAAAGGTGGATGCTCTACCTCATGATGCATAGTATGCAGATCAAAATAGTGATCCACATCAAGTGTGGTAGCAAGAAGACCATCAATAGCCGCATAGGTCTCCTCGAGCGTAGCATTGAGGGCTTCAACATGAGTGGCTTTAGCTGCTGCTACCTGGCGTTTGTGATCTGCTTCTGCCACGCGAGCAGCTTGCCGGGCTGCTCGCTCTCTAGCCTTCCGCGCACTGACGGCCTCCCGCTGCCGCTGAGCTTGTTGCCTCTCCGCCTCTCGTGCAATCTTCTGAATAGTCGAAAG
>JALTFO010000162.1 GCA_027007005.1 Candidatus Bipolaricaulota bacterium | reverse complement strand
CGAAATTCATACGGGTCCATCTTGAGCTTGTGAGCGGCGATCTCCATCGCGCGCTCCACTCCCCACATCACCTCGAGGTGTCCAAAGCCGCGATAGGCGGTGCCGAAGACCTTGTTCGTGTACACGACGAACGAATCGATGTGGCAGTTGGGGACGTTGTACGGCCCGGCCCCGGCGTAGGCCCCGGCGCGACCGACGTTCACCCCGTAGTCGGCGTAGGCGCCCGCGTCCCACACGTACTTCACCTTGAGCGCACTGATCTTTCCCTCGTTTGTGACGCCGAGGGTGATGTCGGTGTGCAATCCCTGACGAGAGGGGAGGGTGCCGAACTCTTCCTCGCGTGTGGCGACGATCTTCACCGGCCTTCCACCGGCCGCTTTGGATAAGCAATAGGCGAGCGGTTCAAGCTGAATCCCCGCCTTTCCCCCGAACCCGCCTCCTACGTAGGGCACGTGCACGCGCACATTGGCATGCGGCAGGTCGAAGCTGCGGCAGAGGAGGTTTCGCACCGTGTAGGGGGACTGCGCTGAAGTGTAGATCTCCAGGTGATCGTCTGGAAGGGCGCGCGCGATCACAGCGTGCGTCTCCAGCGGGACGTGCGGCGCGGGTGGGTTGTAGAAGTGCCCTTCCACTACGACGTCTGATGCGGCAAGGGCGGCTTCGACGTCCCCCTTGCGGATCTTCTGCTGGTGGGCGATGTTCGTGTGCGGCTTGGGGGCGAATACGCCTTTCATGTAGGAATAGGTATGAAGCTCCGGGTGCACGAGAGGCGCGTCCGCGTCCATCGCTTCGCGAGGGTCGAGGACGGGATCCTGCATTTCGTAGTCGATCTTCACCAGATCGCAGGCGGAGCGGGCGATCTCGAGCGTGTCGGCGGCTATCGCCACGACCGGCTCGCCCTGGTAGCGAACCTGGCCACGGGCGAGGATCGACTTATCCTGCACGTACAGCCCGAGGCGGTAGTCGAGATCATCCCCCGTGAGTACCGCGCGCACTCCCCGAAGCCCTCGCGCCTTCGTAGTATCGATCTTCACGATCCGCGCCGCGGCGTGCGGAGACTTCACCGTTGCTGCATGGAGCATCCCGGGAAGGGACATATCGTGGACGAACATCGCCGTCCCCGTCACCTTGGGGATCCCGTCCTCCCGCGGCACCGATTGTCCTACGTATTTCGTGGAGCTCATCTCTCTCCCCTCTCCGCCGCCAGGCGAACAGCGGCGATGATCGATTCATATCCGGTGCAGCGGCACAGGTTCCCCGCGATCGCCTCCTTGATCTCATCATCGCTCGGGTGAGGATTCCGCTCGAGAAGGGCGCGAGCGGACATCACCATCCCCGGTGTACAGAAGCCGCACTGAATCGCCCCGGCGTCGATGAACGCCCGCTGCAGTGCTGAAAGCTGCCCGTCCGTCGCTTCGCCCTCGATCGTGCGCACATCCTTGCCGTCCGCCTCAACTGCCAGTACGAGGCACGATGTCACAGGTCGCCCATCGAGGAGGACGGTACACGCTCCACACTCGCCCGCGCCGCACCCCTCCTTCGGACCGGTGAGGTAAAGCTTCTCGCGCAGCAGCTCAAGGAGCGTCATCCCGGCAGGGACGCTCACGGCCTCCCGCGTGCCGTTTACGGTAAGTGCGATCTCGTGCAGGCTCATCTGGCACCTCCACCTGGGGAGAGAACACCCCAGATTAGGTCATGCAGCAGGACAGGGACTAGGGCGCGGCGGTACTCCGCTGAGGCCCGAACATCGTCTATTGGGCTGATCATCTCTTGGGCGATATCGTTGGCCCTCTCGATCAGGCTGTCCACCCGTTCATCTGGAGACAGAGAGAACTCCGGGAGGAGGATCGGGGTGACCGCGCAGCTTCCGATCGCCACGCGCACCTTTCCGGCATCCGCATCGTAGGAGGCGGCCATGTTGATTATCGCCAGGTCGTGCCCCTTCACGCGCTGCTTCTTGATAAATGCACTGCGCGTCCGTGACACCGACGGAAGCACGATATCGGTGATCACCTCGGCTTCTTTGAGAGAGGTCTTCTTCACCCTGGTGAACAACTCCTGGATTGGAATCTTCCTTGTCCCATTCTTCCCCGTCACGTTTACCGAGGCGCCGAGGACGAGGAGGGCGGGAGCTGTGTCCGCGGCGGGGGAGGCGTTGGCGATGTTCCCGCCGAGCGTGGCGCGGTTTCTCACCTGGTAGGAGCCGACACTGCGCGCTGCCGCAGCAAGGGCCGTGTAACGATCGTTGATTACCGTGTTATCGGCGATGACGTTCAGCGGTACACACGCGCCGATTGTAGCACCGTTGCCCTCTTCTATTACCAGTCGATTCATCTGCTTGATGTCCTTGAAATCGACGAGCAAATCGGGAGATCTTCCGGTGTTGCGGACGTTGACGAGTAGGTCCGTCCCGCCAGCAAGAGCAGCGGCGTTGCCACCGTTTGCGGTAAGAAGCTCGCACCCCTCTTCAATGGAGCTAACGCGAACATAATCGAACGTTCCGATCATCAGTTCTCCTTATCGGCACGGGACGCGGTGTCACTCTCGCACCGTTGGTGAGAAAGACGAACGCTCGCTTGCATTAGTAACAGCGAGCCACTTCCTCTTACTTGCTACCCAATGATCATAGTACGGCGAGGAACCACCGTCAAGCTCGGCCTCTTGTCATCAGACTTGGTTTGCCTCAGAGTGGAAAGACGTGCAGAACGGCATCGTGCTCCGCCAGTTCCAACGGTAGCCTTCAAACATCCGTGGCCTCCTTGAAATGGGGCGGACACTGCGCCCGCCCCAATATAGTATCTATTCAGTGCAGGTCCCATCACCTGCGCCACTTCCGTATCCGCGCTGGAGTCCCTGCCCGGAGCCATCATGAGCGCAGTTTCCCATTCCATGGTGCTGGCCTTGGCCGGCTGAGCCATCGTGGGCGGCGTTCCCATTCATCATCCCGTATCCGCTGCCATCTAGAGGCCTCGTCCAGTCTGGATCATCGCAGTTCACGATCCCGTCTCCATCAGAGTCACGCTCCTGCAGATAGCTCCCTGTCCCGGTTCTTGCTCGGTCCTGGGAACTTCCCTTTCCAAATCCGTTTGCCGCTACTGCCATGATGCCGAACGCGAGAAGGCTCAGCACCAACATCCCGATAATCAGTGTCCTTGTTCTGGTCATGTCGACCACTCCTTCTTGATTTGATGCTGAGAAGGTAACCGGGAGATATGAAGCAAGCGTGGATAAGTTTTCCGGAAGTTGTCAGGAACGACTTTCAGGGAGCAGGACAGGCAGGGTGAAGGAGAAGGTTGTGCCCTTTGAGACCGCCGTTTCAACCCAGATACGCCCTCCGTGCGCCTCAACGAGGGCCTTGGTGATTGCCATCCCCAGGCCGAGTCCCTTCGAATGCTTCTCTTTGTAGAAGCGGTCGAATACGTGGGAGGCCACATCTTCGGGCATCCCCTCACCCGTGTCTGACACCTGGATCAGCACCTCCCCGTCGCTCGACTCGGCGCGCAGGGTCACTGCGTCCTGCGGGCCCGTGTGTCGCAGCGCGTTTGAAAGGAGGTTCCACACGATCTGGTGTAGGCGGCGCTGGTCGGCGTAAACCTTTGGTAGATCACGTGCAGTCTCTAGCTGGAACTCTTTCCCGTCGGCGGAGAAGAGGGTACGCGCATCGTCTGCTACTTCATTGAGAAAGCTGTCCAGATCGATGTACTTGCGATTGAGCGGGAGTTCATCGGCCTCGGCAAGGGCGATATCCTGCAGCTCATCGATCAACCCTTCGAGGTGTTCGAGGCGCTCACTGACCTTCAGTAGGTTCTCCTCGCCAGCCGGCTGAACCCCGTCAATCATCGCTTCAACCTTTGCCTTCACAACGGCGAGCGGATTTCGCAGTTCATGAGCGACGTCTGAGAGCATCCTCTTTCGCGCTTCCTCCGACTTAGCAAGCCCTACACGCAAGCCCTCAAGCACGTGGCCAAGCCTGCCGATCTCATCTGTTCCAGTATCCGGGAACGGTTGAGTGAGGTCGCCGCGGGAGATCGCCTGAGTTGCTGATGTAAGCTGCCCAAATGGGGCAGTGATGAAGCGGAAGAGGATGATCCCGATCAGCAGCGCAACGGCAAGGCTGATCACCGTGGCGTATCCGATGCTCCGTTGAACGGAGGCGAGGAGGCGGATCTCTACGCCTGAGAACTGCCCGAACAGCGGCGCGGTGAACAAGAGACCGACCTTCTCTCCGGATGCCACAATTGGGATCCCTTCGGAGAGGAGACGTGGCGAAGAGCGTGGATCTTCACGGCTCATCCCTTGGGAGCTTGCGTAGATGGGAGTCCCGCTTGGATCAGTGAGGAGGAACGCTCCTCCCTGACCGTGATCTTCTCCCCGGTTCTGACCGTGCGATGCGAAAATCGCGCCGATTCCATCCCACGTCGAGTTCTCGGAGTAATAAGAGCTTAGTTGGCTTACGATCCCCTCCATCTGTGCTTCATGTTCTGAGGTGATGAATCCCTTCGCATCTGAGATGATAAAGTGGGTCGCCACCACGTAGACCGCACCAACGGAGGCGAGGACCGCAACGGCGAGGCCGAGGAAGAGCTTGTATTGAAGAGAGATCTCCTTAATGCGCGTCATGATCACCCCCCTCAGAATACCAGCTTGTATCCAACCCCGTAGACTGTCTTGATGATCGTTGGAGCCGCCGGATCTGGTTCAATCTTCCGCCGCAGGTTCATGACGTGGTTATCGATGTTTCGCACGAGCGCTGGGGTACTGTACCCCTGCACTTCCTTCAGAAGCTGCAGCCGCGTAAAGACGCGGTTCGGCCGGCGGACGAGGAAGGCGAGGAGATCGAACTCGGTCGGGGTGAGGTCGACCGGCTCTCCTTCGCGCTTCACCTCACGGCCGGACAGGTCGATCACCAGATCCCCGATAGCGACTGGAGCCTCCACGACCGGGCCCGAGACGCGCCGCAAGAGCGCCTGCACGCGCAGGACGAGCTCACGCGGGGAGAATGGCTTGGTGATGTAGTCGTCTGCGCCGATCTCGAAACCGAGTATGCGGTCGATCTCCTGAGCGCGCGCGGTGAGCATGATGATCGGAACTTGACTGCGACGGCGGACTTCATGCGCTACATCGATCCCAGTGATGCCAGGAAGGCCAAGATCGAGGATTACCAGTTGTGGCTCGTCGGCCTCAAATGCCGAGAGAGCACTCTCCCCATCGAACGCAGGAATCGGACGATACCCGGCCTCACGCAGGTAATCGGAGACGGATGCAACTATCTCTTGTTCGTCGTCAACAACCAGAATTCTCTTCTTCATGCCTCCTCAGTGTATGCCCGGCTGATCCTAGCTAAAGTTGAGAATTCTACCATTTTTTATTGCAGTCAAAGCCGAGTGTTTCAAGCAGCTTGCTGACCCCATTTCCACGGCGAGCATCAATCAGGATCGCTGTCCCCTGCGGGTTCACGCTTACGTATTCAGTAGCGATCGTCTTTGGAGATGTGCCAAGCACGCTTGCCAGGTCAATCTTGTTAATGACAAGAAGATCTGTCTGCGTGAATATGCGCGGATAGCTGCGCACGATGCCGCTTCCCGCGGTAAGGGGAAGGACAACGATCTCCTGGCTGGTGCCAAGAGGGTAATCGACTGGGGAGATGATTCCCGGGACGTTCTCGATGAAGAGGACATCGATCGTCCTCAGGTTAAGGCTGGAGAGGGCGTCGCTAAGAGAGATCGCGTCGAGATATCCATTCTCTTCAGTCTGAACGTTCACTGAACGTGCTCCACAGGTGAGGAATCGCTGATGATCGGTATCGCCTGCCGCTGCCGTGGCGATGGTTCCAACGGCCAGGCCGCAGGAGATGAGGTGCTCAATTAGCTTCTCGATGGTCGTCGTCTTTCCGCAGCCGACCGGACCCATTACATTGATCGAGCGCACACCGTTTTCCTTCAGCAGATGAAAATTCGCATCGGCAAAGCGGAGCTGGCGAAGGAGTAGCTCTTCGCGATCTGTGACATCCATTACTGTTTCCCCCTCCACAGCATGATAAAGCGCTATGAGCAGCGCTGCAAACAGGGAGCCATGAATTCTCGGCGGTAATGCTGATAGAGGTCTAATCCGCTGAGGACCTTGGCTACGTTCACGGTTCGTAGTAAGCTTTCCTCTTATGAACAACAAAAGCCACTACGTAAGTGCTGCCCGCGGGATTGAACCAGTGGATTTACTGCTGAAGAACGCGCGTATCCTTGATGTCTTTGCGGGCGTCTTCTTCGAGGGAGATGTGGCAATCTGCGATGGGGTGATCACAGGATTCGGGGCAAACGCTGCAGAGGAGAGGATGGACCTTGACGGGGCGTGGCTCATCCCCGGGTTGATCGACGCGCACATGCACATCGAGAGCACGCAGCTGTCTCCGGCAGAATTAGCGCGCGCCATCCTTCCGCATGGAACGACGACGCTAATCGCCGATCCACACGAGATCGCCAACGTTCTCGGCCTTCCGGGGATTCGCTACATGATCGAGGCTACGAAGGATCTGCCTGTGGACGTGCACATCATGGCCCCATCCTGCGTTCCGGCAACGCACCTTGAGACCTCTGGTGCCACGATCGGCCCTTCCGAGATTGAACAGATCCTCTCCTGGGAGCGAGTACTCGGTTTGGGGGAAGTGATGAACTACCCTGCGGTGATCAACCTCGATCCCGATATGGTCGCCAAGCTGCGCGCCGCTTGCGGTCGGCCGATCGACGGACACGCACCTGGACTCGCCGGCCCAGACCTGTGGGCATATGTGATCTCCGGGCCGAAGACGGATCACGAATGCACAACCCTTGCCGAGGCGCAGGAGAAACTGCGTGCGGGGATGCATATCCTCATCCGTGAGGGAACAACCGCTCGTAATCTCGATGCGCTGCTACCACTTCTCACTCCACAGACGGCTCCGTTCGTCCACTTCTGTACCGATGACTGTCATGCGGAGACCATCACTCAGGACGGGCACATCGATGGAATCATCAAGAAAGGAATAGATCATGGTGTAGCCCCAGAACTACTCATCCCTTCCGCCACTATCCACGCTGCAAGAACGTACGGACTAAGCGATGTCGGCGCGATAGCCCCGGGCTACCGGGCGAACCTCGTCGTACTGTCGGATCTGAAGTCGATGCGTGTAGATAAGGTGTTTGCACGTGGCAGGCTCGTTGCAACGAGCGGGAAAACGGTCGTCGAGATTCCCCGCTACGATGAGGAAGTGGTAAGAAGAAGCGTCAATGTGGGCAGCAAACCACTCTCATTTTCCATAGCTGCGCAAACAGGGGACGTGCGAGTGATCGATGTCCCGCCCGATCAGGTGGTCACCGGCGAGATGCACACTCATCCACGGACTCAGGATGGACACATCATATGTGACATCAAGCATGATGTCGTCAAATTGGCAGTCGTCGAGCGGCACCATGCCACGGGTAACACCGGCATCGGTCTAGTGCACGGCTTCTCGCTGAAAATGGGAGCACTGGCATCGAGCGTAGCGCACGATTCACACAACATCATCGTGGTTGGAACAAGTGATGCCGACATGCGTGCAGCGGTAGAGGCAATCATCGACATGGACGGAGGGCAGGTCGCAGTGCACGATGGGAAGGTCTTGGCGAAGCTACCGCTTCCAATAGCTGGCTTGATGTCCGATCTCGCCCTTCTCGAGGTGGCAAAGATGGGAATGCAGCTCAAACAGGCAGCTTCAAGCCTTGGCTGTACCCTACCATCGCCGTTTATGACGCTTTCTTTCCTTGCTCTTCCGGTGATTCCATCGCTCAAGCTAACAGATCGCGGTCTGGTGGACGTGAACAAGTTTAAGATTGTGCCTTTGTTTGTGGGGTCAGACCTTCATTCTTAGGGTTTCAGTTATTACCGGTTAGTTTCAAAATCCTAAGAATAAAGGTCTGACCCCAGGCTTTCTACCAGCCCTATCAGCCCGACAGCGAGCGACCCTTTCACCAGGAGGAGGGTTTCATCTTGCAGGTGCTGGACAATGCACTCTGCAAGTTGTCTTCTGTTGCAGAAGATGAATGAATGAGTAGACGAGGATCTCCTTGCCGCCTGTATGGCTTGTTCTCCTACGGGGAATATCGGCTCGATGCCAAGTTCTAGCGCGAGCTCGATTACCTCATCGTGGTAGCGTGGTGAAGCCTCTCCCAGGTCGAGCATGTCTCCGAACACGAACGCACGATGCTTCACCGGTAGTTGAAGATCAGCAAGCGCCATGATTGCGGCACGCGTCGATTCGGGATTGGCGTTGTAAGAGTCATCGAGGATGTAGCCGAACTTCGCCTGAATGAGGTTTAGCCGGTGCAAAAAGGGGGAGAAGGTCGATATCCGCTCCTCGATCGCGCGTCCTGGCAAGCCAAGAGCAAGAGCTGCAGCAACAGCGAGGAGGATGTTCGTCGCGTTGTGCTCGCCGAGAAGGCGCGTCTCCAGGTGTAAGCGTGGCTCCTGTGTGTCAACCACCAGTCCTCTACTGGACTGTGATGTCTTCCCGCGCAGGTCTCCATTATGAAGACCGACGGTCGTCATATCGCCTGTGTACGTTTCCACTAGCTCGGCGAGTGGAGGGGAGTCGGCGTTTACGAAGGCCTTTCCATCCGGAGGCAAGGAACGCACCAGCTCCCATTTTTCCTGCGCAACTACATCGACGCTCCCAAAGCCAGTGAGGTGGCCGCGGCCAGCGAGGGTGACCAGGCCAATGCGTGGAGCGAGGAGTGAGGCGAGGGGCGCGATCTCCCCGGGTGCGCTCGCCCCAAGCTCGAATAGGCCCACCTCGGCATGTTGTGGCATCCCAAGAAGAGCCAGCGGAAGGCCGATCTCGGTGTTATAGTTTCTCGGCGCCGAGTAGACGCCGAAAGTGCCCTGCAACAGGTGGAATAAAAGTGACCTTGTCGTTGTCTTTCCACAGGTGCCGGTTATCCCAACGAAGGTCGCGCTCAACTGTTTGCGCCAGGCTGCGGCAAGCGCGTGCAGCGCGAGGATAACATCATCAACTACGATGACATTGCGAGCATTGTCCGGTATGGCAGATTCATCGGAGATGATCGCCGCGCATGCCCCTGCCTCAAAGACCTGGGCAAGGAAAGCGTGTCCGTCCGCATGGTTTCCCTTGATCGCGATAAACAGATCACCCGGCTCTACCTGGCGCGAGTCGTGCACGACCAGCCCTACGCTTTCAGTGTGCTCTTCAAGCAGTCTGCCATCGACGATCCACGCAATCTCTTGCAGGGTGAACATGCTACTTCTTGGAGTTATCAGGTGAGGTCAGCGGGACGGTCACTTCGCGCTTATCGTACAGGAAGTAGCCGGTGACAGCGGTCCTCACCTTATCGATTCCCTGCATCCCGTTTGGAGAGGCATAGTCCCAGGCGAACAGCTCCACAGTCAGGGTGTCGTATGTGGGAAGGTCTTCGATCGCCTGGACAACATCGTCGAGCGACTGAAACTCCTTTGGCGACTCTCCTTCTTCGAGTAGCCGTGGTCCACTATAGGCACGCACAGTAATGTCATCGGCAAGCAAATCCTCGGGAACAGCGATATCCCCTTCAACCTTCTTTGTGCCCCCTTGATAGGTCTGGAGGTCGACCGTGTAGTGGATCGTGTCTCCGGGAGCGTACGAATCTTTGTCCAGCTTGAGGTGATTGATGTGCATTGCCTTGATCTTGTGTGTGATCTGCATTGTCGCCGTTATCCGTGTAATTTGCGGATCGGTGAAGTCGTTGTACTGCAGGAAGTT
Organism: Candidatus Bipolaricaulota bacterium; assembly: GCA_027007005.1. Classification (GTDB taxonomy): domain Bacteria; phylum Bipolaricaulota; class Bipolaricaulia; order UBA7950; family UBA9294; genus M55B144. Next base: position 11,353 of record JALTFO010000162.1, on the reverse strand, counting down.
GACAATGCCGGCAAGCTGCCAAGGCGGATACATGGCGATATCCTGCGTGCTGAGGAAGAGATCTCGTCTTTCGAGCGGCGCCGACATCCCATCTCCGATGATCTGGTAGTTCACCTCCACCGTCCCCTGGCCGATGCGATCTAGTGTTTCATCGATCGCGTTCAGTCCGGTGGCAAGGATGAGGTTGGGCATGATTCGCGGCTCATCGACAAGCTGGATCTGGAAGTTCTTCGTCTTCTTTGTGTCAAGGTCGAGGACGCCGATTCCAAAGTTGATTGTGCTTGCCTGGCGACCGATAGCCCCGCCGATGCCGCACGCGCGGTCCTGAAGGATCGTCCCCAGCGTCTTTCCGATCGTCCCCAGCTTGAACGAGGCGTTGTAGGCTTTCATCGTGTCATAAATGTGGACGCTTGTCAGCGGAAAGTCAGAGTCTCCATTTGACAAGAATGGATGCCCGAACGCTAGGACGAAATTGCTGTCGCGGTAGGTCACTGTTCCCAGCGCCCCGATCGTCACATCCCCACTTGCCAAGGCAACACCAATTCCGCTTCCCGGCTGCAGATCGAGCACTGATCCGGTTTTATCCGTTGTCCCTCCGGAGATCGGGTTGAGGTGTAGGCCAAACTGGGAGAGTCCAGACATGCGAGGGGCGACCATGGTGGGGAGGAAGTCGCTCACAAGCCCGGTCGGTGGCTTAGCGGCGTACCCCTCCATTAGCATGGTGAGGGATCTCCCCGATAGACCGCTTACAAGGAGTGGTGATGAAACGGGGTAGGCGAAGATCGTATTCGGTGCGCTGTAAAGTTCCGCGCTGCTTGGAGGAGCCGATTGATCGCGCAGAGTTACTCCCGCGAGGACGGCGTCCGTGTCCGGGCGAGACGAGACAGGCGTATCGTGCATAGAATCGATGATTCTAAGCATCTGTTCGATTGGCGTGACAAGCCCAATTGGGGTCAACTCCTTGGACCAGGCAGCAGCGCGGCTGAGGGCGCCGATCAGCTTTCCATTTATGTAGATAGGGCTTCCGCTCATCCCTTGAGCGATGCCCCCCGCTCTGCCGATCGCCGTACCGCTCACGCGCACAACGATGAAGTCCGATGAGTCACCCGGCTCATCGATGACTCCGATAACCGATACGTTAAACTCGCTTATCGTATCACCGGCCACGATCGTCTTCCCTATGCCGGTCATCCCCGGCTCTATCTCGCTTAGGAACATGAAGTCGCTGCGCGTGTAGCCGAAACCAACCACCACAGCAGCCATCAAGATGATCCCACAGATTAACGCTCCTTTCTTGCCCACGCTTCCTCCTTAGCAACAGATCAGACCAAACAGTACCTCTACGATTGACTATCGTACTTGTCGCATAAGCATAAGTACTGGAAGAGACGTTGACAAGAAACGCCCCTCAATACAAGATGACCTCGGGAGACGCTCGGCTGAAGGTACGGCGATGCTTCCGTCCCGGGTGGAGATGGATGTGAATCTAGTGCGAATCTTGCCACGATCAACGGGTATGGAGAAAGGGTCGGAGGGCAACGATCTCAGAGAGGTACAGGACTGTTTCACCACGAAGGCCACGAAGGAGTCAGAAGCACTGCGCACAGATTGGCTTCAACAATCCTGGACCCAGTTTCCGGTTTTGTCGGATTTGGCAGCTTCCTCTATTCCATTCTTCGCGTCCTTCGTGCTCTTCGTGGTGCATTGCTCTAGGCATTCGTCCGTGCTAAACACAATTGGAAAGTCACTACCAACTTGGAAGAGCAAGAGTATCCTTTTGCAGAGGTCTGTCCGCTGGCGTGTTTTGACAGACAGAGCGCCGAGGAAAGCATAGAACAGGGAGGGCGACATCGGCTCTCAGCGATCAGTAATCAGCACAAGAATAACCGTCCCGCGCTCGGTCTCGTCCACTCATTACTGATTACCCATTACCGCTTCTCACTGCACGCCGAAGAAGAGGAAACGGATGAACATGAGGACTGGGATTATCTCCAAGCGGCCGATCCACATATTGAACGACAATGCCAGTTTGCTCAGAGTGGACATGGTTGGACTCGTGATCCCCGTCGACAGGCCAACGTTTCCCTGAGCGCTTGCCACCTCAAAGATAACATCAGACAAACTGAATTTGGGTGAGGTCGTGTGCAACAGCACGATCACCCCCAGGACCAGGAAGATCAACCACAAGAAGGTAATCAGCGATGCGTCCTCCAGGCGATGTCCCACTTCCGACTCATCTACTGCCTTCGGTCCGATACGAAACGGAACGAGCGCCCCTTGCGGAGAGGTAATCTTGCGGAAGCGCCAACTAACACCCTTAAACAGGATAAGCATCCGTACCACCTTGATCCCGCCTGCGGTCGACCCGGCCGCTCCTCCGAAGACCATCCCAGCGGAAAGGAGAAGCTTTGCCGTGGCGCTCCAGCTTGCGATGTTCGCAGTCTGAAACCCGGTACACGTCATCGCGGAGACGAACTGAAATGTGGAATCCCGCAGCGCTTGCAACGGTCCAAGCTTAAGCAGGTTCTCCAGCGTGAGAAAGAGGGATCCCATAAGCATCATGATGAGAAGCCAACGTGTCTGTGGATCCTGCCACAGGATTTCGCCCTTTCCCCGCATCAGCTCATAGTGCACGGCAAAGCTGATCGCGCCAAAGAGCATGATTGGGATAAGGGCAAGTTCGATGGCCACGCTGTGATATGAGGCGATGCTGTTTGCCGTAACGCTGAATCCACCGGTGGAGATCCCAGTCATGGCGGTGTTCAGCGCGTCCCAGATCGGCATTCCCGCTCCCCACAGGATGATAGTGCTGATAAACGTGTACAGAAGGAAGATCCACCACATCGTGCGCAATGTGGAGACGATGCTCGGGTGAATCTTCTCCCCGCGCGCCTCGGCGTAGTACAGGCTGTACGTCGCCGCTCCAGGCCGCGGCCCGGCAAGGATAGTCAGCATGAGAACGATCACTCCCATACCCCCAATCCATTCGATGAAACTGCGCCACCATTGCAGCGTTCGCGGAAGTAGATCAGCGCGCGCAGCCATGGTTAATCCTGTTCCAGTATAGCCGGAGATCGACTCGAAGAACGCGTTTGTCGGATCGCGGAAGTGAAGCAAAGTCGGAGATGCAACCCCACTTTGTTGCGCAAAGATCGCGGTCAAAATGAAAGGAAGAGATCCGAGTGTTGCTACGAGGAGCCAGCCGAAGGCAGCAATTATCATCCCGTGCTTAAGCTTGGCGTCACCAGCGTTGCGGAAAGGAAAGTAGAGAAGTGCCCCCAGCGCAAATGACACCAGCGCGGTGATCAACAGTGGAGAGAAGGCATACGTCTCGTGGAACGCCAGCGGAATGACAAGAGAAACCAGCGCCATGACACCAACAACGGGAACAAGCATCCCCAGGTCGCGTATGATGATCCGTAGATCTGGCCACATGCCTGAGCTAAGAGGTATCATCCGGTCAGTTTATCGATAATCTCATCGCTTGCCCGTTCAAGCGAGAAGAGAGTGAGCACGTCATCCGGGGCGAAGATCGTCTCTGGAGTAACAATCTGCCTCTTTCCTTCACGTTCGACGGCGATAACGCTCATCGAACTGGGAACGATGTCCCTGTTTACGCACTCAGCAAATGACTTTCCAACAAGAGCTGACTCGGTTTTGACAGCGATGCGAAAGACCTGATCGCCCTGCGAGAGGATGGTGAAATCCTTGACCTTGGGCCGCTTGACCGCGGTGTACAGGTGATTTGCCACCACTTCCTCCGGATTTTCCATTACATTTGCGCCCAGTCGGTTGAAGAACTCTGCGTGATCCTTCCCATTGACGATGGAGACGATTGATGGTATTTTGAGTTGCTCGGCAATGGAGACGACCATCAGGTTCACCGCATCATCACTTGTAGTAGCGATCAGCGCATCCGCCCTTTCCGATCCGGCCTCGCGTAGCGTCTCCGCCAGAGTTGCGTTCCCATTTAGGACCGTGATGTCGAACTTGTTACTTATATCTCTGGCACGCTCCGGGTTTGACTCGATCACGACCACATTGTTCTTCTCTTTGGCAGCAATTTCGATCAGGCTGAGCCCGATACTTCCAGCGCCCACAATGATCATGTACATGATGCAGCCCTCCCCACACTCATCGCATGGTAGCACAGAATGGATCAATGGTCAACGGCAAAGGCAGAGAAAAAGCAGAATCTAACGCAAGTTACGGGGCAAGCGTCAGCTATCAGCGATTAGCTTGAGGACACGCTTGTGTAACGTTGTAGCCCTGTCCACCTTTCAACGGGCGGCCTGCAAGGTTGCGGTTATGCACTGTGTCTCCGCCTCAACGTGGCAGATGAACTGCCACACTACGAAGGCAGAGGTCTTGCGTAACGTTGGGTTCTGGCCTGGACGTATTCTTTTGTAGCGTGAGCAGCTTGCCTGCCACGTTGGGAACGTTGGTTCTAGACCTCCCGGTATGTTGCATCCGTGCCTGCCCTGTGGAGTCTTACTCCGCTGGGGTATGCAACGTGGAGGTTATGCACAGTGTCTCCGCCCCAACGTGGCAGATGAACTGCCACGCTACGAAAAGATCAGCTTGCAGCCGTCAGCAATCAGCTTGACACAGGACCAGGTTCCCGCTAGTTTTTCTCTTAATTGTTCCGCCTTCCCCGCTGCTGGCTGACATACTTGCGTTTCGCGGGTAAACTTGGGCGGCATCCCGCCATAGTCAGAACTGGTGGGATGCGAAGATTGCTGAGGGGGCTCGATCGTGAAGAGAGAAAGCATCTTACTGCTACTGATTGCCGGAATAGTTGTATTCCTAGGCGGATGCGGCCCAACTGAGCCAAATACGCCTCCCACCGCCGCGTTCGGCTTTGTTGCCCAGAATGACTTCCGCTACGCACCGCTCGTCGTCCAATTCGATGCCAGTGCATCATTTGATACCGATGGAAAAGTTTCATCGTATGGATGGAACTTTGGCGATGGGACAACCGGTAGCGGGCTGAAACCGGTTCACACCTATTCCAATCCAGGGGAATATCTTGTCACACTGCATGTCTTCGATGATCGCGGTGGGAAAGGTGTGGCAAGTGACACCGTGTCAGTGCTGGCTGTTCCTGCTGGCGAGATACTCAAACGCTACACCTGGCGCTACAATGGAGCCGAAAAGGCTCTCGAAGTTCTCATCCCTGAGACTCTGTATCAGTACTATCACTCTCAGTATCGCGAACCGCTTGTTAACAACTACAAATACGACGATTACGTGCTCGATCCACGCGATGATCCGACGATTTCGGATATTGCTCGTGCGCTGCGAGCAAAGATCGGCGGTGGGGACATCGAGTTCGCCAAGTTCGCCCTCTCCTTTGTCCAAGGGGGAATCACCTACGCCCTTGATCAGCCGGGCGTTGAGTATCCGCTCTACCCGTTGGAGACACTTGTCGACAAGAAGGGAGACTGCGAGGATACAACCATACTCTACGTCAGTCTGCTGCGCGCACAGGGGATCTCGTCGATGATCGCAGCGGTCGATACAGATCACGACAACATGCCAGATCACGTCCTCGCCCTTGTCCCGGTGGAATTCTCCTTCGCCTCCGAGATCGATTGCCCTGCGGGGATGCACGTTGGCCTGTATGCGATCGACAGCGGCCTCTTCGCTATGGCCGAGACAGCAGCGGATCCGGACACGAGCGGGTACATCGGCCTTGGCTGCGATCCATGGGGAATTGACACCTCTGACTTCAAGGAGACGTGGAACTTGTAGCTTCCAGCGATCGCCTATCAGTGATGGGCCAGAAGCTTGACAGAGAATCAAGTAGCCGCTAGCTCTTGATGTTAGTTCGGAGTTCGGAGTTGATTGCCATCAGCGTGCACACGCGGTATGATGCTCGCGCGAAGGAGGTCGCTGTTGAGCAACTGTATCGTTGATCCGCGGAAGCTGTTATCGTTTGATTTTGGAGAATATCATCCGTTTAAGACCTATCGCCTGGGCCTGGCCTATGATCTGATGGATGCCTATGGGATCATCAATCGCGATGGGGTCACTGTTTGCCAGCCACGTGAGGCAACAGAAGAAGAGGCTTTGAGGTTTCACAAACCGGGTTACCTGGAAACGCTTAGACTTGCTGATTCTGGAATGTGGGTTCCCAACCAATTTGCCCACGGATTGGGAACGCCAGACAATCCAGTCTTTCCTGGTGTCTACGAGTGGGGAATGCTCGTTGCTGGGGCTTCAATTGATGGAGCACAGCATCTCCTCTCCGGCGCGGCCTCAATCGCGTTTAACCCCTCTGGCGGGCTGCACCATGCCATGCCTGCGCGCGCATCCGGGTTCTGTCATATCAACGATGTAGTGTTGGCAATCAAGGTTCTTACCGCAAGCGGGAAACGCGTTGCTTATGTCGACATTGATGCTCACCACGGCGACGGGGTGCAACACGCCTTCTACAACACAGACCAAGTGTTGACGATATCGACGCACCAAGACGGGCACACGATCTTCCCCGGGACAGGCTTCCCCGACGAGGCAGGAAAGGATGAAGGGCGCGGCTATGCGGTGAATATTCCGCTTCCACCGGGGTCGCGTGACGATGTATACGAGCGCGTTTTTGCTGAGGTGATCTTCCCTGCACTCGATGCCTTTTCTCCGGACATCATCGTGACGCAACTTGGGGCCGATGCCCTGGTCGGTGATCGCGTAGCCAGTCTCGAAATGAGCCTGAACACATTTGAAGGCTACGTCAAGCGCGTGCGCGCTCTCAACATGCCGTGGCTTGCTCTCGGCGGAGGTGGGTATGCGGTAGAGAACGTAGTGCGCGCGTGGACCCTTGCCTGGGCGCAGATGAACGATGTTACCCTCCCAGATGAGATCCCGTCCCTGTGGCAGACCGAAGCAGCAACGTACCAGATATCTGTTTCTAGCCTGCGTGGGGAAAAGATGAATGAACCGTCCAGTCACTGCGTGCTGGATGCTGCCAACCGGACCATCAACACAGTGATTGAAAACGTACTACCGTTGATTAGAAAGTAACAATCAGCTATCAGCCTACCGCTTCCTCCATTTGACAACCCGATGGGCAAGAGATAGAGTGATCCCCCCATACGGAGGCAGAAGGAATGACTAACAAGAAACAACTAATCAAGCCTGGTAAGCCGCGAGAGATGGTGCAGATAACGCTTTCCGACGGAAGAATCTTTGCCGGCCCACTCGCTACCCCGCTGCACGACTTTCTTAAGACCGCCTATCCTGATCGTACCAATCCACCTGTTGCGGCGATTGTCGATAAGACACTGCGCGAGCTTGCCTGGCCAGTAGTAAGCGATGCCAACGTTGAGCCGATATTCATTTCCGATTCTGATGGAATGCGCATCTATTGCCGTAGCCTCTCCTTCCTGCTGATCGTTGCTGCGCACGATCTTTATCCACAGGCACACGTCTTTGTTGACTACTCTGTTCCCTACGGCGGATACTTCTGTCGCGTGGAAGGGCGCGATCTGTTCACCGTCGAAGAACTATCCAAACTCAAGGAGCACATGCGCCAACTTGTCTCGGATGATCTTCCAATCGAGAGGTTGCGCGTTACTGTGGCCGAGGCAGCGAGTGTCTTCGAAGCACGCGGCGAGCACGATAAGGTGCGGCTGCTAGAAGACGTGACAGACGATCACGTTCACCTTTATTCGCTCAATGGCTTCTCCGACTACTCGTACGGATACATGGTAGCGACTACCGGGGCGCTGCACACGTTCACCTTGGAGAGCTTCTCGGATGGATTCATCCTCCGTTTTCCGCGGCGCGAGGACCCAAAGCGACTCCTTCCTGCGCAGCGGTTCACCGAGCTGCGACGGGTGTTCAATGAGTACGGGAAGTGGCTCGATGTTGTGGGGATAAGTAATGTCGCGTCGCTGAACGAGGCGATCCGTTCTGGGAGGATCGAAGAAGTTGTCCTCGTGTCCGAGGCCTTGCACGAGCAGAGGATTGCTGAGATTGCCTCCACCCTCGCCCGCCGCCACGATGCGGAGCATCGCCTCGTCTTTATCGCCGGACCGTCGTCATCGGGAAAGACAACTTTCTCCAAGCGACTAGCGGTGCAACTTCTGGCAAACGAGATCCACCCCTACCCGTTGGGCATGGACAACTACTTCATCCCGCGAGAGCAACTTGAAGCGCGTGGCGGGAAGATCGACTTTGATTCCCTTGCCGCGCTCGACGTTGACTACTTTCAGAATCAATTGCACGCACTCTTGTCCGGGAAGAAGGTCACCATTCCCCGATACAACTTCCGAACCGGGCGCCGTGAAGATGGAGAAACGATTCAGCTAAAGACTGGTCAAATCCTGATCGTGGAAGGGATCCACGGCCTCAACCCGAAGCTATTGGAGGGCTTCTCCGATGGCGAGGTCTTCCGCATCTTCGTCTCCGCGTTGACACAGCTTAACCTGGACAGCCACAACCGTGTTTCCACAACCGATACCCGCCTGATCAGGCGCATCGTTCGTGACGCGGTCTATCGTGGATACTCAGCGGAGAAGACTCTGGGAATGTGGGATGACGTACGGCGGGGAGAGAAGCAAAACATCTTTCCCTATCAGGAACAGGCAGACGTAATGTTTAATTCCGCGTTGGCCTATGAGCTATCCGTCCTCAAGCCTCTTGTTGAGCCGCTCCTCTTGCAGATCAGAAATCCGCAGCCGCGGATCGAGGCTGAACGATTGCTTGGCTTCCTGCGCTGGTTCGATCCCTACACGTCCGAGAGAATTCCAGGTAACTCCCTGCTACGTGAGTTTGTCGGCGCATCCACTCTGCGTGACTTCACCCCAAGCCTGTTGCTAGCAACTGATACGTGATGAGAAAGAGAATAACGTTGCCACGAAGGCAAAGATATTGCTTGCGTAGACTTGCGACTTGAACCTCAACGTGGCAAGCTACCAGGCAAACGGGTATGCATGTAGGGGCGAGCTTCCGTTCGATGCTATCGATTGGGAGACCTCTTCACGAGCAAGCGAGAACATTCACTCACTACCGAGCACAATCACTGCTGCCCGCACCGGCGATCCCTCGATTCCGCTGACCTTGATCGGGAAGGCAACGAAGTACTGGTTTCGTTTCGTATCATCCAGTTGATCAAGGTCAACGAGCCCCTCAACGATCGGTATCCCTGCGCCCAGAAGAATGTGATGGGCAGGAAAGTTTTGGCTCTCAAATGGGTCGGGGCTAGGAAAGTCGATACCAAGGATGGTGATATTGCTATCAGCCAGAAGCTGCGCCGCTGCCGCGGTGAGATATGGAGAGCCCTGGTAGTATTCCTCGCTGCCAATTCTCTGATCCCAGCCCGTACGTATCAGCACAGCGTGATTGCTCAGGTTAGAAGCATCCGCGAACACCTCCGGCCCGATCTCTCTATCCTTGGCAAGAATAACGACCGCAGGGGGCATCTTGAGTGTAAGCGAGGCAATATCGGTACCATTTGCAACAAAATGGAGAGGGCTATCGATGTGCGTTCCGCAATGCGCTTCCAGGTGAGTGAACAATGACAGGTTATATCCATCGCTTTGCGCGTCCGCTACATGTTTGAGCGTTAAGCCAACGTGATCGCCGGGGTAGGCCTCCGTTCCGTCAGCAAGCTGTCGTGTGAGGTCGATAATCTTGATATTCATTTTCCTAGCTATTAGCGAGAACCGGGAACTAGCGAAAACCCAATTCTATGTCAAGTTCAAGTTGATCGACAAAAGCTGATAACTTTACTGGTACGCCCGAGAGGACTTGAACCTCCGACCTTCGCATCCGCAGTGCGACGCTCTGTCCGCTGAGCTACGGGCGCATACATTTTGTGCTTCTAATCTGGCGGAGGGACGGGGACTCGAACCCCGAAGCCCTTGCGGGCGTACCAGTTTTCGAGACTGGCTCCTTGCCATTCGGTCATCCCTCCAGACCGCTAGTATGGTAGATCGTAACGGACGTTGATGCAAGGATCAGATCTCGTGGCCTCACCCTTCAAGCCATCCAAACCAGCCAGGGAGTATTGAAGCTAGAAGCTGTCTTGATCGTCTCGCCAAGCGCCTTAGGCCGCTACACGACGATCTTCATCTCGCCTCTTCGCTTCACTTATCGATCAAAGCAGTGCCTTCGCAAGCAGCAATAATCTCTTAACTGCCTTTGGGACCTCACAAACTCAGGTAGACAAGAACTCCTAGACCAGCTGTGATCAACAAGAGCAGCCACCACGGCGTTTCCGCCTTCTGGGGAACCGTTGTTGTCTGATAGAGCTCACCCCATGTCTGAGCGGAGGAAGATGCTTCTGTCTGGGCAGCAGCGGTGGTCTCCGCTTGTTCAGCAGGTAAAGAGGTGTCAAGCACAGCGGGCAACGTCAGGAAACCATCCTTAAGCCAGGTGCGTGGAATCTTGTGAAACGAGTGACCGTTCAATGCGATCGCACGCAGAGCACCAAATGGGATGTTGCGTTTCGTGTCTCCCTGTTGCACAGTGACAACATCATCGATTCCAGAGAATGCTGAATACGGCCCGATGTACACCCGTGTTGGGGTTTCAACGACTACACGCGGAAAATCTATCACCATCTGCACCACAGAGGACAGAGGAATGTCAAAGCTAATCTCCGGCGAGGAATCCAAGCGGAGGAGAGGCGCTATCCCCGCAATGGTTCCATTGATCACGCTTCCCGTAGTAGTTTCTACGACGCTTGTTCCGGCTCCAAGCACAATAAGTGAAACGACGGACAGAACAGCAAGGCCAGTCAGTACGCTATTCATAAGGCGAAGACCCATTGATGCACCTCCGATATGGATTAGAACACACCCCACAATAGCACCCCTGCTATACATAAGTCAAGAGTGTAGACAATCGCGGCCACACATCGGGACACTCTTAATGACCCAGTACACTTTGCTGAGGTTTCACGGGGCCTCCAAGGAAGTCTCTTCAGTCGCAACACGTTGTACGCCACCATCCCATGCAGCAACAGCAGCTCGTTCATCTTGAACTTCCCCGATCGCCATCTTTCCCTCAGTTACCCACGGATTCAGGAGCTTACTGATTGCAAGTCATCAATCACTGGTCTCTTTCCCTGGCAGGGTGAGTAAGCGCTATACTGTAACAAGCTATGCTTGTGTCAAGGGGTAGTAGGGTCGATTATCCCTCCACATGGCGTAGAGGACATGAATAAACCGGTTCACAACCGCAATGATCGCCTCCTTGTGTGACTTGCCTTTGTCTCGATGCCGCTGGTAGATGGAATGGAAGTAGTCATCGTTGCGGACCACAACTTGACAGGCTAAATACAGTGCTCGGCGTAGGTAACGAGGCCCACGCTTAGATATGTGTACCTGTCCCTGATGTTTGCCGGAGT
>JALTFO010000161.1 GCA_027007005.1 Candidatus Bipolaricaulota bacterium | reverse complement strand
GAACCTGATCGATCACACGCGCGATCACAGAGGCCGTGCGCGTGCTCTCAGCATAACTCACCGCAGCGCGCAAGGGGCGCTGTTAGTCTTTCCACAATACGTACGCAGCGCCTATCGCTTGATCGGTGAAATCAGAGATCGTAGTAGAGCGTAAACTCGTGCGGATGAGGCCACGCGTTGTGACAGCATCCTTTGATCGCCGGAGGACGAACCTATGAAATTAAAAGTGGATCAACAAGCTGACGCTCTTTATCTCAACTTAAGCGAGACGCTTGCGAGTCGTTCTGAAGAAGTCTCCCTTGGTATCATTTTATTGCTCGAAACGCCTTCATGAGAGGGTGAAATCTTAAGAACCGATGTTCCACACCGTGAATTCCGTTTTGACAACACAATCCGAGAGACACTTGACGAACGCATACCATATGTATACGATTAGATACCTTTTGTATACGGAGGAAAGATGCTCGAACAGCTCTTCGGTTCCGAGGCACGAGTACGGGTGTTGTCGCTGTTCCTGATCCATCCTGACCGCGAGTTCTACGGACGGGAGGTCGGGCGTCTTACCGGATTGCTTCCACGAGCGGTCCATCGCGAACTGGAACGCCTGACGAACATCGGTATTCTCCAGCGTGAGCAACGAGGTAACCGGGTGTACGTCTGCGTCAATCGGGCAAATCCGATTGTTCCGGAGCTCCGCGCCATTTTTCTCAAGACCGTCGCCGTTGGAGACAGGATTCGCGACGCTCTAGTAGACGCCGATGACATCGTCGTAGCATTCATCTACGGATCCATGGCCGCAAATACAGACACAAAAGATAGTGACATCGACCTCTTCATTATTGGCGGCGCAAGACTGAGCGCGTTGACTCCGGTCCTGACGGAACTGGAGCGATCGCTTGGCCGTGAAATTAACGTCTCGGTCTTTTCGGCGGATGAAGTAGCCAGGAGAGCGAGGGAGCACGACCCGTTCATCGACTCGGTACTCGCCCGGCGAAAGATCTTCCTCATTGGCACGGAGGAAGATTTGGGGAGGATCTTGGCATGAGTGACTCCACACGCCCGGTGACATCCTCTTCGACCGAGATCAAGCGGCTCCTTGCCATCGCGGAGCGTGACCTCGGGCAGGCACGAATAGGCAACCTTCATTTGGACACGCGGTTCTCCCTTGCCTACAGTGCCGCACTGCAGTTAGCTACGGTCATCCTTCGCATCCATGGTATTCGCATCCGCAAGGTGGGTTTCCATCAACACACGTTCGCGGAGTTGCGAACGCAACTTCCGGCCGAGATGCAGGCTTTCGGTGACTACTTTGACCGAGCGCGCCGTAAGCGGAATGCCGCCTTCTATGACCAGGTCAACGTCGTCAGCGAGAGTGATGTTAACGATCTGATCCAGCAGGTCGAGACCTTCCAGGCGTGGGTCACAAGTGAGGCAAAGCAGAGGAAGCTAGCTTGACCCGCGTCTTGCAGCGGTGGATCGCACGATGAAAACGTGGCGGAGAGACATGGAGAAGGTGAGACGCGAAGAAAGGAATAACTAAGGTAGGCGGACGACGTCCCAGTTGCTAGAATGCTGATGTCCATAACGTAAGGACGCAAGTCCAAGCGGAAACGGTTGAGTAATGTGCCCAATCAATCACACGCAGAAGAGGGAGTAGTGTAGTGGAGCAAGATAACCGATTGCTGCAACATTTGCTGAAGAACCCGGGCCTGACGGCACGCGACATTGCAGATGACTTTGACCTGGATAAGTCAGATTGCCTGCGCGACCTTCGTAAACTCGAGCAGCGGGCGAAGGTTTACCAAGATGCTTCCTACAGATGGTGGATTGGCAAGAAAAGCGAAAATGAAGAGCTGAGACTACCTATTCAAGAGCCGGATGATGAGAAGGTGCAGCGGCTTGCGCAATACTATCTCGACTGTATTACGCAGGACATCCAAGATGGAATCAAGTGCTTCGCAGACAGCAAGTACAACCTTGACTATGCAGAGCTTCCAATGTTTCCGCGGTCCATGGACGAGTGGCGCAAAGCGCTGCAAACAACCGATGTCCATTCTCTCTTATCACGAAGAGTCCCTAAAGATAGAGATAAGAAACTGTCTCTCATAGGGTATCCTGTACTGCTGAAGCATGTTGTGGCCAAGAGTGGCTGGAAAGGGTACTTCATTGTGCCGGTGCTGTACCAGAGACTTGAAAGCAGCAGCGCAC
>JALTFO010000160.1:4161-21248 GCA_027007005.1 Candidatus Bipolaricaulota bacterium | reverse complement strand
GAGTGGTCAGGGCATAGCTGGGGTCTTCCGCGTAACCGTCGAAGAAGTGCTCAGCATCGAATATGATCTCCTTTCCCGCCTCCTTCAGGCAAGAGACAGTATCTGAAATCATGCGCAGATTCTCATCGCGGCTTGCCTCCAGGACGCGCCTCACTTGGGCATCCCAGCTCTTGCCAAAGATAGTGATCGTACTCGTTCCCGCAGAGAGGAGGGAGCGTATGTTCTCGTCCTCCTCTGCTGCGACCCCAACACGGCAGGTGCTTCCAAACGCGGTGATGACCGCATGTTGCAGGCGTAACTGTCGTATTCGGTCGAAGAACTCCATATCCTTGGGGTTAGAACCGGGCCATCCCCCCTCGATGTAGTCGATACCCAACCGATCGAGAGCTGCGGCGATGCGGAGCTTATCATCTACGGAGAAGGAGATCCCTTCCCGTTGTGCACCGTCGCGCAGAGTCGTGTCGTAGAGCGTGATCCTCATCTTGGTACCGGGGTGAGCCAACCATGCCGGTCGGGCACCTTGCCCTCCACGATCCCGAAGAATGCATCCATCAGTTTTGCCGTAATCGGTCCGCGCTTCCCGCTTCCGATTGCCACACCATCGACCGAGCGGATCGGGGTAATCTCAGCGGCGCTGCCGGAGAAGAACGCCTCATCGGCGAGGTAGAGGGCCTCGCGAGGGAGAACCTCTTCGTGCGCAGGGATCCCTAACTCCCCAGCCAGAGTCAGCACACAGCGGCGAGTGATCCCATCGAGGATCGAGTTAGCGAGCGGCGGGGTGTAGAGCTCGCCCCTTTTGACGATGAATACATTCTCTCCACTTCCTTCTGAGACGTAGCCGTTAATGTCGAGGGCGATCCCCTCGGTGTAGCCGTGCTCCGCTGCCTCCATGGCGATGAACTGGGAATTGATGTACTGCCCGCCGATCTTTGCCGCCGCTGGGTAGGTATCCGGCGCCATCCTCCGCCACGAACTGACACCGACATCGACCCCTTTTTCTAGCGCGTCTGCACCGAGGTATCTTCCCATCTCGATGGTGATTACGGAGACGTGTGTGGGGCAGCTTAAGCCATTGACAGCGAATGTCTCCCACCCACGAAAGATGACCGGGCGGATGTAGCATGAACTCTGTTGGTTGGCGATGATCGTATCCATGATCGCGCGGCTTATTTCGTCCTGTGAATACGGGATCTCCATCCGGTACACCTTGCACGAGTTCCACAGCCGATCCAAATGGGCATGCAGGCGAAATACCGCTGGTCCACTCGGCAGGGCGTAGGCCCTGATCCCCTCGAAGACGCTTGATCCATAGTGGATTGCATGCGATGCAACGTGAACAGTTGCCTTATCCCATGGGACCAGTTTTCCATCGAACCATACATTCTCTGAGCTCTTCACACTCTCCTCCTTTTTTTCATGTTAGCCTTAGTATAGGGGACAAGCCCTCCCGCATTGATGATCTCCAGCATGAACCGTGGGTACGGGGCTGTCGCGTAAGTTTTTCCTGTAGTTAAATCGCGTATTGTCCCTGCCTCGATCTGTACCTCGAGTTCGTGTCCGTTCTCAGCGTCGGACGCAGCATCGGGGCTCTCCAATATGGGAAGGCCGATGTTGATCGCGTTTCGGTAGAAGATGCGGGCAAAGCTGCTTGCGATTACGCAGCTCACTCCACAGCCTTTGATGGCGAGAGGGGCATGCTCGCGCGATGAGCCACAGCCGAAGTTCTCCCCGGCGATGATGATATCTCCAGACTTGACCGAGCTAGCAAAGGTAGGATCGATATCCTCCATGCAGTGTGGTGCCAGCTCGGCAGCGGTTGAGACGTTCAGATAACGGGCGGGGATGATAACGTCGGTATCAACGTTGTTGCCATACTTCCATGCTCTTCCTTTGATTCTCATCTGTTGACCTCCTCTGGGCCGACAATGCGACCGGCGATCGCGGAGGCTGCAGCGACCGCTGGGCCAGCGAGGTAGACCTCACTGTCGGGGTGACCCATCCGCCCGCGAAAGTTGCGGTTGGTCGTGCTTACCGCCCGCTCTCCCGCGGCGAGGACGCCCATGTGCCCGCCCAGGCATGGCCCGCAAGTAGGGGTGCTCACTGCAGCTCCGGCGGTGATGAAGTCTTCTATTAACCCCTCGCGCAACGCATCGAGGTAGACCTGTTGACTTCCGGGGAGAATGATGCAACGCACATTGGGATGGATTGAGTTACCGCGCAGGATCTTTGCTGCAACACGTAGATCCTCCACTCGTCCGTTGGTGCAGGAACCGATGACTACTTGGTCAATTGCGATATCTCCTGTCTCATTCACCGGACGCGAGTTTTCCGGCAGGTAAGGGAACGCCACCTGAGGCAAGATTGTGCTCGCGTCGATCTTGATTGTCTGTATGTAGTCGGCGTCCTCGTCGGGTGCATAGGGCGTGTACTCTCGCGATGCTCGTTCATCGACGTAGGTCTGTGTTACATCGTCGACCGCGATCAGCCCCGCCTTCGCCCCAGCCTCAATCGCCATGTTCGCCATGGTGAACCTACCGGGCATCGAGAGAGAATCAATCACAGGACCGGCGAACTCGATCGCCTTGTACAGAGCACCGCTTACTCCGATTTTCCCAATTGTGTACAGGATCAGGTCCTTTCCACCAACCCAGGGCTGCAACTTGCCTGTGTACACGATACGGATTGTCTCCGGAACGCGCATCCAGATCTCGCCGGTCGCCATGGCTACGGTGATGTCGGTCGAACCCATGCCGGTAGAGAACGCACCGAGCGCGCCGTAGGTACAGGTGTGAGAATCGGCCCCAACCACCACATCTCCTGGCAGGACCAATCCCTGCTCTGGCAGAAGGACGTGTTCGATTCCCATCTTCCCGACCTCGAAGTAGTGTGAGATCCCCTGATCGCGAGCGAAGTTGCGCATCACAGCGCACTGAGCGGCCGATTTTATGTCCTTGTTTGGGGCGAAGTGATCGGGCACGAGGATGATACGCTCCTGGTTAAACACCCTTTCTGTCCCAATCTTCGCAAACTCTCGGATCGCGATGGGTGCAGTTACATCGTTAGCTAGCACGACATCGACGCGCACCTGTGCGAATTCACCCGGACGAACCGGGTCGTTCGTGTGGGCTGCGAGGATCTTCTCTGCTATGGTTTGTCCCATGTCTCTATGTCACCTTTCTTTGCCCGCATCGCGGCCAGGGCCGCCCCGTCCCACTCAAGAGCCCATGCTCGGTTATCCTCATGGTCTGGATTGATCTTCCCGTAATCGGGTGATCCTTTCTTTTCCTCATCCAACTTCTTCTTCATTTTTCCTCCCGTCTTTCCTTGTAAGTAGTCTGTTTAACGCATTCAGATACGCCTTGGCACTGGCCACGATGATGTCGGTGTCGGCACCGTAGCCGCGGAAGGCGCGTGTGCCATCCGTTGTGCGAACGCTCACCTCGCCTTGGGCGTCGATTCCAGAGGTGATCGCATGCACGTCGTATTCCAGCAGCTCAGCAGTGGTGACGACAATGCTGTCAATCGCCCGGTAGGTGGCATCGACTGGGCCGGCACCGACCGCTGCTTTCACCTGTTCCTCTCCGTTGGGGCCACGAAGCTTGACCGTCGCTGTTGGCATTCCGGACCTTCCGGCAACGACCTGCAGATCAACGAGCCGGTACACCTCGCGTGGCTGATAGAACAAATCGGCGATGAGAGCCTCCAGATCAGCGTCAGTCACCTCCCGCTTCTTGTCACCTAGCTCCTTGAAGCGGGTGAACGTCAGCTCGATCTTATCGGCATCAAGGTCATATCCCATCTGAGCAAGCCGCTCCCGCAGCGCGTGCCTTCCGGAGTGCTTACCAAGGACGAGCCGTGACTGGGACAACCCTACGTCCTCCGGGCGCATGATCTCGTAGGTGTTCGGGTTCTTAAGGAGTCCGTCCTGATGGATTCCCGCCTCGTGGGCAAATGCGTTTGCCCCAACGATTGCCTTGTTCACCTGCACCGTGATCCCGGTCAGGTTACTCACTAATCTGCTTGTGCGGACGATCTGGGATGCATCGATCCCGGTTTGCAGGTTGTAGGAATCGGCGCGAGTTCGAAGGGCCATCACAACCTCCTCCAGGGCGGCGTTTCCAGCCCGCTCCCCGATCCCGTTTATCGTCACCTCGGCCTGGCGCGCCCCTGCCTGTAGCCCGGCGAGGGTATTTGATGTCGCCATCCCGAGGTCGTCGTGGCAGTGGACAGAGATGATTGTTCGCTCGATGCCGGGGACGTTCTTAACGATGCCGCGAATCAAATTAGCAAACTCATCTGGCGTCGTGTACCCAACGGTGTCTGGGATGTTGATCACGCTCGCCCCTGCAGTCACTGCAGCGGTGATGACCTCGTGCAGGAACTCCGGGTCGGAGCGGGTAGCATCCTCTGGTGAGAACTCGACTTCGTCACAGTATCCCTTGGCATAGGCGACCATCTCCCCGACACGTGCCAGAACGGCATCGCTATCCATGTGCAGCTTATCACGCATGTGAACGGGTGATGTGGCTATGAACACATGGATGCGGGGATGAAGTGCAAGCTTCACTCCCTCCCAGGCTTGGTCAATATCCGTATGTTCCGCCCGCGCGAGGGCGCAGACCACCGGAACGTAGTTCCCTTCACTGACCGCCTGTGATACCTGTTGCACCGCACGTAACTCGTCCGGCGAAGCGGAGGGGAAACCGGCCTCGATCACGTCTACCCGTAAGCGTGCTAGCTGTCGCGCCAGCTTTACCTTTTCCGTTACGCTTAAGGAAGCCCCGGGAGACTGCTCGCCGTCGCGCAGCGTGGTATCGAAGATGAGAACGTTCCCTGGCGCGTTCATCACCCCGCCTTCTTTTCCCAGTTCTCCGGGCGGAGGGCACGAACAGCTGCTCCTGCACGCCACATCTCCGATTCGTGTATCTGTTGCAGCTCATCAGCCAATCGTTCCTTGTAGTCGGGAGCGCTGTTTGCTTCGAGGACAATCCTGGTCTCCTCGCCTCTAACAACGCTGTTATAGAGATCATCAAAGACTGGGGCGACAGCGTCGCGAAACTTTCCCTTCCAATCAAGTGCGCCTCGCTGAGCGGTGGTGCTGCAATTGGCGTACATCCAGTCCATCCCGTTCTGTGCCACGAGTCGGATCAGGCTTTGGGTCAGCTCCTCCACCGTCTCGTTGAACGCCTCGCTCGGGGAGTGTCCGTTCTTTCGCAACACGGCGTACTGTGCTTCCATGATCCCAGCGATCGCTCCCATTAGCACCCCACGTTCACCGGTGAGGTCGCTGTACACCTCTTTTTGGAAGGTAGTGGGGAAGAGGTAACCAGATCCGATCGCGATCCCAAGGGCTAGGGTCCGCTCGCGAGCGCGTCCAGTGTGGTCGTGATTGATGGCATAGCTAGAATTGATTCCGCTTCCTGCAAGGAAATTTGCGCGTACGCTCGTTCCCGACCCTTTTGGAGCGACAAGGATCACATCGACGAACTCTGGAGGCACAACCCCGGTCTCATCGGCGTAAGTGATGGCAAAGCCGTGTGAGAAGTAGAGGGCGTCGCCTTGCTTCAAGTGTGGCTTAACCTTCGGCCACAGGATCTCTTGAGCGGCGTCTGAAACAAGGTATTGGACGATCGTCGCCCTCTCCACCGCCTCCTCGAAAGGAAACAGCGTTTTACCTGGTTCCCAGCCATCGGCGATTGCCTTGTCCCATGAGCGCTTCCGCTCGGGGTCTCCGCCGACGATCACGCATATCCCGTTGTCGCGCATGTTGAGCGACTGAGCCGGGCCCTGCACTCCGTAGCCAAGGACGGCCACTGTCTCACCTCGCAACGTCTCACGCGCTTTCTCGAGTGGGAACTCTTTTCGCGTGACTACGTCCTCAACCACGCCACCAAAATCGATTTTCATTTGTTTCCTCCTGTATTAGTGTTCTTTCCACGCACCATCGCCACTCGGCCGGTGCGTACCATCTCCACAATCCCAAACGGTCTTAACACATCGACCAGACCGTCCACCTTTTCCTCCGTTCCAGTCGCTTCGACGATCAGGGTTTCTACCCCGACGTCGACCACCCGCGCCCGGAATGTCTCGACAATCTGCATCAGCTCAGCCCGAGTGCGGCTGTCAGGGGTCTCCACTTTGATCAGAGCAACGTCACGCGTCACCGCTGGGGCATCGGAGATATCCTCTACCCGGATCACGTTCACCAGCTTCTGGAGGTTCTGTGCCACCTTCTCTGCGCCCGTGCGGGTGGAGTCGACGACAATCGTCATCCGCGATACATTGGCCTCCTCGGTGTGTCCGACCGTCAGGCTCTCGATGTTGAACGCTCGCCGCCGAAACAGGCTGGCCACACGATTTAGTACTCCCGGCTTATCCTCAACACGCGCGATCAGGGTCCGCTTCATCAGTTACCTACCTTTGTGGGAAGAGGTCGGCGGATCATCTCGTGCAACGCCGCCCCGGATGGGACCATCGGGTAGACGTTTCCGCCTTCTCCCTCTTTGACCACCTGAAAATCGATCAGTACTGGTCCGTGATGCTCCCGCGCCTCATCGATCGCACTCTGTGCCTGATCGCGATCCGCGGCCCGCCAGGCGCGGATTCCGTAGGCCTCCGCTAGCTTGACGAAGTCAGGGTTGACGAGCCTCGTCGACTCGTAGTTCTTGTCGTAGAACATCTCCTGCCACTGCCGGACCATTCCCAGGTACCCGTTATCACACAGGGCGAGCTTGATCGGGAGCTGCTCCTGGGCCACGGTCGCCAGCTCTTGCACAGTCATCTGCAGGCCCCCGTCTCCCACCACCGCCCACACCTCGGCATCGGGGTGTGCGATCTGAACGCCGATTGCAGCCGGAAGACCAAAGCCCATCGTCCCCAAGCCTCCGGAGGTGATGAACGCGTTTGGGTAATCGAACCGGTAGTACTGTGCGGCCCACATTTGGTGTTGCCCCACGTCCGTCACCACGATTGCACGACCACCGGTGGCGCGCCAGATGGCGTCGATCACGTGGGGCATCGTCAGCCGAGCGGATTTCTCGTGTCGATTCATCACGTCGATTGCGCGAGATTCCTCCCGCCACACGCTAACGGCCGTACGCCACTCTTTTCGATCCCGCTTACTAACAAGCGAGATTAGATCCGATAGAGCCCGCTGCAGATCGGCGTGTACCGCTATGTCCACCGCGATAAGCTTGTTCAGCTCAGCGGCGTCGAAGTCGACGTGTATCTTGTGGGCGTGCGGAGCGTAGCGCTTGAGATCACCCGTGACACGATCATCAAAGCGCATTCCAAGCGCGATCAACAGGTCGGCTTCTTGAATGGCGCGGTTGGCCTGGGCATCGCCATGCATTCCCATCATCCCAAGGTACAACGGGTGCGAAGCGGGAAATCCCCCTTTTCCAAGGAGCGTGACTGCAACTGGCGAGTCGGTCCTCTCCGCGAACTCGCGAAGCACACCCTCCGCTCCAGCCATCGAGACGCCATGGCCGGCAAGGATTACCGGTCGGGCACAGGAATCTATCAGATCCGCGGCCTGGGTGATTGCATCCGTCGGGTCGCTCAAGCCAATGTAAGCATGACCGGGAAGGCGCACTTCGGAAGCGGGAGGGATAAACTCGGTCTGAGCCTGCTGCACGTCCTTGGGAAGGTCAATTAAGACTGGCCCAGGACGACCGTGACACGCAAGGTAGAATGCCTCGTGGATCACACAGGCAAGATCATCGACGTTGGTCACCAGGTAGTTATGCTTAGTGATTGGAAGAGTGATCCCGGTGATGTCCGTCTCCTGAAACGCATCGGTTCCGATAAGTGAGCTTGCTACCTGACCGGTGATGCAGACGATCGGAGAGGAATCCATCATCGCTGTGGCGATCCCTGTGACCAGGTTCGTCGCGCCCGGGCCGGAAGTGGAAATTGCGACTCCGACCTTTCCTGAAGCGCGAGCATAGCCGTCGGCAGCATGAGCGGCGCCCTGCTCGTGGCGTACCAGGACATGGCGAATCCCGTATTCACTGCGAGGATGATAAGTGTGCATGATCGCACCTCCGGGGATCCCGAACACCACCTCCACTCCCTCACGGTGCAACATCTCCCACACGATCTGCGCGCCGGTCAGTATCATTTGATCCTCCTTATTCTTGCAAAAAATAAGGGCCGTCCTGTTGGACGGCCCTTTTAAGGCTTATTTATGGTGGTTTCGTCCAACGCGCTAAGGCCCACCCCCGATAATGACCAGGGTAATAACCAGAACCAGCAAGACGGAAACCACACTAAACTTCTTCACCAGATGAATCCTCCAGTAATCTACCGGCACCATATCACGAATCGTAACGCTTGTCAAGGGCACAAATGTCTCACGCAATTGAATTGAGCCCTTCCTCCATTTTGTCTCTTTACCGGTTCTTGTACCGGCTAAAGGTAGACCGTGTCTACTCTCATCCTCCCACGTATGCAAATCTCGGGTGAACAAGAAAGCGATACGGTTCCGACAGAACTCTCCGGGAATAGGCTGCTGGTCATGTTCTTTGACTCACCTAGTGACACAGCAGTTGCCGGACGAAATGGAAGATTGAAGCTAGCCCCTTCTAAGAACAAGCCATCTCCAAGTTTGCATGTCCGTGTGCTCTGCGGCTTGGGTTTGATTACCGACTTGATCTTGACGAATGCAGTTCTGTAAGCTATTCTCTATTGGAATAATCGCAGAGGTAATCTACAAAGGAGGAGCGGTGGCGAAGAGAACATTCCCGGTGGAATATGCGATCTTGGGACTCCTTTGCGAGGGTCCTCTGCACGGATATGCCCTGCGTAAACGACTCGATGCCGCGCTGTCATCCTTTTGGACGATCGCTACAAGCCAGATCTATTCCGCCCTGCATTCCATGCAGAACAAGGGATTACTGGGCGTTGAGGTGGAGATTCAAACCGATCGCCCGCCGCGCAAGGTTTATTTGATCACCTCAAGAGGGAGGAAGGAGTTCGAAAACTGGTGCGTTAGCCCGGTCCGTCACCTGCGAGACATGCGGGTCGAGTTCCTAGCCAAGCTCTACTTCCTCCTGCACGGTAGAGAAGACAAGGCAGTCATTTCGCTGGTCGACGCGCAACGCGAGTTTCTCGAACGCCTACGCGCACGTGTATCGCAGCGAAGAGATCTAGCAATTGATGATCACATACTCGCCGACCTCGCCGCACGCTTTCGCGTTCATCAGATGACCGCTGCCATCGAGTGGCTCGTGGAGTGCAAGAACAGACTTTCACAAGAAACAGGAGGAGATAGAAGTGAAACACAGATCATGTAGGCCCATAAGCCTAGCTGTTATTGTTGTATTGCTAATTGTTGGAGCAGCGGTCACCTGCCTTGCTAGCAACACGTCGATCCGGGTAATAGATCAGACTGGAAGAACAGTGAACATCCCGCAGCCGGTGACGCGCATCGTGAGTGCATACGGGATCTCGACTTACTATGTGTACGCGCTGGGAGCAGGCGACCGCATCGTCAACGCGTGGTACGTACAGATCAAGGGGCTAGCTAAAGCCCCAGATGCCCTGTGGAAGATAGAGCCCAATCTCGATAAGAAGCTCTCGGCTGGAAAACCCAATCTGGAGGATATCGTCGCAAGACATCCCGATCTTGTTCTCACCAATCCAACGAAGCACGGCGACCTGGCTGATCGTCTGATCAGCCTTGGAATCCCTGCAATCCAGTACGTTGCTGAGAACCCTGAGGCGATGAAGGAGGCGATGCTTCTCACCGGCGAAGCGCTGGGACAAAAAACCGCAGATCGAGCACAGGAGTTCGCCACCTACTACGATCAAGTGATGGCGAAGATCAGGGATGCGGTAGAGAAGGTCCCACCAGAAAAGCGCCTACGCGTCTACTTCTGCGGCAGCTCTCCGCTCCGCGCGGCGAGCGGCGACATGTATCAGAGCCTGATGGTCGATGCTGCCGGTGGCCTCTCGGTGACCGCTGGCCTGCACGGCTACTGGAACGACGTTAATATCGAGCAGACCCTCGTCTGGAATCCGGATGTAATAATCATCACAAGTTATGGTGGCCTGACGCCGCAGCAAATCCTAAACGATCCTGATTGGCAGGCAATCTCTGCGGTGAAGAACAGCCGCGTCTACAAGATGCCCGCCCTCGCCGCCGCTTGGGACACGCCCGTCCCTGATTCTCTGCTTGGAATCATGTGGTTGGCGGACAGACTCTACCCAGATGAGATCGGTATCGATCTTGCGGCCGAGTGCCGCGCGTTCTACAGCAAGTTCTACGGGTACACCCTCACAGATGAGGAGGTCCGACGATTGACGACAGAATAGATCGCCGGGCTCTGGCGGGCTGGCTACTATTCCTACTTCCAGCGACGCTTGGGATAGCATCTCTTCTAATCGGGCGCTATAGCATCCCGATTGTGGAGGCGTTTCACGCACTGTTTCATCCGAGTGCTGTCTCGGATACGGTGCGTGCCCTGATCCTGCGCGTACGTTTGCCGCGCATCCTGGCTGCGCTCTGCGTGGGGGCGAACCTCGCGGTGAGCGGCGCGGTCTTTCAAGGGCTGTTGCGCAACCCGCTTGTCGATTCGCGCATCCTTGGCGTCAGCTCGGGGGCGGCGTTCGGTGCGGCTCTAGCCCTACTCCTCACTCATAGTGCGGTCTACGTGCAGCTGTTCGCGTTCGGATTCGGGCTTCTCGCGATCTTCATCGTCTATGGGATAGGCCTGCGCTTCGGATCGTCGATCCTCATCCTTGTTGTCACCGGAATCCTGGTCAGCGCGTTCTACAACGCTCTCCTCGGCTTGATCAAGTACGTCGCCGATCCGCTGAACACCCTCCCGGCGATCACCTACTGGCTCCTGGGGGGCTTGAGCGGAGCGCGTTGGAGTAACCTGTGGCCGCTCCTCCTCATCACCATTTTCGGGATCACATTCTTTCTCCTCATCCGCTGGCGACTGAACCTGCTCACGTTGAGCGAAACCGAGGCGATCGCCCTGGGAATAAACATCCGGCGCAGTCGGTTTGCAGTTCTGTTTGTTGCTGCACTGCTTGTGGCATCGTCTGTTGCCATGAGCGGGGTAATCGGTTGGATCGGTCTGATCGTGCCGCATGCTGCACGAGCGCTCGTTGGCCCGGATCATGCACGTCTGATACCAGCGTCGATCGGGATTGGCGCGTTTGTCCTCCTTGTTCTGGACGATGTCTCCCGCACCGCGATGGCAACGGAGATCCCGCTGGGGATCCTTGCTGGCCTCATCGGGATACCTGTCTTCCTGTTGCTGTTCATGCGCCTGTTGCGTGAACGGGGGGGATGGAGATGAGCCTCTCCGCGACTGATCTCTCGTATTCCTACGTCCCAGGACGCCTCGCGCTGCGCGATATTACCCTGGCGCTTGACGGGAGCGGTACTACATTCATCCTGGGAGGAAACGGCTCGGGGAAGACGACACTTATCCAGTGCCTGTGCGGAATCAGAGCGCCGAAGGCAGGATCAGTGCAGTTAGATGGAACGGATCTGCGCAGGCTTCACCCGTTGCAGCGTGCTCGCTCGATCGGCTTCGTTCCCCAGATTCACGAGCCGGTCTTCACCTACAGCGTGTATCAGGTAGTCATGATGGGCCGCGCCCCCTACCTTGGGCCATTCAGCGCGCCGCAGAAGGCGGATCGCCAGCGTGTGGCAGAAGCGTTGCACGCCCTCGACCTGTGGGAGTTGCGCAATCGGCCTTACACAGCGATCAGTGGTGGAGAGCAACGGCTCACCTTGATCGCTCGCGGCTTAACGCAGGGAGCGAAGTACCTGCTGATGGACGAGCCGGATGCGCACCTAGACCCCCGCCACCAACACGACGTGTTCACCCGCATTGTTGATCTCGCAGCAGAAGGTTTCACGTTTGCTATCAGCTCACACAACCCGAATAACGCTATCCTCTACGGCGCGCGCGCGGTTTTGCTTGCGGCTGGCCGACTCATCGCCCAGGGGACACCGCAGGAGATCATCACACCAAAACTGCTGCAGGAAGCCTACGGCATGCAGTTTGAGACGATTACCGATACCAACGGCCTGAGAGCAGTCCTTCCAGCGATGAAAGACCGGAATCAATCGTAGGAGCGCCATCTAGTGAAGATACGGCTACTCACTCCGATCCCGGTCCACGCAAACAGCAGGATGATCATGAACCACAGCCCGGCTGCCTGCCAGTAACTTAAGGCCTTAAAAAGCCCGAGGTATCCAACGACAATGCTGTTCCACAGCATCTCAATGACCCAACTGAAAAAGAAGAACGCTCCGATCCCGCCACCCGTCATCAACGCGCGTACTAGTTTCATCACCCATCTCCTCCATAACTTAGGATGAAACCATTGTACGGATCTAGATGCACATGACGAATATTGTGCTGATAAGCGAGCCTTGAGCCCTGACATCACAGGTATGTGAGGGCTGAAGCGTACCCGTCATCAGTGCCGCTATTGTTTTACTGGTGTTGATGACCCTGTGGAGCGACAACTCTGTCTTCAAAGGATTGTTTGCAGCCTTCGTTAAGAGAGCAGGAAGCGAGTGCAGGGCGAAGTGTCGCTTCGATCAGAAAGAAAGGGCGCCGCATATCACGTGCGGCGCCCATCACATTCATTTAGAGAAGCTCGACAAGTCAGTTGCTGGCGGTGAACATGAACTTGTCCTTGAACGTTCTCTGCCACTCGTTTAGCCCGCCGAGGAGGCTCTTTGCCTCGGGAAATCCTTTCTTGTTGAGCATCTGTGCTGCCTGATCGCTCAACACTCCGTCCTGATCGTAGAGGATGATCAGCACACCCTTGGGGAGCCGGTCCGTCCAGTCGCTCAGTGTAGCGTATGGGATGTTGATCGCGCCGAGTAGGTGCGCTGCGGCATAAACGTCGGGATCACGCAGGTCAACGAGGAGGTAGAACAGGTAGTTTAGGTCTCCGCAGGCGATATTGTACTGCTGCGCCTTGTTCACTGTTCCCTTCAACTGCAGGACCAGCTTTGGGGTAGCAGGGTCGTTCGACTGGACGTAGATCATCTTGGTGACAGTTCGTCCACCGTAGTCTAGGGTGTCGAATACGGCATCGAGCCTCACCGACTCGCCCGGCGCGAGGCTCTTCTTGACTAGATCCGTCGTTGTGCACCCACAGCTCGTGCGTACGCTCGCTATAGCCAGCGTCTGATCACCAGCGTTGGTGAGAACAAAGGTGTGCGTGACGACAACCCCTGCCAGGACCGTACCGAAATCATAGACGTTGTTATCAACCGCTATCTGCGGCGTAGCGAGGGCAGCAACTCCGCTCAACATTACCAACAGCGCAAGGCTTACGACAATTCTCTTCATTCTTCTCCTCCTGTTGCTTGATTCTTTGTACCTTCGGTTTCGCGCAAGATCTTCTTGATCTCTTCCACGCTCAGCGTCTTCCCCTGAGCCTTTACTTTGCCATCTACAACCAGAGCGGGTAATCGTGTCACTCCGCGCTCCTGCGCCTCGCCGATGTCGTTGGAATTGACAAGACGCACGTGAAGCCCGAGCTCGTTGATAGCCTGCATAATGGTGTCATTCGGTGTTCGGCAAGTAGGGCAGCCCATCGGGCAGCTAGCGCCAAAGCTCTCTATCTTCCTCAATGCGATCACACCCCTCGTTCACTCCACAGTTCTATGCGTATTATGGCATACGTTATCCAGCATCTGCAACATGATATGGCACAGTCGATATGTCAATTCATATCTGCAATCTGGCTTGAGCGGTTGATTTACCTTCTGCCTTGCGTGTACAGTATTGGAGCCAACAGTCTGGATCAGTCTTTTGCGGTCAATGTGGCAAGTGTGAAGTAAGGAGGGAATCGTGTCTCGCAGTCAAGTTACGAACTATCTCCGGCCATCGACGCCGGAGGAGGCGCTGAGCCTGTTGCGCGATGGCGGGAAGTCGGCCCGCTATGTGGGAGGCGGAGCGGACGTCGCTCGTACTCTTTCAAGCGATGTGACGACGCTCATTGACCTTTGTAGCCTCAATCTTTCCTCGATCGAGGAACGGCCCGATGGGACAGTGATTGGTGCAACAGCAACGCTAAATGATGTATTGGAGAACAAGTCCGTGGCGAAGGTCTGCGGCGGTGTGATTGTGGAGATGATGCGCAAGGTCGGCTCGCCCCTGTTGCGAAACATTGCGACGATCGGTGGGACGCTTGCAAGCGCGCACTCGTGGTCGGATGTGATTCCGCTCTTTCTCGTGCTTGATGCGCGAGTGTCGCTTTACGATGGCGAGTATCAAACGCTCGCTCTTGCAGATCTGTACAGATCGCGTGAGGAGTTCACCGATCAGATCTTAACAGCGGTAACAATTCCTGTCACCGTTCCTGGCGACTACGCGGCGTTCCAGAAGTTCAGTCGCACCGCTTATGACATCGCCCTCCTAAACTGCGCCTGCTACCTGCACGTGGACGGGGGGCGCTGCAGCGAGGGGCGTATAGCCGCTGGGGGCACACCCCATCTCGGTGTGCGCCTTCCTGAAGTTGAAGCAGCGCTACGCGGAGAAACGCTGAGCGAAGCCTCGATTGAGAACGCTGCACACGTCGCGCGTGACACGACGCAGACCGCGGACGATCGGCGAGCGAGCGGTGGGTACCGCAAGGATCTGGTCTACGCCGGAGTGAAGCACTGCCTGCATGAGATCGCGGGGAAGGTGAAGGCATGACGATGATCGATATTACTCTTACTATCAACGGGGAGAAGCGTGAGTTTGCGGTGAGCCCGGGAGAGACGCTCCTGGAGCTGCTGCGACGCGAGGGGTACAAGAGCGTGAAGAAGGGGTGCGAATCGGGCGACTGTGGCGCGTGCACGGTAGTGCTAAACGGGCGCGCGGTCACCTCGTGCATAGTCTTTGCCGCCAAGGCAGACAAAGGCACGGTCCTCACTGCAGAGGGATTGGAGGATGGAGGGAAGCTCCATCCAATTCAGGAGGCGTTCCTGGAAGAGGGAGCGGTGCAGTGCGGCTATTGCACCCCAGGGATGGAGATGGCGACCTACGACCTGTTGAGCCACAACCCCGATCCGAGTGCGCTTGAGATCAAAGAAGCCCTCTCGGGGAACCTCTGTCGCTGCACCGGATACGTCAAGCAGATGAAAGCGGTGAAGACAGCGGCCAAGCTGTTGACGAAGGAGGCGAAGTGATGGAAGAGAAGAAGAGAGAAGATTTCGCCACCGTTGGCAAGAGTGAGCTAAAGGTTGACGGCCGCGGGCTGGTCACCGGCAAACCGGTCTTCACCGCAGACATCGACCTGCCGGGCACGCTGCACGTGAAGATCCTGCGCAGCCCGCACGCGCACGCGAAGATCGTTTCCATCGACACGAGCGAAGCCGAAGCGATGCCCGGTGTTGCCCTGGTGTTGACGCACAAGAACACGCCAAGCACCCGCTACACGACCGCTGGGCAGGGGTTTCCCGAGCCCTCTCCGTACGACACGCGGATGTTCGATACAGTGGTACGCTTCGTCGGTGATCGCGTTGCCGCTGTCGCCGCGGAGACGCCGGAGATCGCTGAATCGGCGCTGAAGAAGATAAAGGTGACCTACGAAAAGCTGCCTGCTGTCCTGTCGATCGACGAGTCGCAGGCGGAGAATGCGCCGATCGTTCACAATGAGGATGATTCAAGAGGGATCTATGACGCCAAGCACAACGTCGTGGCTAACATCGACATCTTAGCCGGTGATGTTCAGCGCGGCTTTGCGGAATCGGACGTGATCGTGGAGACTACCTGCGAGACTCAGTACGCACAGCACACGCCGATCGAGACTCATATCGTCCTCAGCTACCTTGCTCCGGACGATCGCTTGGTCTTGCGTACGAGCACACAGGTTCCGTTTCACGTTCGACGGATTGTCGCCTACGCGCTGGGAATTCCCGTGCATAAGATCCGTGTGATCAAGCCGCGGGTTGGCGGAGGGTTTGGCACGAAGCAGGAGATCATCCTGGAAGTGGTTGCCGCCCTTATCACCCTGCGCACGCGTCGCCCGGCACTGATTGAGATGACGCGCGCAGAGGAGTTCGTCTCCTCACGCACACGCCACCCGATGCGGGTGCGAGTGAAGCTAGGAGCAAGAAAAGACGGCATGCTGAACGCGCTTGAGATGGAGGGGATCTCCAACACCGGGGCCTACGGGAGCCACGGCCTGACGGTCCTTTCTAACACTGGATCGAAGACGCTTCCGTTGTACAACAAGGCGCCGAACGTGCACTTCTACGGGAAGGCCGTGTACACGAACCTCCCCGTTTCCGGTGCCTACCGTGGCTACGGAGCAACACAGGGCTACTTCCCGCTCGAAACCGCGATGGATGAGCTGGCGGAGAAGCTGGGCATGGATCCTGTTCAGTTGCGGCGCATCAACCACATCCGCGAGGGCGAAACATCGCCGATATTCGTCAAGCTCGGCGAGGGGCGCGAAGGGGTGGAGCAGGTAATCGATAGTTGCGAGCTTGAAAAGTGCATCGATGTCGGTACCCAGCGAATCGGCTGGGCGGAGAAGCACGGAAAGAAGATTCGCGAGGGCTCGTGGGTGCACGGCGTTGGCATGTCGGTGCACATGCAGGGATCGGGGATTCCGGAAATCGACATGGGCGCAGCGACGATCAAGATGAACGAGGATGGATCGTTCAACCTCCTCATTGGGGCTACTGACCTGGGAACTGGGTCGGACACGATCCTCGGACAGATAGCGGCCGAGGTCCTCGGCGTGCCGCTCGAAAAGATCATCGTATACTCCTCGGACACCGACATGACGCCGTTCGATGTGGGAGCCTATGCCTCCTCGACTACCTACGTCTCCGGCACGGCGGTCAAGCGCACGGCGGAGAAGGTGCGTGAACAGATCATCGATGTGGCTTCAGAGATGTTAGAGGTCGATCGGTCGCAGCTCACCGTTGCGGACGGACAAGTGCGCACGCCTGATGGAAAGAGCGTGACGCTTACCAAGGTCTGTGAGCAAGCGATGTACATCAAGGATCAGTTCCAGATCGGTGCCACCGCCTCCGGATTGATGCACCAGTCCCCTCCGCCGTTCATGGCCAGCTTCGCCGAGATCGCTGTGAACACGGAGAC
>JALTFO010000160.1:0-4151 GCA_027007005.1 Candidatus Bipolaricaulota bacterium | reverse complement strand
CGGGCGAACTGAAGATATTGAACTACGTTGTTGCTGCCGACTGTGGCACGGTGATCAATCCGAAGATGGCCGAGGGGCAGGTGGAAGGAGCGATCGCCAACGGTATCGGCTACGCACTCACCGAGGAGATGCAGTTCAGCCCGACCGGTGGCGTGCGCAACCCCAACCTGTTCGACTACAAGATCCTGGGGATGCTCGACATGCCACCGCTCGATGTGATCCTCGTTGATTCTTACGAACCTACCGGGCCGCTTGGAGCAAAGTCAATCGCCGAGATTGGAATCAACGCACCGATCCCAACACTCGCCAACGCGATCTACGACGCTGTTGGCGTACGGTTGACGAAAACACCGTTCACGCCGGAGCGAATCCTTAAGGCCCTGCGCGCGAAGAAGTGAAACAGTGATGAGTCACAAGTGACGAGTCGCGAGTGATGAGTCACGAGTGACGAGCAATGAGAAAGGAATTCTCTCGCAGAGGAAAGAAGTAACGGAAGGGCAAGAGGGAGAAAAGACTACATGAGGATGTAGGGTTGCAGCTTGTATGCCTGTGCGTGTCAGCACGCAGACAGGTCTGCAACGTTGCATGCGTGAGGAAAAGAGAGACGGACTGAGGGCGGTGGTGGACAGATCCGCTGCCCTTGTCTATGTATTGTGATCAAAAGCGAGGTGATGTGTGTGAGAAAAGGAAGCTTCTTTAGCTGTTTGGCATTTTTCTTGGTTGTTATTTCTCTTTCTACAGTTGTGTTAGCGAACAACCCTCCCACAGCGAGCTTCTCAATGTCGGTGGGAGAGAGTGGTGCGTACTCGGTGCTGTTTGATGCCTCCGCATCACAGGATTCCGACGGGAGCATCGTCTCCTACCAATGGGTATTTGGGGACGGGTTCAGCGGATCAGGCCTCACGAAGGAGCACACGTACGCCGGACCTGGCCAGTACGAAGTGACCCTAATGGTCTTTGATAACGATGGCGACGCAGGCAGCTTCAAGAAGACGATCGCCATCTCCAACGGGAGCGTCGCTCCAGTGACTCCTGCGGGAGGAGATCAGAGCGACGGCAAAGTCTATCAGCGGGCGAACGTAAAGCCTGGCCTGAAAGAAGGGCAAGCAGCACCCTTGTTCACCCTGCCGGGATTCGATGGACTGCAGCACAGCTTAACTAACTACTTGGGAAAGGTTGTCGTTCTGGAGTTCTGGCGCACTACCTGTCCGCATTGCCGAGCATCAATGCCGCACCTGCAGGACTTGTTGACGCGCTTCGGAGGTCAAGGATTAGTTGTGATCACTGTAGTCGTCAACCACGCGTGGCAGGATGCTCAGGATTTCTTCGCTAAAGAGGGGTACACCGACTTCATCTCGCTCTATCAGCCCGACGGCGTCGATGAGCGTCCGTCTGATGTGTACAACGTGCACGGGGTGCCACACACGCTGTTGATCGATCGCTACGGCGTGATCCGGTACAGCGGCTACCCCGACAAGATCGACGATGCAACGATTGCGCCGTACCTAGCCAAGTAGTGGCCAACATTATTATAGCGGCCAGTCTGAGCAAGACAACTTACCACGAAGTGCACGAAGGACACGAAGAGTGAGATTTGGCAATCGCGAGCTTCGTGTACTTCGTGGTGAATACCGGTCCCTCCTATCGTCCGCACCCGCGCATGATCGATTCCGCTGCTTTGATAACCGGGTATGCAGTGGGAGGAGCTGTGAGGAGCGGGTGCGTACCTATCTGTGCTGCAAACAGGGCGCTGATGGGAATCTTTGCCTGAATAGCGAGGCCGATGAAGTTTGTCAACTCACCTGTACTTGTGCCAGCGACAACCTCTCCGCCTAGGATCACTCCTGACGTCTTACCAACGATCAACTTGACGTACTGGGAGTGCGTTCCTGGCATTGTGCCGGGGTGCCTATCTACACCGGTGAAGGTTCCTGTTGTGATGTTAAATCCCTCTCTATTGGCGGCCGCCTCGGTCAGCCCAGCAACGCCGAATCCTGTCTCGCCGATGGCTGTAGCAAAGATGGAGATCGTGCCACTGAACGTCTTCACAACAGACAACTGGTACAAATTCGTCCCGGCAACGCGCGCCTCGGACGATGCAGTAGAGGCGAGCATAACCCTTGTCAACTTTCGTGTTACAAAATCACGTTTCTCGGCGCAGTCGCCAACAGCGAAGATGTCTGGAGTTTCAGTGCGCATGTACTCATCGACGCGGATACAGCCGTTTGAGTTTAGGGATAGCCCTGCTTGCCGGGCAAGGTCGGTATTCGGGTCGTAGCCCATAGAAAGGATGACCGCATCGGCATCTATCGACTCTCCGTTCACGAGCTCAACACCGGTGACCTTTCCGTTCCCGAGGATCTTCGCCGCTCCAACGCCGGTTCTGAGTTTCACACCTCGCTTAACAAGCAGCTCTCCCGCCTGCTCGGCGATCTCTGGATCGAAAGCTAGGCCCAACACATGTGGTAAGACCTCTACTATCGTTACATCCTTCCCCAGCTTGTTAAGCTCGTCGGAAACCTCAACGCCGATGAAACCGCCGCCGATCGTTACGATCTTCTTGCATCCCTGCAGCTTGGCAAGGGTGCGATCCAGGATTTCCTTGTCCTTGGGGATGGTGAACACGTTCTCCAGATCCGTTCCCGGGAGCCAAGAAGGAATACGCGGCTTTGATCCGGTTGCCAGGACCAACTTATCGTAGGATATCTCTTCCCCGTCTTCCGTGCGACAGACTTTGCTCTTAGCGTCAATCTCGGTTGCACGCGAGACCTTATACTCAATCCCCGCCTTGCTGAAAACTGCATCGGGGACAAGGTCTTTGTCGCTGCTCTCAAGTGAGCCGAAGATATACGGAATCCCGCATGGGACTATCGTTTGCTTTGTGTCACGCAGAACAAGAAACTCCTTATCCGGGTAACACGACTTACCCACTGTTGCAGCAACGATCCCTGCTGCGCTTCCACCGATCACCAATACGTCTGTCTTCATCACTGAGCCTCCGTAATTTCTAAGATATGCTTCTTTTGGCATGCATAATTCTACGTCGCAGGCAGGCATTTTGAAAGTTCCTTGCACAATGCGTTACAGGATTCGACCGAATCGTTGCCGGCCCACTTCGTCAGCACAGATCAACCTTTATGAGGTTCTGAGGAGCGAAGAGCGGGTGATGCTGATAAGGGGTTCACTTCAGATTTCAATATCCCTGACCTTCACCGACCTGCAAGGCCTCCCCCCAGTCAGAGCTCTCCAACTCTTCGGGCAGATCGACCGTCAAACGCGTCTTTGATACTTTCATGCGATGCCCCCTGAATTCTTGCTGTGCTCCGACAGAATCATCATATAAAATGCTATCCAACAATAGAAGCATAACCTGCTGGTGAACTGCACCTTGCATGATTATGCACTCCAAGTGCGTTTTCGCGGGCCTAACGTAGCATCCAGAGAGAGACAAGAACCCGATCAAAGCACCGAACAACTCGGGAAAGCGGTCTTCGCCCTAGAAGTCCCAGTCTACCTGTGGCGACGGTAAACAGAGGATCGTGTCGAGCCTAGCCAAAAGTTCCTGAGGCCCAGATAGATCATCGCTCCAAGCAAGAACGCTTGCCGGGCGCACCCCGAGCCACAGTCGTGTGAAGGCGTTGACCGACGCGTTCAGGGTTGGTAGAGTCTCATCTTGGCCCGGACTAGCGAAAGACTCCTCCCCGAGCTGAATCACGTAATCCCCGGCTATGCCGCACCAATCGCTGGTATCGTCGAGGAAGCGCTCGATCGGATCGGTAAGCACGAGGTTGAAGCGCACAGCCTCTCTATCAAAGTGCGTTTGTTCAAGACACCCAGGAAGGTCAAGGATGCGCGCCTGCCAATATGCCGCGGAGAAGATTTTGTTCTCGTGTTTCGAACCTTCCGTGATGCGGCGCGACCGAAAAGGATGATCGAGAAGGTCCTGCATCTGTATCCCCGTTGGTTCACACAACTCAATTGAGTTAACCTGATCTCCAAGGTTCTTGATCAGGCCAAGAAGATCGAACAACTGTTCTTTCGTCTGGTAGGCCATCCAAAGGATAGTGTATGGCCCGTGTTCAATAGCCTTTGCCTTTGCCCAGAAGTGGTGGGTCAATTCGCCAGTCTTCTCATCGCGATACCCAAGCCCA
>JALTFO010000159.1 GCA_027007005.1 Candidatus Bipolaricaulota bacterium | reverse complement strand
CGCCGTCTCCCTCCGGGGTTTGGATCACCTGGATCGTGTTCCTCGTCGTTGGAACGACCGCCCTGTCCTGATTATCCAAGTAGAAGTACGTCCCCGCGCCGATGTACTTCCACGGCGGGATCCCCTGGAATATCCAGTACCAGGGACGGCCCGAAAGGCGATAGGATGCAAGCTCTTCAAGCGTCACAGGGTTCATGAGTTCGAGCTTGAAGCCGCGTCCGTTGCTGTAGACCGCGACGATTCGTCCGCGCCTATCGAAGGTCACCGTCCCGTAGCCACCGAAGCCTTGCGTCCTTGAGGAGACGCTCATGCGCGGTCCGATGGGGCCTGGCGCCTCATAGGTATCGCTCATGTAAGCATCGCAGTGCATGTTGTTCCCCCGCCCAGCGGCCATGAACGGGTGTTGAGGGATCGGGACGTGAGAGATGGGAGACGGAGCCTCGGCGGTCGTGAAGCGCTCGAATTCGGGGGGCGAAGGCTCACCCCTGTGGAAGATGGCGCTCCAGATACCCCGGGCAAGCTCACCCGGCGTAAAGAGCTTATTTGAGATCGGATGCACAGGAAGATCAGCGAGCGGTCCGTAGAGCCACTTGGAGTCCGAGGACGTACAAGAAAGTAAGAGGATCAGAAAAATGGCCCAAAGAAAGGCCCTTCCTACCCGATGCCTCTTGTGCTTATCCTTACGTCCCAAACTTGAATCACCCAATCGCCAGTATAGCCGGTTGCCCGCGCAGGTGGAAGGTTTAGGACTCGTTCCCAAAGTTGTAGTGTGCCGCCCTGAGTAGCGACTCTCGGATCACTTCCGCACATGCCTTGTCCAGAGCATCGATCCGGACGAAGAATCGCAAATGACTGCCGAAACAAGTCTGCCCGTTCAGTTGCTGGTAGTTTGGCGATATGATCCATTAGTAGCGCGTGTCCTTTCCAATAATCTCCTTGATCACTGGGTGCATCCAAGCAGCAGTGCGGTGCAGATTCCGCTTGAGCTCAGCTTTATCCTTTTGTGAAAGGGTCGCTTGCAACCGATAAACAACCTCGGGGCGCACGCCGTCGCGCCCGATATGCCGCAAAGCTTGCAGAACAAGCGGGGCCGTCCGGCCACTCACGTCCGTCGTCTTCGGCCCTCTGTTGAGGAGATGAACCTTGTATGGCCCAAGCTTGAGGGTTTGAGTTCGCCCATTGGTGTAGTAGATAATCTTCGCAGGCACCTGCGTCGAAAGACCGAGCGCATTCGCGGCACTCGCCCCTGATGGCACCACCTTTAGGCCATTGTTCTTTGCCCATGCGCGGACCAGCTCATCGGGAGATGGCATCATCGGTTTATTCAGCAATTTACTCTTTCTCGGTAGATCGTACAACCCTCGTTGAATCCTCCGGATCTTTCCTTTTTGCGCTAAGCGCGACAGTGCTTTATCCACAGCCGCGCGGTTGCCCAGGTTAAGGAAGTCACGCGTTGGAACAGGCCCACGTTTGGTACGCAGCCTAGAGAGGATCTTGTCAGCAATAGGATTCTTAGTTTTCATAGCTCGTTATTGTCAGAAATATCGATCGTTATTTCTGACATTATACTGTCCTCTCCACCCGCTATCAATGGCCCCCTTTCCTTCAACACACCGCGTGCCGCCCGCTTTGCGGCATTTGTGTAATGCAGATCGTTCCAGCGGAAGACACCGGCACCCTATCAATCCTACAACGTCAGATTGTACTTCAGGATTACTCCACGCACCTACTTCACCTGATACGGCTTCCCCTTACCCTTCTTCGATTGTAAATTGAGAATCTCTTCTACGCGGCTCTTAGCGAAAATATGGCGGGGAGCCGATGTGACGTCGAGAGGAGTTTCTTCTGTCTGCACTCCGTTAACAGTGGCCCTTGAGCATTGGTTTTAGAGCGCATACCTGCATTGCAACTTGCCGATGGACATTGCGATTTACTCCCAAGCCTCGAGATGATCTTACCACTCTCACCCGCTTGCTCTTAACGCTTTACCCGGTGCAACTTTTTCACCGCAGCTCCCTTGGACTATGAAAGATGCAGAACTTGCCGCCGGCCTCGGCTGGAACATTGCATCCTTTGTACCGGCAGGACTGTGCCATGCTTAACAGCCTGTTGATCTACGCCATGAGAGAGAGTCGTGTGTATGGGAGAGGTCAACTCGCAAGTGGGAGCGATTGAAGCCGTTGCCCTCGCGTGAATAGAGCAAACCAGTCT
>JALTFO010000158.1 GCA_027007005.1 Candidatus Bipolaricaulota bacterium | reverse complement strand
AGATACAGCTGCTGCTCATCATATGGTAGAAAGTTGTATGCCATCACACGTACCTCCATCTCCATTAGATGAAGATACTATATTCATCTGGTACTAAATGTGCAAATTGGTTTGTCGGACAGGCTCTCTTGAGCACATTAATGTATGGTCTAACTCCACCTTCTGGCGCAAAGATCCGCGAAGCGACCGGCGGGTACAGCCGAGCAAGGGCGCGTAGCGCGGTCATCACATCCGCCCCCTCCGCCAATTCGACAAGGACAGATCCACCGTCAATGTCGCTTTTGAAGGAGAAGGAAACCTCTAGGCTGACCCTCATGATCTACTGATCAAATCAAGTGAGATCTTGTTGTGGCGTGGGATCAGGCGATAGAGAGATTCATCGACCAAGTGTCCATCACGGACACGGACTTCCCCGTTCACCATGGCTGTATCGATGTGTTCAGCACCACAGTGCACGATCGCTGCAAGAGGATCTGACTGCCCGCCAGCGTACTCGATTCCACCCATGTCAAAGGTGATCAGATCAGCGGCTTTGCCAACCTCGATCGACCCGATCTCGTCCTCCCGATGGAGCACTCTTGCCCCTCCCATCGTCGCGAGATAGAGGGCGTCGCGCGCGGAGAAAGATTCGGCCCCGTAGCGCACCCTTTGCAGAAGCATCGCCTGGCGCACCTCACGGATCATGTTAGACGTATCGTTGCTCGCTGAGCCATCCACCCCGATCCCAATCTGCATCGCGGTCTTTGCCATCGGCACAACCGGGGCGATCCCTGATCCGAGGGTCATGTTCGAGCTTGGACAGTGGGCAAGACCAACTTCAGCCGCAGCCATTTTCTCGATGTCCTTATCGCTCACATGGACAAGGTGCGCAAACCACGCGTCACCTCGCAGCCAACCGAGCTCTTCCATGTAGTCGACCGGCCGAGCGCCGAAGCTCTGTAGGCAGAACTCCTCTTCGTCCATCGTCTCCGCAAGGTGCGTGTGCAGCAGCACATTGTACTCGTCGGCAAGTTTCGTCGATTCGCGCATCAAATCAGGGGTTACAGAGAACGGAGAGCAAGGCGCGAGGGCAACACGCAGCATGGAGAAGCGACTCGGGTCATGGTAGCGTTCGATAACCCTTTGGCAATCACCCACTATCTCGTCTTCGGTCTGCACAACGCTGTCCGGTGGGAGGCCACCGTCCTTCTTGGATAGTGACATGGATCCACGGCAGGGATGAAAGCGAATCCCAGTCATCATCCCTCCTACAACTTCAGCATCGAAGATCTTCGGGTGGCCATGCGGGAAGAGGTAGAAGTGATCGGACGTCGTTGTCGCCCCCGAGAGGAGAAGCTCGCTGCACCCTATCGCCGCGCTGATGCGGACTGCCTCGTCGTCGATCCCCTTCCACTTTTCATACAGAAAGACAAGCCAATCGAACAACTTACTATTTGAAGCACCGGGGACATTGCGAAAGAGCGTCTGGTAGAGGTGATGGTGCGTGTTGATGAATCCAGGAAGGAGAATCTTCCCGCGCCCTTCGATCACTTGATCAGCACTCATAGCAACTTCACCGCCTGACACGGCACTGATGACATTGCCGTCGACGAGTATGCTCCCTCCGCGGATCTCGCGTCGGTCTCCATCCATTGTTGCTACAAGATCAAAGTTATGAAAGAGTGTGCGTGCCATAGCTATCCTGCGCTCAGATCAACGCTACTTGCCGTTTCCAGGAACGCTGCCAACAGAGAGATCGCAGCTTCGATATCGTCCTGGTGCGCCATTTCCACAACAGAGTGCACGTAGCGCGAGGGTAGCGACAGAGTAATCGCCGCCGAGCCCGAGCGTGCCCGCTGCATCGCCCCAGCGTCTGTGCCGCCCCGAGGAAGGATCTCCATCTGATAGGCGATCTTTCGATCTTTCGCCAGTTTCTTCATCGCTCGCACGAGCCCCACATGTGATATAGACGAACTGTCAGCGATCTTTATTGCCACGCCGCCTCCAAGCTTCGTCACCTGCTGTGCTCCAGGAACTCCGGGCATGTCCACCGCCAGTGTCGTATCGAGTGCGATCGCAATGTCGGGGTGAACCGTGAACCCGGCGACCTGCGCGCCACGCAATCCCACCTCTTCCTGTGTCGTACCGACAAGGTACAGATCGCAGTCCAGCTCCTTCGCTCGCTTGATCGCCTCAATACCAATATACAGGCCAGCACGATCATCCAGTGCCTTCCCGGTAACTATCTCCTCCCCAACGAGGAAATCTTGACGCATTGTGACCATGTCACCGATCGCCACCAGCTCCCGCACCCGGTCTTCCTTTAGGCCCAAATCGACGAACAGGTCCTTCATCTCTGGAAGCTTTTTCCGCTCCTCGGCGGTCATGATGTGAATCGGCTTGGCGCCGATGCACCCGACCAGGTCACCCGATTCCGTGTGTACTACAACCCGCTGGGAAATCAGCGTCTTCACATCGAAGCCGCCAAGTGGGTGTATCCGCAAGAAGCCCGTATCTTTCTCGATGTAGCTGACAATAAAGCCGATCTCATCCATGTGTGCAGCGATCATCACTACTGGGCCATCGCCAGGAATGTGAGCAATGAGATTCCCCAGGTGATCCGTCTTAATCGTCTCCGCTCTATCCTCCAATGTCTCCGTAATGATGCCTCGGATCGCTCCCTCGTGACCGGGTACACCAGCTGCTTCGCTCAAATGTTTGAGAAGCTCCATGAATCCTCCTTTTAAACACAGTTACATACTTTCGACGCCACGCATGCGCCAAAATGCATCACCTTGATCTATGATACATATTCCTCTACGACCAATACAAACCGCCGTTTTGATCAAGTCTTGCCTCTGCATTGCGCAAGGTTGTATCAGCCATCTCGCTACCACGACTTGCCGCAGACAAGTATGCTTGTAGCACCGAACAAGCGGAATGTATCATACGACTATGATCCCGCTAAAAGACTATCGCAGGAGCAGGACTTTCCCCGCCGTGACGGTCGCCCTGATCATTATCAACTTGCTGGTATTCTCCTATCAACTGACCAGGAGCCCGCAAGAAACGCTGACGCTTAATGTCTCATCTTGGCAGACATACCATCTCAATTTTGCCGATCTGAAGCGACCGGTGTCGTACATAAGGATCTCACCACGCAACGCGTTTGTCTTCTCATACGGGTTCATTCCTGGTGAGTTCTTCTCGGGGAAGGACCTTCCGCCGAGGATCCCTCTTCCGTTGTGGATCACGCTGTTCAGCGCGATGTTTATCCACGGCGGGCTGCTCCACATTCTGGGGAACATGCTCTACCTGTGGATATTCGGTGACAACGTAGAGGACGCGATGGGGCACGGGAGGTTCCTCGCCTTCTATCTGCTGTGTGGTCTCATCGCCACGGCAACTCAGAGTGCACTCTCTGTGCACAGCGCCGTTCCTCAGATCGGGGCATCCGGGGCAATTGCTGGTGTTCTCGCTGCGTACTTCATGCTATATCCCTATTCCCGCATCCTCACCCTTGTTCCAATCTTCTTTTTCATCCGGCTGATTCCCATCCCAGCAGCACTCCTCCTTGGACTCTGGTTCCTGTTTCAGGTGGTAAGCGGGGCAGGATCCGTTGGCACATCTGGCGGAGGTGTTGCCTTCTTTGCTCATATCGGAGGTTTTATCGCAGGAGGCCTACTCGTCTTTGTCTTCCGCCAGAAAACCGTTCCTGTCGCTCTGTGGGACGCAATTCGCCACAGGCGATGACATCACAGGAGAGGGCATTACGGATTGGGACTTCACATCGGCAGACAAACCTGGTATCATAAGTTATCTGTCTAAAGATCGATAAAGGGGTGATGAGCAATGAGAATACGTGCCCTCGTGGGCGTGGCTTGTGTGTTTGTCCTGTTTGCCGGATTGGTCGCTGTAGCAGCCGATACTGCGTTGTCCGATCACGCTCCGATTGTCATCGGGAGCAACTACGAGTTTACACCTGAAAACGGGGTAGTCGCCGGTTCGGGAAAGGTGGACGATCCATACATCATCTCCGGCTGGAAAATCGACGCCGGCTACAGTCGTTACGCGATCAGCATCCATCGTACAGACAGGTACTTTGTCATACGAAACGTTAAGATCAGCGGTGCATCGCAGGCGGGAATTTTCTTGAGTTACGTCGAAAATGGAACCGTCAGGGATTGTGAGATTTCCGGAAACTGGATAGGGATAGCTCTTAACTTTGCTTCGGCTGACCTGATCAAGGGATGCACGCTGAGTGCCAATACCGATGGGATTCACCTCTATTTTTCACACGACAATCAGATTCTGCAAAATACCCTTCTGAAGAACGACACCGCAATCTGGCTCGACGCGTCGAACAACTCAGACATTGTCGGAAACGAGATTTCTTCAAACCACATGGGGGCCTATCTCGACCTGGGAGCGGAAGGGAACCTCCTCTACAACAATGCCTTCGTGGACAACACCCACAACGCTCACTCGGTTGGTGTCAATAGTTGGGACAAGGATGGAAGAGGAAACTACTGGTCCGATTGGAAGGCGATCGACGCTAA
Source organism: Candidatus Bipolaricaulota bacterium (assembly GCA_027007005.1). Taxonomy (GTDB): domain Bacteria; phylum Bipolaricaulota; class Bipolaricaulia; order UBA7950; family UBA9294; genus M55B144. The sequence continues at coordinate 16,722 of JALTFO010000158.1, read as the reverse complement.
CAATGATGGGATTTGGGATTCTCCTTATGTAATACGAAGTAAAGGTGATCAGGATAACTTCCCACTGGTAACACCGCCGAAGGCGTGTGGAAAATCGAAGGCAAGTAGCAACAATTAGACGACAAGTTTCGCATACGCAGGGCATTTAGCACAAGGAGCAACGGTAACGGTGAAGTATTTTGCGTTAATGGTGTTGCTGGCCGCGTCTTTGTTGTCGGCACAGGCACTAGCGACAGACTTTCCCATCGTGGGGACTCAGGCACCTCAGTTCGCCCTTCCTGACCTTTCCGGGGTGCAACACCAGTTGTCTGACTTCATCGGTCACCCCATCGTCATAAACTTCTGGACGACCTGGTGTGGAGCATGCACGTATGAGTTCCCAGTACTCGAGCAGTTCAAGCAGGAATATGCTGACCAGATAAGCTTAATTACAATCTGTGCGGGGAACTCACAGGAGAAAGCGCTCGCTGCTCTGGAGAAAAAGGGAGTCGATTTCCTCGTCTTGTACGACGAAGCGGAGATCATCTCCAAGCTGTACCAACCGCCTCGCCCGCGAGACAAGAGACGCATTGTTGCGTTTCCCTTCAGCGTCTTCATCGATGCGACGGGGAAGGTCGTCTACGCGAGGATCGGAACATTCACCGATCTCGATAAGATGGTCTCGCTCTTGCAGGATGCAGGAATCGCGCTTACCGCGCCCACACTTCAATCCTCCGACGCAAAGCAACCGATAGAGCATGGGACAAGAAGCGACGGAGGATGAAGAGAAGCGAGGTTCTTTGCCTGCAGAGGATTATCTCTCACAATGATGGAACAAGTGTGCCGGAAGCGTCAATAGGGAGGAAGCATGTGTGCTGAGAAGCTTTCGCAACATCTGCATGGAGAGATACCCTACTCGCTGATACACGTCTTTATTAAGGATATGCGACCCGGACAACGGATCTCTCAGTGTTTCCTCGCCAAGCAGAAGACGCAACGCGTCACACGTACGGGCGATGCATACCTGGAGATCCTCCTGGCCGATAAATCAGGTACAATCCCTGCACGTGCGTGGGCGGATGCGACGCAGCGTTTCGCTTCGCAGTTTGAGGAGGGAGACTTCGTCTTCGTCGAGGGACGCAGCGAGACGTATCGCAACACGCTACAGATCATCATCGAATCGATCCGCCGCATGGAGACGTACGAAAAGGAACAGGGGAAGATCAGCGGCTTCGACCCCGGGCTCCTGGTTCCCGCAAGCGCTCGCGATCCAGAGGAGATGTGGAGCGAGCTTACGGGTCTCATTGCCAGCATCCCCGAAAAACCACTTCGAGAATTGACGACATTGTTAGTAACTGAGAATGAGGACGCTTTGCGTACGTTCCCCGCAGCCGTGCAATATCACCATGCCTACCTGGGCGGATTACTGGAACACACATTGGAGGTAGCAAATGGGGTTTATCGCTACGCTGAAACGTGCTCTGGCCTCGATCGCGGCATGGTGACGGCTGGAGGAATCCTGCACGACATCGGAAAGGTAAAAGAACTGGAAAGACCGATCGCTCCTCGTTACAGCTTCGAAGGACAGCTCCTCGGGCACCTGCTTCTCGGGCGCGATATGGTGCGCGATGCGGCAAAGAAGATCTCCTGGGATGACCCTCACATCCCTGAGCTACTGGAGCACATCATCATCTCCCATCATGGAGAGCTTGAGTTCGGTGCAGCGATCGTACCGAAGACCGCCGAGGCTATTGCCATCTACTACTTTGACAACCTATCGGCGCGCTTGAATATGGTTAAGATGCACATCGCTAATGACAACGAGCAAGATGACTTTACCGACTGGCACGCACTCCTAAAGAGAAAGTTCTTCAAGGGACCAGGCACGGGGGAGACTGACGCATCTGTTGATGAATTGACCTAGTCCTGTTTCTGCAGGTGTGGAACGCCCATGTTGAGTGCTGCCTCCGCAATATTGAACGCGTAATCCCTCACCCGTAGAAGGCTGCCGAAGATTACGGCCAGGCTGAGGGCATTCTTGCCCACGTTCTGTAGCTGTGCTTCCTCCTCCCATTTGCGCGTATGCTCACGCTCGCTCAGTGCACTGTTCGCTCCCGCAAGATCAGCTTTAAGAAACGCATCCACGCTCTGCGAGACGATCTTTTCAGCGTTTCTCTCCAAACGCTCGATGCGCGATGCTGTGTCTTCATCGATCGGTTCTTGGAGTGAAGCAACAGCCCGAGAGATCTGTACAGAGTGGTCGCCGATCCGTTCGAGGATCTTCGCCACCCCGTGGTATTCGTGAAACAGAATGCGACTCATTCCGATCTCCTTTTCTAGGAGCAGGTCTCTTAGCAACAGTCCTAGTTCACGTGACATTACGCGCGTCAAACGATCGGCCTCGATGTCTCGATCCACGACATCATTTGCCAGAGTTGCGTCGCGAGCGAGAAAGGCGCTTACAGCATCACTGAGCATCGCCTGCGTGATGGCAAAAATGCGTCGCAATGTGGTCTCGGCAGCAAAATCACGCATGCTCACAAGGCAATGCAAGACGATCGAGTCCTGCGATTCATCCATGATTTCCAGGCCAACGAGCGATTGAGCAACTTGCCGCACTGCGCGGCGCTGCCCAGCAGAAATGCGTGTTCCATTAGCCTCTATCACATCAAATCCGGTGACGTAACAAGAGATGATCGCTCGCTGGATCCATACGGCATCCTTCCCTTCAAGGGAAAGGCGTACGGTGTTCTCCGTTTTCAGGCCTTCAGGCATGAGGAGAAGGCTCCCTGTTGCGTTTTCCACAACCGTGACCTCAGATCCACGGTGGATCCCGATTCCTGTTGCCCACGCTTTGGGAAGTGTTACGAAATACGTCCCACCGCCCGTTACTTGTACGCTTCTCGTGTTCATCTCTTTCTCCCCTCTGCGGATTGAGTATAGATAGCACGCAATGTATATACAAGCTTCTGCAATATACATCAGTCTTGCCTCCAGCGAAAGAGACCATATAATCTTGGGCACACACGACACCAGCAAAGGAGAGTTCCATGAACAGAAGCGAGTACTGTGCCCACCTGTCAGCAAAAGACATCGGACAAGAAGTGACCCTGTGCGGTTGGGTGAAACGCCGCCGTGATTTAGGGGGGTTAACGTTCGTCGATCTGCGCGACAGCTCCGGCATAGTCCAGCTTCTATTCTCCGGCGATGATCCCGCTCTTACAGAGGGGCACACACTAAACCGAGAAGATGTCATTTGCACATTAGGTACGGTGCGTGCTCGCAGTGAAGGAAACATAAATAGGGAGATGCAGACTGGAGAGATTGAGGTCCAGGTGCAGAAGCTGCAAATCCTCAACCGATCGCTGACACCTCCGTTTCTTGTGGAAGGAGATGGGTCAGATGCAACCGAGGAGACGCGCCTGCGTTACCGCTACGTTGACCTCAGGCGAGACCGCATGCAGAGGAACTTGCATTTGCGTCACCACGTCTTCCACGGGTTGCGCAGCTTCTTCACGGACAACAATTTCACGGAGATCGAGACTCCTGTCTTAACCAAGTCTACACCAGAGGGAGCACGCGATTTCCTCGTTCCAAGCCGCTTCTCGCCAGGATCATTCTATGCTTTGCCGCAATCGCCGCAGCTTTTCAAGCAGCTTTTCATGATCGGTGGGATAGATCGATACTTCCAGCTCGTGAAGTGCTTCCGCGATGAGGACCTGCGCGCCGACCGTCAGCCAGAGTTCACGCAACTCGACCTGGAGATCTCATTTCCCCGTGGCAAGGACGAAATCTTCTCGCTGATCGAGGGTGCGCTTAAGCACACGTTCCACGACTTGCTCTCAGAAGATCTGCCGACACCCTTCCCGCAGATGACACATGCTGAGGCGCTCTCCCGATACGGATCGGACAAGCCAGATCTGCGCTTTGGGATGGAGATACACGACATCTCACAGATCGTGCAGAACAGTGGTTTTCGCGTCTTTTCAGCGGCAGTGGCGGATGGGGGCAAGGTGGCGGGGATCTGTGCCGAGGGTTGCGCTGGGTACTCGCGTTCCAAGATCGATCACCTGCAGGAAATCGCGGTGAAGGCTGGAGCCAAGGGATTGTCGTACATCAAGGTGAAAGATGAGATCTCCTCTCCACTATCGAAATTCGTCGATGCTACAATCATGAGGAAGATCATTTCGTCATTGGACGCAAAACAGAGCGACTTGGTCCTCATCCTCGCTGGAAAGGGGATCGAGCAGGGGCTCGGCGAGCTGCGCCTGACGATCGCCAAGGAAGAGAATATCACACGTGAAGGCTGGAACTTCCTGTGGGTGACAGACTTTCCGTTGTTCGCTCTGGATGAGCAGGGTCACCTAACAAGCGAGCACCATCCCTTCACCTCTCCGCACTCCGAAGATATGGATCTTTTAGATGAATCTCCGCTCAAGGTGCGCTCGGACGCTTACGACCTGGTCCTTAATGGAATCGAGATGGGAAGTGGGAGCATCCGTATCCATTCTCGCGCGTTGCAGGAGAGAATCTTCGACATGCTCGGAATCTCCAAGAAGCGGGCCCAGGAGAGGTTCGGGTTCTTTCTGCGTGCGCTTGAGTACGGAGCACCACCCCACGGCGGGTTTGCGCTGGGGGTTGACCGCCTGGTGATGCTCATGGCTGGTGAGGAATCCCTGCGCGATGTGATCGCCTTCCCAAAGACGACCGCTGGGATCTGCCCACTCACCGAAGCCCCAATGCCGGTCGATGATGCGCAGCTTGCAGAACTCGGGCTAATGCGCAAGATCTAGCTTCCAAATCATCGTGGACCAGCGATCAGACAGCTGGCAATGACAAGTGTGACCGTGTCTGGGTTGGTTGAGAGTGATCATCAACAAGCCATGGTAAGTTGCGCTTGCACATTGAAGCACGCACGGAAAGCGAAGATAATTGCTTGATAAGGCCGTCGGAAAGAAGGATGTACAGAATCAACAGACAGAGGATTTTCCTTATCATCGTTTTTGTCGCTCTGTTTGGCGTTTTGTTGGTCCTCATCCCCGGGATTAATGGTGTCCGCCCCCTTCCAGGAAAGCAATTGCCAAACCCATTTGCCGACCTTGGGAATGTCGCCGCAGGGGGAAACCCTTCCGGACCTGCTTGGGGAGCGGCTGCAGTGCGGATTGTCATTCAGTCAATCCTCATACTCGGGGCTGCAGGGACCCTGCTCCTCCTTATCATCTCCAGCAAACACCGAAAGCTGTTCGCTATCATCCTAGCTGGTATCCTGTTGATCCTCGTGATTCTGGCACACGTGCACAAGATTCCACAACCGCAGCAGTCGCCACAGCACCAGGCAGCAAGCACCATGACCCCCGGTCCGCCGCGTCCAGTCGAGCAGGTCCACGTCGAAGTCCCAGCGGTCTCGCCCACGAACTGGCAGGTAATCATGATTGCCGTCGGGTCATCTCTTGTCATGGCCGGGTTAGTTCTTTTCTTCTTCCTCAGGATCTATCCGCTGATCAAGTCTCGCGCTACGGATAAGGGCGATCTTCTCGGTAAATTGGGAAAGAGCGCCGGCCTCGCCGCGCATCGGATCATCGCTGGAGATGATCCGCGCGCAGCGATCCTCCGTTGCTATCAGGAGATGACCGAGATCATGAGCAAGGCCGAGCAAATCCCTAATTACTCCTACTTCACGCCGCGCGAGTTCGCGTCGCGCTTGCGAGCTCGAGGGATGAAAGACAATGACGTCGACCGCCTGACGTCGATCTTCGAGGCGGTCCGCTACGGAGGGAGAAACGGAGCCGCCTTCGTCAATGAGGCTGTAGCCTCCCTGCAGTCGATCCAACGCACGTACCAGACGGAGGAAGCTCGATGAGGCGCAAGCCGGTGCTGATGATCCTTGCTTTGAGCCTCATCATCATCGCTTCTATCAGCTTCCTCTTCGCCTTCCCGCTACGCGCGGTCTTCATGAGCCTTGTCGTCACCCCGCTTATTCACTCGTTTCTCGTGCTGCGCTGGTATCTTCATCGACTCTCGCAACTCGTTTTGTGGATCATCTTCGTCATCGCTGGAGCGGTAGTTGTGTTGTACGCCCTCACCCGTGCTTTCCCTCCGCCGAAGAGAAGAGTGAGAGGAAGGAAGTACATATTCCTCAGCACGGCAACTACCAGCGATTTGAGACGATTGACAGAAACGATTGAACGAGCCCATCGCCACCCGTTTTCCCGCCGGAATATAGCAAGCAAACTCGTCCCTCTCTGCGTGCGGTTGATCGCGCAGCGTGAGAGGATCCCGCTTCGCGAGGCACGCAATCGGTTTGAATCATTCAAGTGGTGCGATGACGATGCAGTCCGGGCATTTTTCAACTTTCGCCGCCAGTACCACGGGGTAGGAAGGGGACGTGCCTTCGAAACCAGGCTGCGCGATGTCGTCTCGTTTCTCGAACGTTATCATCAGGGGGTATAAATGGACATAAAAGATGTAGGAACACAGAGCCGTGCGATCATCGATGAAGTGAGTAAGGCGATCGTGGGCAAGGACGATGTGCTACAGAAGGTGATGGTGGGAATCCTCGCCGGAGCGCATATTCTGTTCGAGGACTATCCGGGCTTAGCAAAGACACTCATCGCTCGCAGTTTCGCGCAGGTATTGGGGATGGATTTTAGGCGAATCCAATTCACCCCCGACCTCCTCCCGAGTGACATCACTGGTTCACACGTTTTCGATCGAAAGACAGAGCAGTTCAGTCTCACCGTCGGACCGATCTTCGCTAACGTCATCCTTGCTGACGAGATTAACCGGGCTACGCCCAAGACCCAGTCAGCGCTGCTCGAAGCAATGCAGGAGTCGCAGGTGACGATCGATGGCGATACGCACCCTCTTCCCGCGCCGTTCATTGTCATCGCCACGCAGAATCCGATCGAGTACGAGGGAACGTTCCCCTTGCCTGAAGCACAGCTCGACCGATTTATGGTTCGCCTCTCAGTCGGCTATCCCGATCAAGACGGAGAAGTGGAGATTCTCAACCGGCGACGCGAGCGCAAGACTGATGAGATCGTCCTCTCCCCGATTACGAATGCCGATAAACTACTCGAAATGCGTGCCGCGGTGGAGGAGATATTTGTTGAACCGGACATCGAGAAGTACATCGTCTCCATCGTTACCAAGACGCGCAACGACAACGATGTCTACGTGGGATCGAGCCCGCGCGGGTCGCTTGCCCTACTGAAGCTCTCCCGTGCGCAGGCGGCACTCGCCGGACGCGACTACGTCCTTCCGGATGACATCAAGGAATTCGCTGAGCCGGCGCTCGCCCACCGACTGATCCTCAACCCCGACCTGTGGTCGAAGCGGATCACGGCAAGCGACGTTGTGGACAAGATCCTTCGCCTCGTCCCGGTACCCAAGGTGGGCTAGAGCGTGTCCCAGTCAGCGAAGATCGGATCTATCCTCGCGATCGTCGTCTTGGTGATGATCGGCGGCATCCTTGTGCGGGACGGGCGCGTCCTGGCAGCGACGATCCCGTTCCTGTTCTACGCCGCGATTGCACTCCTCTCCGCTCGCAAATCACATGCTGAGAAGGTCACAATAGCGCGGGAGCTGAGCGCCGAGCGGATCACTGAAAACGGGACGATCGTTGTTAAGGTCACGGTGACCAACGCCGGTCCGAACATCCCTTGGCTGGGGATCTCCGAGCGGATCCCGCGTAACCTGGAGGTGACCAACGGGGAAACGACCCACTTCGTGCCTCTGAATGCAGGTGAACAGACGACGTTCTCGTACACACTGTGTGTTCCGCGCGGGGAACATTGCCTCCCTGGAGTCGATCTGAGTGCATGGCAGCGGATAACACTATCGCCTCAGAAGGCGTTCGCCGCGCAAGCAACAAAGTTTCTCGCCGTACCAACCGCCGAACCGATCGCTGATATCGAGATCCGACCGGAGCGGACCCGCGCCTACGCCGGCGTCGTGCGTGCCAACCGCGGCGGGAGCGGAATCGACTTCTTCGGGTGCCATGCCTACACAACGGGCGATGACATACGCCGCATCAACTGGAGGGCCTATGCGCGCACGCGGGAACTCATCGTCAACGAGTACGAGCAGGAAAGGATCGCCGATGTTACCGTCTTCCTCGATGCGCGCGAGCGGGCCAATCCCTGCGTCGGAGAAAAGGACGCGTTTGCGTATGCCGTGCGTGCGGCAGCGAGCATGGCCAAGTACTTCATCAAGCAGGGAAACAGCGTCGGGCTGTTCATCTACGGTGAGTACATGAACTGGACCTTCCCAGGGTATGGGAAGACTCAACTGAGGAGGGTTCTCGATTCGCTGGCGTGCGCCGATACATCGGACAAAGAGGTGTTCGATGACTTGCGTGCTGTTCCCACACGCTTATTTCCCCCACGGTCTCAACTTGTGATGATAAGTGGAGCGCTTGACGAACATGATGTTGAGGTCCTCGGCGTGTTGCGCGCTCGCGGTTACCGGATCATCATGATCATCCCCGACATGCTTCCCTACGAGCTCTCGCAGATAGAGGAGAGCGAAGCGCGCGATCTGGCGCTGCGCATCGTCACTCTGCGCCGCAAACTGATCTTCGATGCTCTGACCAGAATCGGCGTTGAGGTCGTCAAGTGGGACATCACCGGATCGCTTGCCTCCATCATCTCTTGGACCATCTCCCGCAGGGGAAGGAGGCTACCATGAAGCTGGCGGCGCTCTTATCGGCAGTGATCACCGCGGCCCTCCTTGCCGCAACAACACTGCGCAGCAGCCCCGTGGCTCTAGGAGCGCTGGCTATCGCTTGTGGTGTTGTCTGGATCATCATCCTGTTGACCAGAACAGGGAGGGAAATCCTGAACGTCGTATTGGCAATCGAAGCGGGGATCGCGATCGCCAGCGTCTTGTACGGAGGATCGGTCTACGTAATGGGAGTGACTATTGTTCTAGCCATCATGGCATGGGACTTCGCGCTGACCGAGGCATCGATCTCCTCCTTCCCGGCCAAGATGAGAAGAGCTTTCGCGGTTAGGCATATCACCCAGATGACTATCATCCCTGCGGTTGCTCTTTCCTTAATGATCATCCCGTTGCAGCTTCGCATCTCGATCGGCTTTCGCAGTAGTCTTGGCCTCGGTCTAGGAGGGTTCGTGCTGCTGTCCCTCCTCCTTTGGATGTTAAGGGGGCCGAGCGAGCACGAGCGGAGGGAACACCACGGCCTGGCTAAAACGCTCTCTGTTTTAGGGGAAGCGATGGGAAAAGAAAAGACGGGCAGCCATGATGACCGCCCGTCCGATCGATCGAATCCTACTTCTTGATGGCGAGGTCGCCGCAGATCGATGCCTTCACCCGGTTGCTGGACGTATCGTAACCGCTGATCGTACCAGTCAACTGTGGTGATCCAGTGCCGATCGATGGGTAAAGCCGGTAGGATACATTCCACGTTTCGCCCGCTTCGATCGGGTTCATCCACAGCACCTGCAAATCCTGTCCTTCCTTCTTGGTCACAGCGTTAGCCGAGTCGAGGATCTCCCACTGCCAACCGATGGGAAGCTTCTCCTCCAGACCGACTGCGCGAACACCGGCGTAGGCACTGACGGTGATCTCCACCAGCACCGATCCACTAGCATCCGGTGTCACCTTGCGTACGGCAAAGAGAGGAGTGTCTCCTACCAGTATTCCCTTGCGACACGTGGCGTAACGACCGCCGCCTTCATCGACTCTCAGAGTTACAACAACGAACCCGGCCTGGGCAAACGCATGCTCGACTGTCGGATCTGGCGTAGAAACATCGTACACCCCGTCCCCATCGAAGTCCCAATCATAACTTACAGCGTCGTAGGAAAGACAGGTTTGACACGCTGTGAAGCTGGTGTCTTCTCCCACCGCTGGGTTATACGTCGCCGGGGAATAGTCCGCCGTTCCGGCAAGAGCGACTAGCCCAAACGTGGCTAGAATCGTTGCCACGACGAGGAGCTCTTTTAGCCTATGATTCATTCCCCCTCCTTATTCACACATTAAAGACCGACGCAGACCCGCCCCTAAGGGAGCGGATCGTGCACCGATGTATCGGTCAACCAATAGGCAATCAAATCACGAATGTCATCGAGAGTGACCACCTTGTTACCTGTGTAGACAACAGGATCGCCGCTGAGCCACAACGACACTGCGTACTGAATCTGATCAAACGAGATCTGTTCTGGCAGGCAAAGATTGATCTTCCCCGCATCAGTGTCCCATCGCGAGATGACGACCTTAATCGGCAGTGTCGGAACAAGAGCAACCTTGTCCTCACCGAGGACCATTCGTGACAACCGCGGCGACGAGCTTTGGACGATCCCGCCGATCCCGGCCTTCACCGGCTCAGTACAGGTTGCAGGGGCAGTAAGCGTATACTCGATCGTCCGTGTGTCCCCGTCTACCAGCGTCTCCATGAACAACCAATCCGTAGTATCCTTGCGGAAGGTAGCGCTCCCGTTACTCCCCTCGGCAAACGTCCAGCCCGCAGGGATGTCCTCATGCAGGGTCAGCCCGTGCACGTCTGTGTTCGCAGTGATTGTTATTGTCACTTTGACCGTTCCGCCTGTGATCGTCTCATCGTCAGGAAGGCAAGTGTCAATCTGTCTAACTGCACTCACACTGGGAAGGACCGTCAAGGTCTTGGAGACTTCTGTACTTGATCCTTCATCGTCCGTCACCTTGAGGGTAACAGTGGCGTCACCTGTATTAGCGAACGTGTGTTCTACATCCGATGATGCGCCGTCGACATCGAATACTCCATCACCATCGAAATCCCAAGCATAAGAGACGATGCGCCCATCGACATCATATGAGCCACTGGCATCAAAGAGCGTCGATACTGCGACACGCGGATCAGATGGACTCACCTTGAACATTGCCGTCGGCGCGGCATTCTTGACCGTAATCACCTGTGTCGCCATGGGAGAGGAGTTACCATCATCGTCCTTGACGACGAGTGTCACGGTGTAGCTCCCGCTACGCGAATAACTGTGTTGAGGATTCTGCACGTCGGCGGTGGCTCCATCGCCGAAGTCCCACGCCCATGCTACAACCTGTCCATCAGCATCTGTCGACTGATCAGTAAACTCAAGCGTGTCAGTTGTGCTCGGACTCGCTGGTGAATAGGCGAAGCCAGCGACAGGTGGAGACGGTGGTGCTGGTGGGACGATCGCGGAGAGTGAACTCCCAGGGATCGTTATTGTGTCAGTTATCCCGCGAAAGCTCGCATAGGTGACGTTAGATCCCGCATCGGTCGAAAGTGTCCCCTTGTGCAACGCCTGGATGTTGATCTTCGCGCTCCACTGCCCACCAAGGGCAATCTTTCCCGCGTTGAAGCTGAGAGTCGTCGTCCCATCCTGATTTGAGGTAACACGTGTGGGGGACGGAGTAGATCCGACATATTTAAGCCCGCTTGGGAGGGTTTTATTCACTATCACTCTCTCCCCGGCGGCGTTCACCGTCAGCAAGTTGTCTATCTGCGAAATCGCGGAGCTTGTTATGCGCTTAAAGAAGAGGCCAGAAGTCTTGAGAGCTAACTGCTGAAGCAAGTTGCTATCAATCAGGTATCCAACTCCCACGGAGACAATCCTGATCCCCGCTTCACTCGCCACATCTCCTTCGCCACTTGGATCGCGCCCGGCGTTGTTCTGTCCGTCGGTGAGAAGGACTTCAACCAATATCGCATCAGAACGCCCATCCGCCAGCAGCTCTTGGCGGGCGATCTGCAGCGCGTCACCGAACGCAGACTTCCCTCCTGTCGTTGTGTCGGCGATCGCCGACTTGACAGCCAATCGGCTGGAAGTTAGCGGAACGGCAAGCTGCGCTGCCGTGGAGAACGTCACGACGCCAACGCGGTCCTGGTCGGAGAACGTGTCCATAAGATCGAAAGCAAACTGCCGGGACGACGCAATCTGCGCCGTGGCCGACGAATCGATCACAAAGATACAGTCAATCGGAAATCGTCCGGATTGTCCGCTCCCTTTAACAACAAGATTTATGGTCGCCGTGTCCGGTGATCCCGTGCCGGCAACGTAGATCTGTTGCGGGCTGACAGACTCCTGTGCCTGCAAATACGTTCCACTGGCGAATGCCGGCAGAGCGAGCAAGACAAGTGCCAGGAAGAGCAGGGCGAGGGGTCTCCCCCTCGCCGATATCAAATTGTGTTTCATTCTCAATCATCTCCTTGGCTTGAACGGAACTACTTGTTACCACATGGAGCACAGGCGGCACTGCCATCGCAGGGGCCCTGCACGCTTCCAGGCAACGGATCGCAGATGTTCGTGTTCGTCAGCCAGTAGGCGATGATCGTCTTCAGCGTCTCATAGGTGACTGTCTGTCCGCCAGTGCGTGGGACAACCTCGTCCTCCAGCCAGAACGCGATAGCACGCTGGACCTGCTGGAAGGAGATCTTGTCGGATAGGTTAATGTCGATCGTATCGTTATCCACATCCCAGCGTGAGATGGCTACGATAACCGGGACCGAGTCGCTGATTACAACAGTGCTATCCCCGGTGACCTTTGTGTCCTGACAAGGAAGGGCCGAATCTACAACACCCTGGATATCATCACTGCTGACGTAGCAGGGGTCGTTTGCACTACTCTCGATTGCCTGCGTCTGTGGAACCTCAACCTGGTAGATGATAGTCTTCATCGTCCCTGCCGGGATCTTGCTCGGGAAGACCCACTCTACCTGAGAGCGCTTGTAGATGAACCCATCGTTCTCAATTGGGGTTACCTTCCATCCGGTGGGAAGATCCTCGGCTAGACCAACACCATACATGTCCTGATCGGCGCTGATTTCCACCTTTACGGTGAACGTATTACCAGCGGGGTTCCCGTCACTACCGATGTAGTTTAGCAGGACGTTGTTGCACGGTACTGGCGTAGCGATCGTGCGTACGGCGGTGATGTTCGCTTGAGGCATCGAGGGAAGGTCCACATCAACTGGCGTGCATGTGTAGGCGTACGCCGAGATCTCCTTCATCCCTTCCAAGTCGATGGTCGCGCCCTGTGTCCACGGCACGAACTCATCATTCTGCCACATCTCAAGCGCACGCTTCAGTTGGTTCGGTGCAATCTTCTGCGACAAACGCAGATCGATCGTGTCATCACTGTCATCCCCGACTCGGGGAACGAGGTGCGCAATAGCTGTTTTCAACGGAAGCGCGTCCGTTATCTCTACTGTAGAATCACCCGTTACAGGGATCTCAAGAGCCGGAGTGCGGGCCTGGAACGTTCCCGTGATATCGAAGCACACAGGAAGTGTAGTAGCAACCAGCTCGCTGCTCTGTGGGATCGTCACCTCATAGGAGATGACCTTGGTTGTCCCCGCCTTGATCTTGTCGATAAACACCCACTGCACCGCGGCCCGCTTGAAGGCAGCCCCGGCATTCTCGAGCGGCTTTATCTTCCAACCAACAGGAAGCTTCTCTTCTAGACCAACACCGGCAAGATCCATCTCGGGTTCGATACGGACAACAACCTTGAACGTGCTTCCAGGAAGCGCCGAAACCGTGGATATCGTTCGCATTACTTTCACAGCAAGGTCAGATATGTTGAGAGACACTGTCGATCGTGCGGTCGCTCCTTCAGAATCCGTCGCCTTCAGTGTAACGCTCTTGGTCCCAGCTACCGCGTAGCTGTGTGTGACAACAGGATCCTTCGTTGTTTGGTCGAAGATACCGTCGCCATCGAAGTCCCATGCGTACTCAGCGATCGATCCATCCGGATCGACTGTCGCGCTGGCATCAAAAGTAACTGGCTCATTGATGTGCGGCTTGGCCGGTGAAGTAACAAACGACACCTGCGGCGGCTCATTCGGCGTACCCTTGACAATGATCGGATCGATCAGATTGAGGTCCACTTGTTGTGGAGAATGCAGATCTCCTGTAAGAAACTTCACCGCTGTGATCCCGGATGTCCACTGTGGGAATGCCGTCATTTCAAACTCTGTCCCGAGCGGGCCAAGGACCATCCCGTCAGCTTTTCCATCGTCCCATGTCCAAGAGACATTGCCCGTGGGTGGAGTCAAATCCCACACCTCGCGGAAGTCTACCGGCCCATCATCCTGTACTGTGAACCCTGCTCCAGCAGGTACACCGGAGAGCTTCATCGTCGTTGAACCGGCTGTTCCCCCCGTACCACTTAGAAGGACGAACAACGATATGTCGCCCGTCGTTGTGTTGCGATACAAAAACAGCACCGCAGTGTTCGTCTCTTCTAGGCCCGTGTTCGACTGGCTGTCAGTTAGATTGTAGAAATCTTTAGCAGCGGCCGAACCAGCAAGCGGCGTGATCTGCACCTGCTTGTCCCCTTGGCTAACCGTGTAGTACCCCGACCCTTGGGCAAGTACACTCGCCGGGAAGAGGAGGGTGCCGAGTACCAAGAGGAGGAAAAGGCCATAAAGGCTGACCTTATACACCTTCATTGCTACCTCCTTTGTGCTCATCTTTTTTGTTCAGTCTGTAAAAATACGCGACTATCATTGTACCAATCACCTTCCTTGAAAGTCTGTAACGTCAGTTACGTCCCTTCCTCGCCTGAAACTCACAGCGAGACCGCCAGCTGATACAGCGCTGCATCGATTGCCTGTTTAGCGGCCTCTGTTGGGTCTGCCGTTAGCAGCGAGAAAAGAGGCTTGTCCTCCTTGGTAACGCTCGTTGTGAACTCTATGTTGCCAGAGGGATCAAATACGGTAACAAAGACAGTTACCGTTGCTGCCTTGTCTAGCCCCACCAGAAGGCCAAGTGGGCTGGTCAGCAGCTTCACCGAGTTATCGAATATGGAGCTAGCCCCGAGGAAGAGCAAGGAACGTTCAGGGCGAAATGAGATGGTGCTCTCCCAACGTACTATGCGAAAGACGATGAGATGGTTTGCGTCAAGCGTCTGCGCCAATTTCCTCATTCCGGCAAGGGGAACGCTGTTCCCGATGTAGGTATTCGTCAGTCGCTGTGCATACATCAACTCTCCAGTAGACGCGACCCCCGAGCCTGTGATGATCGCACAATGCTGATTAGCATAGCTTCTTAGGATATCTAGCTGTGCTGCTGGAACTGGCACTGCCGCCTGCACAAAGACACCAACCTTCTGTCGCTGGGCGAACACCGGCACAACTGCCGTCAATACGACCAGGAGAATCACAACCCCGCATAACGTAGCCCGCGTTCTACTTAACATAATTCCTCCCACCACCCGTGTGCATGCGTGTTTCATTGCTTGAAGTCTAGCCCAGATGGCTGGTTGGGAGAAAGGAAGGGTGTCGAAAGTCACACCCGGCTTTGTCTAGGGGGGTATAGACAAATGTCCGTTGATGCTAAGCCGAAGATCTTGGACAAAGAAAAGAGCCATCAACCTTTGAGTGGGACATGTCCCACTCAAAGGTTGATGGCTTGCACATCTAAATTGCTAAAACGAAAGTTCCTTGGGGCTCTGTGCCTCGTGCGGATGCACAGGTCCGGCATAGACCTTCAGCTTACGCAACATCCGTCGCCCAAGTATGTTCTTGGGAAGCATACGGCGTACAGCCTCACGCACAGGCATAGTCGGGCGACGCTCGACAAGTTTGCGATACGTCATCTCTTTTAGGCCGCCAATATAACCGGTATGGCGCTGGAAGAGCTTCTGGTCCCACTTCTTCCCGCTCAGTCCCACTTTCTCGGCATTGATCACGACAACGTAGTCGCCCGTATCAACGTGCGGGGTGTAGATCGGTTTGTGTTTGCCCTGCAGAACGAACGCGATCTCGCTCGCCAATCGCCCTAAGGGTTTGCCATCGGCGTTTACCACGTACCAATCCCTATTCCAGCTCTTCCCTATCTCCTCGTTCTTTGCCACAAACGTGCGTTGCATGATCATTACTCCTTGATTTTCCAGTTGAGGAGTTAATTATATCCGCCCCACTAACCTCTGTCAAAACCGGTAATGATCGTCTCCTCAGGCGATGGTCCCACAGAGACGATGGTGATACGTACGTCGAGCGCGTTCGAGACCAAATCAAGATACGCTCGCGCAGCGGACGGGAGATCGGCGTATTTTCGCAGATTGCGGATGTCGTTGTCCCAGCCAGCGACAGTATCGTAGATCGGTTCACACAAGGCCAGGTCTTCGGCTGATGTGGAAAAGGTAGTGATCTCACGGCCATGTAGTTTGTAAGCACGGCAAATCTTGATCTCTTTAAGGCCAGTTAAGATGTCAAGCTTGGTGATTGCAAGTCCAGTGGGAGCGTTCAACCGGACCGCGTGGCGCAGCGCCACGAGATCGAGCCACCCGCAACGGCGGGGTCGTCCGGTGGTCACGCCGTACTCCGAACCAGCTTCTTGGAGCCATTTTCCTTCCTCACCACGAAGCTCTGTGGGGAACGGTCCTCCTCCCACGCGCGTCGTGTAGGCCTTGGTTACCCCAACTCGATGCTCAACACCGGGATTTCCGATTCCGATGGCGTGTGGCAGCCCGGCGTAGACGGTAGAAGACGACGTAACGTACGGATAGGTCCCGTAGTCAACGTCGAGAAGTGCACCTTGTGCCCCCTCAAAGAGGACCTCTTCCCCTCGCGCCAGCGCCGTTTCGATCGCCGCTGGCGCATCATTGATCGATGCGAGGAACGGCTCGGCGGCGGTGAGCAGATCATTGGCGAGCGATGTCGCGGATAGATCCGCCAGCGCTTTCGATCGCGGCCAAGCGCGCTGCAGCGCCTCCAGGCGGGCGCTCAATTTCCTCACCAGGCGCGATTCGTCCAACAGGTCG
>JALTFO010000157.1 GCA_027007005.1 Candidatus Bipolaricaulota bacterium | reverse complement strand
GGTTCGTGATGGGAGAATAGTTGGTCCTTATCAGCGGAAGGGTAGAGGTAGAGGGGGAATACCGAATTGTTCGCGTAAGCGCTTTCGAAGACACAACTCTCACAGATCAGGTTGGTAACAGATACATAGGAATACGGGAGGCGTTTGCCTTGCCGTTTTGCTAGTAGAGCCAGGTTATCTCCCGCGAGCATGTGTCGCATCACGTCTTCACGGCCACGCTCAATAGCATCGGGATGGTAGAAGAGCCAGCGGACATCAAAAGGTCGATAGAGACAGGGGACAATCTTCTTCTCCCAACTCTTGTCCTGTTGGATCTTCTTCCGCTTCTCGGATAGATTCCAACTTTGGGTGTCCTTTAGTTTAAACGTCTCGCGGACGAAATCGTTGGGGAGACTCGGATCGAGGAAGGTGCGGATGCGGCGCTTCAACGTTTCCTTGTCAAAGTCGATGACAAACCGGTCACGTGAGGTGACGATGCCCACGCTGTTAACTGGGAAGATATCGGTGACTTTCCCGAACTTCTCGTAGCGCGCCAGTGCTTCCTCATCGCGGGGGATGAATAGATAGAATTCGGAATGCGGATGGATCTCCTTCCAGTCGGTGGAGGTCCAATCGTGGGCATCGAGCCAGTCGTACTTTCTCTTTTGTAGATCGTAGAGCTCGGCGTGGAAAACGCGGGTCGCATCAGCTTTTTCAGAACTCCGTTTGATGAAAAACGCGATCGCCACGCCTTGGCGGATGTCGAACACGTTCTCATCCTTGGAGCCGTCCGGACAGCGCTCCTTCTTGAGTGAGTTTCCGTGTAGATCCAGAATGTAGATCTCATCGAACGTGTTCATCAAGTGTTGACGCATCCCGCGGAAGGTGGGGTTGTCGAGGTAAGAATGGTTACTGATTATCCCGGTCACTCCCTCTCCGGCCTGCGCGATCTTCCACTCGGCGAATCGGATGAACTTCACATAGTCGTCCTGGAGCCATTTTGGGTTTTTCTCCCCGAGGGGCTTTCCATCCACTTCCTTGTAGTCCTCGATCAGATCGCGGATCCACGGCCCCTTGTTCGCCGAATGGCCCGAGTACGGCGGGTTGCCGAGGATGACGAGAATCGGAGTCTCCTGCTTCACCTTCCTTGCTTGGTGCGACTCGTGCGCAAGCGATGAAATTCCCGGAAGTTTCGCCTCGGGCAGTTCCTCCATTTCCAGGGTGTTCGTGAGGTAGAACTTTACCCGCTCGTCCGGTTTGAGCTTGTAACCGAGCTCCTCCAGGAAGAAGGACATCTTGAGGTGGCCGATCGCATACGGGGCCATCATCAGCTCAAACGCGTAGAAGTTCTGCAGCACGTGATCGTGCAGAAAGCTCTCGCGGCTTCCATCGCCGTACTTGCTTACAAATTCGTCTGTCGCAACCTGCGCCGCCTGGGCCACAAAGGTCATCGTCCCGGCCGCTGGATCGAGGAGGGTTACCCCGTCCGCGGCGAGGCCGTCCGGTTTGCCGAACTTCTCCTTCAGGATCGCGTGGAGCGAGCGGACGATGTACGAGACGACCGATTCGGGGGTGTAGTAGACACCGCGGCGCTCTTGCTCTTGTGGGTCATATTTATTGAGGAATGTCTGGTAAAAGTGAACGATCGGATCGGCGCCCTTTCTCTCGTGAAAATAGCGGCGGAGAATCTCTCCCGCATCGGCGACGGAGAGAACCTCGGCGATGTCATCCACGATCCATTCAAGCGATTGCGGGAGATCGCCAAGGGAGATGAATCGGAACATATCGCGCAGGATACCAATCGTATGCGGGATTGCATCGAACGCGACGCGGCGGTTGAACCCCTCGCCGGTGCGAACGCGGGCGGCGAACAGACCGTAAGTGATCGTCTGGGCGTAGAGGTCAGCGAAGGTCTCCAGACTTAACCCATTGATCAGATACTCCTGGAACGCTTCATAGAATCCGAGGAGATCGCCGGCCCCTTTCTCTTTTTCCTGAGCGAGCTCCTGGGCCACGACCTCATCACGTAGGAACCGAGTGCGGACAGCGAGCGCGGTGGCGAGAGATTCAGCCGAATAGAGCTTGGGGAGCGAGAACGAGAAGAACTTAGAGAGAAGCTTCTCGAACTCATCGGCGTGTTCGAGTGGCGGGATTCTGCCAAGTTTGGTGGCGACAAATGGTCGGGCGATCTGTACCGAGTCGGCGAGTTCCCCATTCCGGTACAGATGAAACTCGGTAAAGT
>JALTFO010000156.1 GCA_027007005.1 Candidatus Bipolaricaulota bacterium | reverse complement strand
CTGCGCGACAACACTCGGCCGATGGGTGTTGCAACGTACACCCTGTTTCCGAAGAACGTTCAAGATGTGCTCCCCACACCGGAGCAGTTACAGGCCGAGTTGGAGCGAGCGGATGTGGAGGATAAAGAGTGAACGGTGGGAAGGAAGGGTGGTCACAAATTGTGATCACATATCCTGGCTGGGACGGTGACACAATTGTCTCTACACTGTCGCGACAATTGACCACAGAGTACGGATTTAGCTTTGCGCCCGAAAAATATCGGGACAGGATGCTCTTTCCTTTTCCATCACGAGGGGTAATTCTGTGTAATGAATGAGTAATCAGGGATGATTAAGGAAAGACTGTACATTAGAGAGAAAGGGTGATATGGCACGTTTAAACCCACAAATTATCTTTGAGGTAAGATACAAAGCCCCGAAGGAAAATCCTTTCGGGGCCTTTTGTTGTTCTTGCCCGTTTTGGAAAGGTCCTGCTGAATGACTACGCCATACCACAGTCAATACTGGGCACAGCTTTTGACTTTGAAACGCCCAGCGGATTCTGTTGAGAACCTGTCGCGTTCGATCGCCAATGCCCGTGTGGATCTCAATCCTCATCAGGTAGACGCAGCACTGTTCGCCCTTCGCTCGCCTTTGTCGAACGGCGCGATCCTTGCCGACGAGGTTGGTTTGGGAAAAACAATTGAGGCGGGGTTGGTCATCGCCCAGCAATGGGCGGAACGAAAACGCCGGATTCTCCTCATTGTGCCAGCAAGCCTGCGCAAGCAATGGCAGATGGAGATGGAAGGAAAATTCTACCTGCCCACTACGATCCTCGATTCCAAGGCGTTCAACCAGGCTCGCCAAGCGGGCCGTGTAAACCCGTTTGAGACTTCAGGACGCCTTGTAATCTGCTCCTACCATTTCGCTTCCGCTAAGGCGTGGGAGATCAGCCGGGTTCCGTGGGACCTCGTGGTGATCGATGAAGCGCATCGACTCCGCAACGTGTACAAGAAATCGAGCAAGCTGGCTCGCAGGATCGCAGACGCCCTCGGTCAGACGCCAAAGCTTCTGCTCACCGCGACACCGCTTCAAAACTCTCTGATGGAGCTCTATGGCCTTGTCAGTGTGATCGACGAGCATGTGTTCGGCGATCCGGATACGTTTCGGGATCAATTCGTCCGTGCTGGCAGTGAGGACGGCCGTAACGGAGCCCTCCGCGCCCGCCTCGAACCTATCTGTGTGCGAACGCTTCGCAAGCAAGTTGTCGAGTATATTCCGTTTACAAAGCGAGTTGCCATAACACAGGAATTTGAGCCGACGGATGAAGAACAGCGACTGTACGATCTGATCTCCTCTTACCTTCAACGCGAGAGGCTCTTTGCCTTGCCGGCCAGCCAGCGCACGCTGATCACGTTGGTACTACGAAAGCTCCTTGCATCCTCCACGTTTGCCATCGCGGGCACGTTGCGACGGCTTGTCGCCCGTCTGGAAGACCTCTCAGGCGATGTAACCGCTCTGCTCGACGAGAACGATCTAGAAGATTTGGAGATTCTCCGCGAGGAGCTATCAGACGAAGATTCGCAGTCCAGTGAGGCTGTGAGCCCCACGGCTGTGAAAACTCCAAGGCTTGACCTTCTCAAACGCGAGTTGGATGAGCTTCGCTCGTACGCCGAACTGGCTGAATCGATCACGCTGAATGCTAAGGGAGAGGCGTTGATTCCCGCTCTGGCGACTGCGCTCGACCGGGCCGTTTCACTGGGAGCTGCGCGCAAAGCGATCATCTTTACCGAATCGCGCCGGACACAAGAGTACCTGTTCGACCTCCTAAGCGAAAACGGTTATGAGGGGCAGATCGTGATGATAAACGGATCCAACAACGATCCCATGTCCAAACGCATCTACGAGAACTGGCTGAAGCGGCACGAAGGGCAAGACATCATCACAGGCTCACGTGCCGTCGATATGAAGACGGCGATCATGGAGTACTTCCGTGATCGAGCGACGATCCTGATCGGCACGGAAGCCGCCGCCGAGGGTGTCAACCTGCAATTCTGTTCCCTGGTGGTAAATTACGACCTGCCGTGGAACCCCCAGAGGATCGAGCAACGCATCGGTCGCTGTCACCGCTACGGCCAGAAACACGACGTGGTTGTGCTCAACTTTCTCAATCGCCGCAACGCCGCCGATCAGCGCGTGTATCAGCTTCTAAGCGAGAAGTTCCGCCTGTTCGACGGTGTGTTCGGAG
>JALTFO010000155.1 GCA_027007005.1 Candidatus Bipolaricaulota bacterium | reverse complement strand
ATTGTGCCAAAATTAAGTAATTGACAAGGATTTTGCGTCAGAAGGTTCAATCCTTGAGTTTTTTCAAGCTTTTCAAAATACATGATACGTCTCCTTTAAAGCTTAAATTACTTTATCATTCCAGCAAGCCATAGGCTGAGCTGCGGTACAACACAAACTAGTATTAGAGTTAAAGCATTTGCTAACAGAAATGGTATGGCTGCGACAAATGTATCCATGATATCTAATCCTGCGATTTTATCTGCTACGTTGAGGCACTGGCCTACAGGCGGTGTCGCAAGCCCAATTGCTAGTCCGACGATTAGCACTGTACCAAACTGGATAGGACTGATACCTAAGCTTACGAAAGCAGGTAGAAGCACAGGAGTGATCAGGAGAATGGCAGGACCTACATCTACGAAATCTCCTATGAAGAACAACAGAGCAGCAAACAGAAGAAGCGAAATGGCGTTGGGTAAATGAAGAGATATAAGGAAATTAGAAAGGATTGAGGGAATGTGTTCATTTACAAGAATCCATGTATAAAGGCGTGAAAAGACCATGATTACTATAATTGATGCACTGATCAAGATGCTCTGCTTAAGCAGTGTGGGGATTGCTTTCAGCTTCAACTCCCGGTAAAAAAAGAACCCGACAATAAACGCGTACAGCACGCCCATTCCCGCTGCTTCAGTGGGAGTGGCTATTCCAAGAACAATGGTTCCGACAACAGCTAATGGCATAAGAAGAGCGGGAAGCGCTCCAATTACGCGGTGGCCGAGATCGTGTGCAGAAAAGCTAATCTTCTCCAGCGGCCACTTGTCCTTGTGGGCGAGAAGTAATGCAATTGCCATCATGAAAAAACCAATCATTATGCCTGGTATAGCGCCAGCGAAGAACAGTTTTCCTACTGAGGCCCCAGAGGCAAAGGCGAAAATCACCATAGGGATGCTGGGCGGGATGATCATCCCCATGGTGGAGGAGGCAACAGTGATGCCGGTAGCAGTAGTCTTCTTATAGCCCTTATTTGTCATCTCTGGGATCAGAATTGCTCCCAGCGAGGCCGTGTCTGATACAGAAGAACCTGAGATTCCGCCGAAGATCATGCTTGCAAGCACATTCACCAAAGCCAATCCACCGCGTACTCGTCCGACGAAAAGCATTGCGAAATCTATTATTCTCCTTGTCAACCCTCCCTGGTTCATTATAAGCCCCATAAGAACAAATAACGGGAGAGCAATCATTACATATGCATCGGCGCCAGCAAATGTTCTAAGGGGTATGATTCCAACCAGGCTTGGCTGATAGATCAAGAAATAGAGCAAGGCAGAGCCGCCAAGTGCATACGCAATTGGCATGCCTAGAATCAGCAACAGTAGTAGAACTCCGAATAGTACTATCATTTAGCAGCATCCCTTCTATCAGGGCCGACAACATCCTCAATGATATTGTTAATGGAATAAATAGAGGCTAGAATGCATCCTATTGGCAAGATGATTTGGACGAATTTCATTGGCAGCTTCAATTCGGGTGAGGGGATACCGCCAGTTACGCTGATCCATTGCACGCTGAGAATAATCATGTAAATATGAAACGCTAGTATTAGGAGATGATTGATAATATCTATAAGTTTCCTGCCGACTTCAGGAATATGCTTGATGATTATCTCCATGCCTATGTGTTCTCTACGATCAAGGAGAATAGCTGCCCCCAAGAAGGTTGTATAAATGAAGCTGAATCGCAGAAGTTCGTAGCCACCAGTTATGGTCGCTCCCGATATGTAGCGCAAAAACACCAATAGAATGATCAGCAACACCATGCTTGCGAAAAGGAGCGTGATTACGCCGTCAAGCAACCAGGTAATGGTGTGCATTATTCGCTGCCTCAATTGTCCGCCCCCATATGGATAGAGGCATGGGCCTCCAAGCATGAAAGCCCATGCCCCAACTGAGATATTTAGTTATTCTTGATGCTGGCTAGGACTTTATTCAAGGTATCTTGCGAGAATACACCCTTGTCGATGTAGTATTGCCATACGGGCTGTACCTTCTCGATAAATTGTGCGCGTGCTTCATCGGAGAGATAATTTACTTGGCAATGGGCCTTGACCACATTGAATGCTTCCGCTTCTGAGCCGAGCCAAGTGGTATCGCAGTAGATCATAGACAGTTTTGCTGCCTCAGTTACGATCCTCTGAAGCTCGTCTGGAAGTGCTTTATACCATTTCAAGCTGATGAAGAAAGGATTGGGGTGCACTTGATAAT
>JALTFO010000154.1:614-7589 GCA_027007005.1 Candidatus Bipolaricaulota bacterium | reverse complement strand
CTCCATACACTTATTCTCGCCTATAACCGGACAAGGACACGAGGACAGGTGGCCACAAGACAAGGGAATCTTGACACAAGGGGACAGTCGAGGGACATGCGGTGGGAATTCTGCACCAGTCTAGGAACTAATTTGTGCTAAGTCAAGTGCTGGCTGTGGCAAGGTTACCTCTTGTTTGATGTACGCCCATGGCGATACATATCCTAACGCCGAATGTCTCCTCCTCACGTTGTAATACTCGATCTGCTCAGCAATCGCTCTCCTTAACTCCCATATGTTCTTCACATCCCAGAACAGACTCCCACTCTCTCCCTTGAAGTGCCCGTTGAACGACTCCATGTACGTGTTACCTCTCGCTCCATTCTCCGAGAATGAGATCTTCATCCTGTCCCTGATCAACACTGCCTGCAACCATCTGTACCCCGTATACACCGCATCTTGATCATGATGGATGAAACACCCCTCTAGGCTTAACCCCATCGTGGTCATGTTACTACGAGTTGTGCTCAATGCTCCCAACGCCAGCCCTGTGTCCTTGCGCTCCCCCACTTCCCAGCCAATTACTAGTTTCGTCCTGTGATCGATGATCGGCATCAAGTACGCCTTCTTCTTTCCTCCGTCATAGCGGATCTCCGTGAAGTCGGTGTACATCACCTCAAATGCCTTGGGTTCCTTGATCTTCTTCACCAGGTTCCATCCTTTCCCTTGCTTGATATACTGGCGCGGACCGGACAACCGTGGTTTCCTAATCGTCCTCAGTAGCTCAAGCTCCCATAGCTTCAATACCTTTCTCAACACAGATTCTCCTACTTCATGCCCTGCAGCATGCAGCTCTGGGAGGATGCGTCGATACCCATATCCAGGGTTCTCTCTGATCACTTCCTTTACCGGCCCTTGCAATCCCCTGTACTTCTCTTCGTATACCACCTTCTCCTTATTCTGGTAGTACCACGTGCTCTTCGGCAGCCCAATGGCAGCAAGACAGGTGTTAAGCCCGTATTCATCCTTGTACTCTTCCACTAGCTTCACCTTCTCCTCCGTCACGAGCTGCCTTCCACAAAATTTCGCAAGAGAGCAATCTCCACCTCCTTTCTCCCCAACAACTGTTCCAGTTCCTTTATCCTCTTCTCGTACTCTGCTACTGTCGTATCCTTACCGAACACCTCTGCTCCTTTCTCCAGGAACTCCTGCTTCCAACGCGATATGGTTGCCGGATGGATGTCGTATGCTCGTGCTATCTCCACTTCCTTACGGTCCCCTTTCAACGCCTCTAGCACCACCTGAAACTGAAACCGTGGCGAATACCTCTTCCCTCTGTTACTCACTTCGATCACCTCTCTTTCCCTGAGATGATCTTACCACTCTCACCCGCTCACTCTTAACTCTTCAACTGGTACAACTTTTTCACCGCAGCTTCGACCATAGAGCGTGGAACCATGCCCACTACAGGACAATCTACGTCACTTGTGCCCAATGACTGCTCTTCCGCCTCGTTTTATCACGCGTTTTCCCGTGTCTAGCAGTTTGTGCACCCATCCCCTGCGAGTGGGTATCGCGTTTTCCTTGTTGTAAAACTTGTAGTAGTAGCCACCGTAGTACGAATGCGCCGATCGGTGAACCTTATTCAGGATCACGCCAACAAGGTTTAGCCCTACATGCTCCAAGCTTCTCCGGGATCTTAACACGTCTTCTTTCTTAGTCTTGTTGGCCTCTATCACCAGTATTGTCCCGTCGCTCTTGCTAGCGAGAATCGACGCGTCAACAGCTACAGATAGTGGTGGGGAATCTATGATGATATGATCATATATCTCTCTCAGCTGTGCTAGCGCTACTGTGAACCTCTCGGATGAGAGCAATTCCGTTGGATTAGGGACCGCCTTACCGGCCGGCATAAACCTGATCACAGGCGATCCATCCCGTGCAATTTCCTGTGTGACATCCTCCGCCGTAGCAGATCCTAGGATAAACTCTGCAAGTCCGCCCTTTCCATTTGCTTCCAGGTTGAATACTCTTTCCAGCACGGGGCGTCGAAAGTCTGCGTCCAATAGCAGAACTTTCTTACCATTTAGCGCCAATGACATGGAAAGATTTGCAGCAATTGTCGATTTGCCTTCGTCCGGTAGACTACTTGTAACTACCATTGTCTGCAGCGGCTTGTCCGGAGAAACAAACTTCAGGTTAGTAGCCACATTGACGAAAGCCTGGTATCCCACAGGATTGGTCCTCAGGTTAGGGAGCAGGTCGCCTTCAACTTCCTGGAATCGCCATCTCTGAGCAACAGGATGGATCAATCTTGGGATCGATCCAAGAGCCGTGACTCCCAACAGCTGCTCCACCTCATCTTGGCTGTGAATAGTATTATCTAGGAACTCTCGTAAGAAACCCGCTCCCACCCCACCGAATAGCCCGAGTACTACCCCAACAAGCAGGTTCATCGTTTTCTTCGGCTTGATGGGCGAGGTCGGAACCTCAGCAGCACTGACTATCTCTACATTCCCAAGCTCTGCCGCCTTCCCAATCTGCGCCTTTTGATACTCCTCAAGGAGTACCTCGTAGATCTTCTGAGTTATGTCCAGCTGCGCCTGCAACCTAGCAAGCGATAGTCCCTTATCCAGGAGAATCCCTACCTTTTCCCCCTTCATTTCCTCCAGGGTGTTTACGCGGTTCTTCAGGGCCTCAATCTCCAATGTCGTGTCAAGCTGAGTCGTAATCAGATCCTCATACTGTGGCAGCACATCCAGCACCTTATACTGATCTATGGCGGTATCCTGCAGCTGCTTACGCTTGTCTATGATGTCTTGTTCTTTCACCTTTGCTTGTGCGTAGCTGCCAGCTTCCAGGTACTGAGTGCGCTCATTCTCCATCTGCGCTATCTCCTTCTGAAGCTTAAGGAGAAATGCAATCTTGTCTTGCATCTCCAGTAGAACCGGAGTCCCTTTGTCTTGCGATGTCAGATCATTCAGAAAATCGCTCTTCACGTTCTGCAAGAACTTGTTAATGCTGTCCAGCTTCATCTGCTGATCCTTAAGATTGACTTTCGCTTCGACCAGCAGCTGTTCTATTCTACTAACTTCCGTTGTCATGAGGCTTTGTTCGAGAAGAATCCCGTTCTGCTGCTGGTAGGCTACTATCTTCTCTTGCGACGCATCGAGGGTCTTCTTGACTGTATCCATCTGATCCGATAGGAAAGCCTCTACGTTGGTCAGGGTGGAAGCCGATCGTTCACGATCAAGCTCTTTGTACGCTTCAGCTACACTGTCAGCAATTTGCGCTGCCAATAGTGCCGATGTGCTCTCTGCCGAGATCGAGATGATATTACCGCCTAGTTGCTCTACGCGTATGGCGTTTACAATCTCGTCCACTGTAGGCAGTTTACGCATTTCATTGCTTGCTCCTGTGTCACTACTAGTATCACTGCCATCGTTGTTGGGACCATTAGTATCGCAGAGAAGCTCCTGAGCGCGCTCCAGTGTCGGGCGACTGTTGATTAAGTGGACTTGATCACCCATGTCAGATTGTTGTCCCATACCGCTGAACAAATCGAGTTGCGAAAGGACGGATGACAAACCCTGTCCACCACTACTTGGTTTGATCATTATGTCAGTGGTTGCTTGATAGACAGGCGTAGAAGTAAATGTGATAATCCCTGTCAAGATCAAAATCGTACCGCAAACCACAACAATCCAGCCCCAGCGACGCCTCAGTACTTTTAAGTAGGATCTAAGATCAACTTCTTCGGGCTGCGATGTCATCTATTCCTTCCTTTGGGCAGGAAAAAGACTACCCGGCCGCTTGCTCTGTCAAATCCCAGCAGGTCATGGATCACGCCAACTTCATTGCCAACAGCAACTATATCGCAAGAATATGCGCCAGGTATAGTTCTGGCTTCCGCGAAAGAGCCATCCGACATATTCTGTATTAACGTGAGTTTGCCTGTCTTCGCAGATAGTACAAGCACATCCATCCTGCCATCATTGTCCGCGTCATCTATAATGAGCTGCCTCACCGTTTCAGGCCCACTTGTCCCTATGTATCGGTACGATGCATCGTTATCCTTGTTTCCAAGTAAGAGGCCCACTTTTCCTCCCTTCAGCCCAAACACAATGTCTACGCAGCCATTGGCGTCTACATCAGCGCCAGACATAGCATCCACCGGTGACTGCGCCTGATAATAGGTGACTGGGCCTTCCCACCCTCGCTTGTGTCCCCAAAGAACCGAGATTGTTTCTTTGCCAGAAACAAGGGCAACATCAGGGTAGTGATCCCCGTTGAAGTCACCCACAACAGGACTACAAAACGATGTGACAGGGATATCCGGTTCCTTGGTCCAAGAGTGCTCTTCTGCATCCCAAGCGTAAATGAGAACAGCGTTGCTGGACTCGGATGTGAGCACAATGCCGACAGATTTGTCTCCCACACGGGGAATCAGGGCTGCCCCCGACACTTCGTATCTGGATGGTAGAACAATCCTATCAAACACCTCGCCAAAGCCTCCGGCCCCATCGCCCAACAGGAGAGTAACGCCTTCTCTGGCGCGACCAATTGCCACAACATCGAGCACTCCGTCTCCGTCAACGTCTGCCGGGAGCAACTCTTGCGCATGTACACCGCAAGGGAAATTCCCCTTCAAGTCAAACTTCCCACTTCCTTCGCCCAACCACACGAAAATCTGCTGAGCATATCGTGTGCCCATCACAACGTCTGTAGTCCCGTCACCATTCAGATCGGTCGCGCAGAAACAGTAAACCGAGGGCTGGTAGAGCTTCTGTGTCTCCACATCATAGGTGAGATCCAGCTTGGGTGCTGAGATTTCTACGGCTTCGCTGGCGGAAGGAGATGATCCTTGATCTGTCTGTGCTTCTGATGGAGCAATCGCTGAGGCGTCGGTTTCACCTGCATTGCTTTCTTGTGATGGTGCAGTAGCCTCCTTGGTGGGTGTGGTGGGTTGTGTCGATTGCGCCTCTGGCTGAGGTGTATCAGGAACCGCAACCTTGTCCCCTTCACTCGTTGGTGCCACCACGCTATCACTCTTGTGTTGCCCCGAAGGAGCGCTCAGCCAGTTGGAGTAGTCAATCATTCCCGTAATCTTATCAGATGCAACGCCTTGGTTTTCTGCAGTTCCTGGTGAACGTGGCCCTGCTGCATCTCCCCACCAATTCCCGCGTGCATCTACAGTCATGGCCGCCAGGTTCTCTAGCCCGTACATCACGTTTCCGGTAATGACATTGTGCGACAACAGCACGCCCTTTACTACAGTTACTTCTTCCCCCTGGTGCGTGTCGGTTACCCTGACACCGGTGATATTGTCCGTAATTGAGTTATTTCTGATGGCTGTATAGGCATTAACAACACGGACACCTTCGCCATTGGCGCTGATCGTGTTATCAACGATTTCTGTGACGTAATAACCGTCCCAGCCTAGGTATATCCCAAACCCATTCTCCTCAATAACGTTATCACGAATAACAAGGTTTGGCTCGTCTGCGGACGTCGTCGTCTCTTCACAGACTCCAACAACCGCAAACACGAGCCAAACCAACACAAGAGGTAGCAACACCCGACGCCAACCTTCCTGCAAGGAAAGCATTACTGAATGCTACCCTCCTCCGATCCTATCTACGCAGGGTGGATACCCGCAAACGAGTTTCCTTTGATAACATTGCCCTCGATAAGAACACCTGAGTTATCTGCCCCAACTCGTATACCAACACCAGTGCTACTACAAGCCCCGTTGTCAAGGATCCTGTTGTTCCTGATCACTACAGGATTCTCGACCTTTTCTTCACAGGATGTTTTTCCTAGGAGCTCTATGCCGTCAAAACAATTACCATTGATGGTATTATCTGCTATCAGCAAATTGCAGTACGTGCCTTTAACAACAATACCGTGTGTCTTACATCCACTAATCACGTTATCAAGTATGCTTAGTCCTGTATTCTCTCCCATCACCAGGATACCTTCCTTTGGCGACGTGATCTGGAAGCCCTCAAACGTGAGGTTTGTGCAGTTGTTTATCACCACACGCCCGTTATTGATAACGGCGCCCGGTTCACCCCGTATCGTAAGATCCGTCTTTCCGCCAATGCTCACGCCTGCATAGCTTCCGGCAGCCACGATTATGGTGTCACCAGATGCCGCGGCGGTAACCGCTGCTTGAAGACTCGAATAATCCGCTGGAACATGAATTTCCGCAGCAACTACTCCAAATGTTGCTACGACGAGCACCAGCAGAACACCAATTACAGCAAGTCTGCGTTTCGGTTCCATTTCTTCCTTCCCTCCTTGGTAAGACAATAGTATCAATGTACCACGAATTGAGACGCAAGTCAAGAGGCTACTGGTCTAAACATATATGAGATGCGTCACCCTTATAAGCTGTTGTATGCCCTTGTCCTGTCATCGCATGACGCCCAATGTATAGATCGAAGCAGGCTATAACCCGTTGAAGTACACATCATAAACGAAACGGAAGAAACGGATTCCACTATTCCAGTCAAAGATACATATAGGAACTAGAATGTAACCCCCGCGCTAATTCGTGGGAGAGCAAAACTGAGAACGATAGTGAGTGGCTGTTCTTGGGAATACTGGCGCTTCGCCGCCCGGTGTCTCGGCGCTACAATGCGTCTTCTTTCCTTGACCATTGCTTCCTCCTCAGCGCCAATCTGCGTCGGCTTTTGTTAGTCGTTCCTGAAGATGACAGCGATGGTCCTCTTTTTCAAGCCCCGTTCTCTCATTACACCACGTACCTGGACTTTAGCGGATGCGACATGGGCCACGGCAACAGATATCTATTGGACAGGACACTATTCCTAATAAGCACATCCTGAGGCTTCGTGGCGAGCAGCGTTTTCTCTGGTTTCTAGGCCGCCAATATGCCAAGAACTATTCGCATATCCAGCGCACCCACTCGCCGGGGGAGGCCCGCCGCCAGTTGCATCCGTGAGACCCTGGCCTAACTCATACCAGTTACCG
>JALTFO010000154.1:0-604 GCA_027007005.1 Candidatus Bipolaricaulota bacterium | reverse complement strand
CAAAATCGGTGTGCTGAACGTTGCTTCCAACGTGGATTCCCTGCTTGTTACCCGTAATCGTGCATCCAGTGACGATCAGGTTCTCCGTCCCCTGGCACTCGATTCCGAAGCTTCCGTTGTTTTTCACTATGCAGTCCTCTATGCGCATCGTCTCGATCTCGCCTCGTGGGCCGATGATGTGAATGCCCATCCAGTCATTTCCCTCAACAAGGCAGTTCTTAATGGTGATTGTGTTCAGGAGTTCGCGGTTTACCTCGATCCCATGTCCGCTCAACATGTTTTCTTTGCGCGGTCCAGTGACGGCGATGTGATCGAGGGTCACATTGTCAGCATCCACTTCTACCCCTCCCCAGATATCAGCAATCCCATCAGCGTTGGGATCGGTTATGACGGTAATACCTGGGCTGAGAATCCAGACGTCAACCTTGTACTGGCCGGGGTCGATCACGATCACGTCGCCTGGGTGAGCCTCGATTCGCGTGTCGAACCAAGCCGTGGTGCGCATCCCGTTTTCGTCTTGCCACACAGCAACAGGAAGCGGGACCTGTTCATCATTAACTGTTTTGTAGAACGACTCAGCGATGAGCACGGTACCGGAGAGAGG
>JALTFO010000153.1 GCA_027007005.1 Candidatus Bipolaricaulota bacterium | reverse complement strand
GGATTAGCCGTGTTCGGCCCTGCATTCTTTGGCTACGATGAGGAATACATTCCTGTTGAAAGGAGGAACCCATGAAGATACTAGTCATCAATCCGGTAACAACAGCCAGATGGCTCGAAGAGGACAGGGAATATCTTCAAGGAATGGCGGATGAAGGGACCGAGATAGTGATGGTCGGTCTAGAGAAGGGGCCTAAATCCATCGAAACATTTCACGACGAAGTATACGCTGGACCGGAGATAGTTCGCCTGGTCAAGCAATTAGGCAACAGCGTTGATGCCGTTATGATTAATTGCTTTGCTGATCCAGCTGTTGACGCGGCACGCGAAGTGACAGAGAAACCGGTACTGGGCCCGGCAGAAACGTCGATGTCCGTGGCTCTTCACCTTGGTTCCGCATTCTCCGTCATATCCACCTTTCCAAACACTGCGCCTTGGATAAAACGACAAGTCCGCAAACTTGGAGTGGAATCTCGGCTTGCTTCCGCCGTCGGGGTGGACATTCCCGTCCTCGATCTCGAAAAAAATCCGGGAAAGACAGTTGATGAAATTGTCACCGCCGCAAAGCGGGCAATCGATCACGATGGAGCAGAGGTGATTATTTTGGGATGCACGGGAATGGCCCTTCTTGCCCAAGCAGTGCGGGAACAATTGCCCGTTCCGCTTCTCGAACCGGCGTCCGTCACCCTGAAGATGGCTGAGATGTTGGTGAAGCTGGGATTGCACCATCACCACGGTCAGTTATACCTCACTCCTTCTTTTGACAAAATAGAAGGTTATTGAACTATTATTACAACCAGAAGGAGGTGAAATATGTAACGGGACTTGCGTCATCATTGAGAGATACCGTAGTGTAGTACAAGAAAAAGGAGGAATTTCGATGGCCAAGAACGTAACCACTCTATTGAAGTTGGCTGGGATAAGTTTGTTGCTTGCGGTAATGTTTGGTGCTCCAGTGGTAGCGGCTCAGCCGCAAGTGGCAGTCTATGCCTGGAATAGCGAAGTGACGATCTTCTGGGATCCTAGTGATACGTTTTCTAATGAGATCGTATGGATGAACAATGTCTACGAGACATTGCTACGCTACGATCCGTTTCAGGATAAGTTTGAACCGATTCTGGCGGAGAGCTATGAAAAATCGGCAGACGGCATGACCTGGACGTTCCATCTTCGCAAAGGTGTCAAGTTCCATACCGGAAATGAAATGGACGCCGCTGCAGTCAAAGCATCGATTGATCGAACGATTAGTCGTGGAAAGGGAGCTTCATATATATGGGATGCCGTCAGTTCCATTGAAGCAACTGATCAATACACAGTTGTCTTCCATCTAAAGTATCCTACTGCTTTAGATTTAATTGTGGCTGCAGGCTACAGCTCTTTTATATTCGATCCGGCGTCATCCGATCATGAATGGTTTAAACAAGGCAATGATTCTGGTACTGGCCCATACATGGTAGGGAGCCATAAAGGGAACGAAGAGATCGTCCTCACAAAGTTTACAGAGTACTGGAAGGGATGGTCAGGGAAGCACTTCGACAAAATCCTGTTCAAAGAGGTAACTGAGGCATCGACCCGAAGTCTGATGATCGGAGCCGGGCAGGCTGACTTTACGAACAGGCTGCCAATCAGTGAAATAGATGCTCTGCAGAAAAACCCGGATGTCAAGATTGTGCATACACCATCGTTCCAGAATTTGCTTGCCATGTTTAACACGCAAAAGGCTCCTCTCGACAACAAGTTAGTAAGAGCGGCATTAGCATATACAATCCCCTATCAAGACATTATAGAAGGCGTCTTAGGCGGATTTGGAAGGCAGTCGAGAGGGGTTGTGCCGTACGGCCTTTGGGGGTACTCGGATCGGATAAAGCAGTATACAAAGAGCATCGAGACCGCTAAAGTACTTCTAAAAGAAGCGGGATATGCGAAAGGTGGTTTTAAGCTGCTCCTCACTTATGCATCCGGCGATGAGAATGAGAGGCGAGTCGCGGAACTGTGGAAATCGGAACTCGCTCAATTGAACATCGATCTGGAAGTACGGGGAATGCCGTGGGACAGTCAGTGGGACCTTGCAAAATCTCCAGATCCCAACAAACGTCAGGATATCTTCCTCTTCTACTGGTGGCCTGACTATGCTAATCCGCATTCTTTCCTCAGCGCGATGTTCGAGACTGAGAAGGAGATTAACTTCAATCTCGATTATTATAGCAATCCGCTATTCGATGATTTGATAAATACGGCAGCATCGATTACCGGCATAGACCGGAAGGAAGCGATCAACCTGTACATTGAAGCGCAAAACGTACTGATGGAGGACGCTCCCGGCGTAGCCATCTACGACATGGAGTACATCCGCGCAATGCAGGCTTCGCTCAAGGGATATGTGGACAACCCCGCTTATCCGCATGTTGTATTCTGGTACGATTGCTACCGCGAATAGCTAGAACTACTTAGAGAGCGTGGGCGGAGAGAAAAACTTTTCTCTCCGCCCGTTGTTCCAGAGATCCAATAAGGATTCTATGATACCCTACATCATCCGACGCTTGCTTCTTGCCAGCATAGTTATCATCGGTGTCTCGATCTTCACCTTTCTACTCACTCGCGTGGTCCCATCGGAACCGGCCGCACGTTGGGTAGGCCCTCATGCTACGACTACACAAATAGCTGCAGCGCGGATTGAGTTGGGATTAGATAAGCCTATTTACATACAATACTTAACATATATCACCAATTTTCTTAGGGGTAACTGGGGGCTCTCCATTCGCACCCATCAGCCAGTGCTCCATGATCTCTTCTTGTACTTTCCCGCATCACTGGAGTTAGTAATTTTCGGGATGCTCGTGGCCTTTATCATCGGGATCCCATTAGGAATTGTCTCCGCTGCCCGTGACGGAACTGCTATTGACCATTTCAGCCGCATTCTCTCTATTGCTGGAGTTGCTCTTCCTTCTTTCTGGCTAGGGTTGATCCTGCAGCTTGTATTCTTCAAAGAGCTGAAGATCCTGCCACTATCTGGACGACTGGGCATGATGACCGATCTCCTGTATCCGGTTAAACACATAACAGGCATGTATCTGTTTGACGCTATTGTCACCGGCAACTTCACTGCATGGGTGAGCGCTCTTTCCCATATCATATTGCCAGGAGTAACCCTTGCTGCCTATCCGCTAGGCCTAGCTGTACGAATGACACGTGCGACGATGCTGGAGATACTGAAGGAAGACTACATCCGAACATCTAGGGCATACGGATTGCCAGAGATAAAGATTCTCACAGTCTACGCCATGCGTAATGCCATTGGTCCGGTCATGACGGTTGGCGCATTGACTTTGGCATACTCTCTTGTGTCAACCTTCCTGATCGAAGCAGTGTTTGACTGGCCTGGTTTGGGATATTATGCCTCCAAAGCCATCATGACAGTTGATTATCCAGCTATTATGGGGGTAACACTGTTAATATCTTTTACATATGTCTTACTGAATTTATTAGTTGATCTCGCGCAAGCGTTCCTCGATCCTCGAATTAGGGTTAGCTAGAATGACAAAAAAAGCGATTCATATCTACAAGTTCGTAAGAAAGTACCCCTTGGCAGCAATCGGCTTGTCCATCAGTTTCCTTCTGGTGTTCATGGCGATTCTTGCCCCGCTGATCGCCCCCTACCCAAAGGACATTACCGAAACCCACATTCAACAACGGTTTATCCCCCCCAATGGTGCGCATCTCTTTGGTACTGATGAGCTGGGACGCGATGTCTTCAGCCGTGTCGTCTATGGCTCACGAATTTCCTTGTTCGTCGGCGCCCTGGCAATCGGTTTGGCTCTCCTCATAGGGGCTCCTCTTGGGGTAATTGCTGGATATTCAAGGGGAATAGGAGATGAAGTGATAATGAGAATCACTGACATATTTCTGAGCTTTCCCTCCCTGCTGCTTGCCATGTCAATCTCAGCGATACTGGGCCCTAACTTGAAGAACGTGATGATAGCCATTGCCATTTCCTGGTGGCCGTGGTATACCAGAATCCTTCGCAGTGAAGCCATCTCTATTCGAGAGAGGGATTTCGTGGCAGCGGCAAAGGCAAGCGGAGCTTCGTGGATGAGAATCGTATTCCACCACATTCTTCGCAACTCGCTGACCCCGATCATCATTCAAGCTTCCATGGACTTTGGCTCAGTTGTTCTCACTTGTGCTTCGCTCAGCTTCTTGGGGTTGGGGGCTCAACCCCCGGTACCAGAATGGGGATTGATGATCAGTACTGGACGTACGTTCTTCCTAACACATTGGTGGATTGTTACCTTCCCGGGAATCGCTATCTTCCTCAGTGTCCTCTCATTCAACCTGGTCGGAGATGGGCTACGTGAGTTTCTGGATCCAAGAATGAGGAAAAGAAAGACTTAATGTAAAGGAGGTTTACAGATGAAAAGCTTAACTGGACAAGACCTGGAAGATTTGATCCGTGGCTGCGCCATCTTAGGAACAGGCGGTGGAGGAAGTCCACAAGAGGGACTGAGAGCTCTACGAGAGGAGCTTGAAAATGGATACGAATTCAAGCTCATTTCACTCGATGAAACTCCTGATGATGCGATGCTTGCATCACCATACATGTGTGGTTCTGTTAATCCAGAGGACTCAAATGAAGGGAAGCCCACATCGAAGGGAATTGAGTGCTTATGGGCATTTGAAGCGCTGGAAGAATATCTTGGGCAGAACTTCTACGCCGCTATCCCAACCGAGATAGGAGGAGGGAACACCGCTGTCGCAATGGTGGCGGCGGCAAGGCGCGGCATCCCCATAGTCGACGCTGACCCAGCTGGCCGCTCTGTGCCTGAGCTTCAGCACACCACTTTCTACACTCGTGATATTCCCATTGGACCACTTGCTGTGGCCACTGCCATGAAAGACACTCTTATTATAACTAATGTAGCTGATGACGGCCGTGCCGAGGCGATCGTCCGCGCAATCGCTGTTGCAAGCAACAACAGTGCGGGTGTTGCGGATCATCCGATTACAGGACAACGCCTGAAAAGTGCCATTGTTGCCGGATCGGTATCTCGCGCGCTGGCGATCGGGAAGGCAGTTCGAGAAGCCCGATCCATAGGGGAAGATCCGGTGAATGCTGCACTCGTCGCAGGACAAGGATACTTCCTATTTGCGGGAAAGGTGAACAAAGCCACGTGGAAAATCGAAGAAGGGTTCACCATCGGAGAATTGGATGTCTCTGGTAGCAGCGATTATTCCTCTCACAATTATCGGATATGGTACAAGAATGAGCATATCATCTCCTGGCTGGACGGGAAAACTGACGTTACCGTACCTGATCTGATCTGCGTCCTTGATCCGAGAACTGGGGAAGCGATAACCAATCCCAACTGCAAACAGGGCATGGACGTAGCAGTTATCGGATATTCCTCTCCTGAGATATGGAGGACACGAAGTGGGCTGGAAGCCTTCGGGCCGGGGCACTTCGGATACGATATACCTTACCAGCCACTCGAACAAAACAACCGACTCAATAAACAGGACGGCGTCCGATGACAATAGATAAAGGCAATATCCTTTCCATTATCAAAGGACGTCGGAGCATCCGAGCTTATAAGGACACTCCGATACCGCACGAGTTGATCGAGAAGATCCTGGAAACGGGGCAATGGGCGCCATCACCGAGCAATGTTCAATCCTGGAGGTTTATTGTGGTAAAGGAGCCTGCAGGATTGAGAACTCTTAAAGATCTTTCCCCTGGGTTTCCTAGAAAGGCTGCGGCAGCGATCGTGGTGTGTTCGAACACAAGGGAGATGGAACCGTTTGATGCTGTCCTTGCTGCTGAAGAAGCTGCAATGGCGGTAGAGAATATGATGCTCATGGCCTATTCACTTGGGCTTGGTACCTGCCCGGTTGTCTCTTTTTCCAGAGCAGGAATAAGCGCGTTGTTGGAGATACCAGATCATATCCTTCCAATCATCCTTGTCGCCTTGGGATCTCCCGATGAAAGACCCGCGCCGCCGTCTCGCAAGCCGCTCTTGCAGGTGACATCGTGGGAGAAATACAATGGACAGTAATGAACTACTTAATTTGTGTACGTATCTAGCGGCAAGTGCAGAAGGCCTGAAAGATGAGCCGAAGGACTACGCACCTCTGAGACTGCTTGAGGTGCTCAGCCGATTAGCGGAATCTGGTGCCAGAGAGTATGAAGATCATTTTCTGGAGAGCATAACTGTGGAAATAGAAGCCCATCAAGACCTTGTGATGACAGACAAGGAGGCTTTTTACAAGTTCATAGAGCGCTTGGTCATTGAGTTCGCGCAGGAGGCGAAGCGCAGGGCTCAAACTGATAAGGGGGCCTGACATAGAGAATGTTGCCAAGCTTTTCTGCGATATGGTGCAAATTGACAGCGAATCTGGGCAGGAAAAACAATTCCTCTCATATCTGGAAGAGTTGTTCACTCGCGAACTGCAAGCGAAGTGTACCTGCGATTCCTACGGAAACCTTATTGCTCGTGTACCTGCGAAGGGATCGAGCAAGAATGAGCCGATCCTCCTTGGCGCACATGCGGATACTGTGAAGCCAGGAAAGGGGATCGAGCCGGTAGTCGAAGGTGGAGTGATCCACTCGAAAGGAAAGACGATTCTCGGTGCTGACGACAAGGCGGGGATCGCGGAAATCTTCGAAGCAATGCGCGTGGCCAAAAAGCATCCCCCAGTAGAGATAGTCATCACTCGTGAGGAAGAGATCGGCTTATTCGGTTCGAAGAACCTCGATACTTCGCTCTTAGATGCTAAGATGGGGTTTATCTTAGATTCAGACGTGCTCGATACGGTGATCATCGGGGGGCCCACCCACATATCCTTGGATATCGAAATCATTGGTAAGTCCGCTCACGCGGGAGTGGAACCTGAGAAGGGAATATCAGCAATCCGTGTGGCAGCCGAGGCGATTAGCCACTTCCGCGAAGGGCGAATCGACAAAGAAACGACAGCCAATGTAGGCACAATTCACGGTGGACTAATACGAAATGGAGTGCCCGATAGGGTGACGATCCAGGCAGAGTGCAGGAGCCTGAACGACGAGAAAGCAAGACAACAAGCTCAGGAAATGCAACGTGCTTTTGAGGAAGCCGCTTCCGCGGTCGGAGCCAAGGCCGATGTAAATGTAAACCTAGAGTACTTAGCGTTCCAGCTTTCGGAAAATGATCCTGTTGTAACCATTGCCAAACAAGCGATTGCCACGGTCGGATTGAATCCAAAGGCTCAGGTGGACACAGGCGGGACAGATGCGCTCGTGCTGTGCGGTAAGGGAATCACGTCAGTTGTTCTCGGTGACGGAGGCCAAGCTGAACACACGCTAGAGGAAAATATCTCCATTTCTGATATGGTCAAAGCAACAGCGATTATCCGCGCTCTCTTGGAGAATTCAGCCTAAGAGAATGCTTCTTGGAACTGTCACGAGACAGTTTTCGCTCAACTTCTTCATTAGAACACGTTTGTCTGTTAATCGGCTAGTTAAATCCAAGGGCCTATGTAAGTCTTTTCTCATTGAAAGATGAGCATGAGCGCGTGAGCAGTTAGGTCAATATACCCGGTTTGGAGAAGGAACGAAAGAGCTTGATCTTCTCCTCC
>JALTFO010000152.1:689-7607 GCA_027007005.1 Candidatus Bipolaricaulota bacterium | reverse complement strand
CCCGCGGGGTTGTAAAACAGAGCATTCCCATCATCGGCCAAGCCGACGAAGGCACCGCCCATGGCCAGAGCACGTGCCCCCATACCGAGATCGAACATGGAAGCAACGTTACTGTACTCCTCGCCGCTCGATGAAACAACAAACAAGAGGAGCAGCATGCTGCTTAAGAGGATAACCCTTAATCCCTTAATCCTTACCCCTTGATGGTTCACCGCTGAATCACCATCTTCCCTTGGCCAATCACTTTTCCATCGGCGATAAGAACGTAGATGTAAGGGCCGTTTGCAAGCGGAACGTCGTCTTGATCGACAGGGTTCCATGTTCCAGCGCTCGGGAAGCGTATTGAAGTAACCTCGAGCGAGGTTTCAAAAACAGGCTGTCCGGAAACGTTGAAGACCATGAGCTTCGCGGTTGATGTTCCCTCTGGCAAGGCATAGAAGAAAGTTGTGCCGGTATCAGTGACAGGGTTAGGGCCAATGCTAAGTTTTGTCTTGCGAACTGGGATTGGTTGAATTGGTTGAATATCCCCACCATCGAGATTGGGGCCAACGAACAAGGTCTCGTCGTACATACCATCGCCATTGATATCTATCTGCAGAGTCACTCCGTGTTCACCACGGGCTAAAGCGTCCCAGTCGACGGAATAGTTATGCGTAACTGAGAGATGTACCGGCACATCGACTGCAGTGAAGACATCGGTCCCACTTATTCCGCTCCTCTCGATCTTGAGGTCATATGATCCCTCTCCGATTCCGCTGATCAGTATACGAAGTTTGCTAAACGGGTCGGACGGACTAGCCGGTGACAGTAGCCAGATAGTCTCCTTATCCAAATCGCAATAAGAGTTAGGAATGTTGTGCATCACAGATCCTCTGACTACTCCTGTGGTGTTGCCATCGGCAGCCTTCACGAGGACCTCGATAGGACTTCCCCATTGCAACCTTATTCGGTTCCAGGCGCGCCCAACCCACGACCTTGCTTCCTGTCGATAGACCATAGACATACTATCCAAGCCGTAGATCCCCGATTCACTCTCACCCAGGAGGTTAATGTATGCGCGCACGGCAAACTTCGGGAGTTCGACCTCTACTGTCATTTCTTGTCCCGGCAGAAGATCCCAGCCAAGCTCGTCTTTTGGATAATGAGCGACATACGGGACGATGTAATAGCGCCCAGCCCCTCGGAAGAGCTCGTAACTAGTAAAGCGCGTCTCCGTCTGCAGGATGAGCCTGAACCGGCCTGCGTGATCTCCTGTGTTCTTGATTCGAACACGGATGTCGTTCCCGCTCTCCTTGTCAATTGAGAGGATCTGTCCCTCGATAGTCATTGGAGCTTTTCTGTCTCGAAGATACCGAAAACCCTGCATCACATTCTCTCGAATTGCAGCAAGCACGTTGATTGGGAATTCTATGGAATCCTCGGTACCCCCTCTCCTGAGAGCATATTGGCTCGTTACACAGTACCGCGCGTTCACTTCCAACGACTGCAAGCTGTCATACATAGAAAGGCCAAATGATGAGAAACCGGCAACTTTGCCAAAAATCGGACCGAATGCGGCCGTGCCGGCAGCCACACCAGCTGTTATGCCAACCCCCCAGCAGATCTTTCCTGCGAAGAGAGTCCAACTATCCCTATCACGGCGCTCTATTTCAGCAGTCGAGTGCAGAGCTTGGGCAGTCGCGTAGTACAGATTTGCCATGAACAAGTTACCAACGGCCCGAAGCCGCAAATCATTCTCGTAGTCGCGCACATCTGCAGCATCAAGGTCTTCGAGCCCCTCAAATAAGCCAGACCGGCTGGCAGACATACTGCTCTTCGCCTCCAACACAGCATCTCTTATGTGAGCAAGAATGCTAGCATATGGCACATCAGCTGCCTTCAGTGCATGCATAAAGTCGACAAAGGGCTTCTTCGCGACAAATCGACCGCTTTCCATGGCTGCGCTATGCCCGTACTGACGCAGGAGTATCTTCCAAAATCCGTCTCCGGCTCCGATCTTGGGCCCTGGCACGAATGCTGTGAGGAAGGTGTAGAGTGCATCAATCGCATCCTCGCTCATCAGGGTAAGGTACTCATGTGCCGCTTCGGCAGTACTCTCTGAAGCGGGAACAAGAGTGTATTCCAGAAGTTTCTCCGCAGTGGTCAAAAGATGATCTGCCGCGTCACGCAGGTTCCCTAGCTCGGCCTGCGATGGAATCGCGATGAAGACAGTTTCCGTGAACTCATTAGTCTCCCCTTCATTATCAGTCACGGCGAGCCGGACTTTGTATTCGCCCCTCTGTGTGTATACGTGTCTCACAACGTTCCCAGAAGCACCGTATCCGTCGCCAAAATTCCACTCATAAGCGGTAATGGTGCCGTCTGGATCAACGCTCCACATCGCGTCAAATACAATCTCCTGGCCGCGGTCGTAATAAGGGGAATGGCCCAACAGAAGGAACACCAGCCGGAATAGCTCGAACATATCTGATGGATAGTGGCGGATCACCGCGATGGGGGGGCGGTTGCCAACTCCGATCTCGAAAACCCTGAACGTAGCGTCGGTATTATCATAATCCCAACCGCTTTCCAACCCCGCGCCATCCGAAGCGAACACTCCGAAATCGATGGTGTTCTCCACCTCAGGCCACTTATCGTTGATCTCAAACGTCCACTTAATCTCATAGCCCTCAGTCCCATCAGCATCCGTAATCGCGGTGGCGGTCGCCTCGACCTTTGTTATGTAGTTTGCCCCCTCTTCGCCGGCGTAGGTGCTCGTGTGCCCGTCTTCTTGGTACCACATCATGGTCAGGCGCTTCTCAGGATGCTTGAGCTGCAGGTAACAGATCTTTAGATCATCTCTTCCGTCAGGATCGAAATACTTTGCCGTTACTGTATAGCTGGTGTCCGGATACATCATCTGCGGCTGGCCCGAGATGTCTGAAGCGTGAGCGATAGGAGAGTGGTTCCCAGTTTCTTCTATCGCAAATTCCTTGCTTGCTGGTGAAGGATCAATTAGCTTCTGCGCGTCTCTTGCGCGTACCTGAAACTTGTAATTCCCAGGGGAGAGGTTCGTGTACTTCTTTGTTTTTCCGGAACTCCAAGAAGACCAGTTATCATATGCAGGGCCAGGTCTCACAATCCGGTAGGAATATGTCAATTGCGTAGCTGGAGTTGTGTCATCGCTGCCGCTCCAACTGAAGTTGGCGGTATTGCCGGATATGGAAGCGTTTATGATTTCCGTTTCTGGGGGCTGATTCTCAAGACCTGGTTTTCCCGTATCGGCGTTTTTCCCCTCCACTACTTGATCATTCCAATTACTGGCTGTGTCGCAAGAAAAGACCGCATAGTAGTAAGTGGTCCCGTTGGTAAGACCGGCATCAACATATTTAAGTAGTTCTTCTGGTGTAGCCGATGTGTATTGTTTGACTTCGTCACCGTCATTGTGGGCAGTAGGATATTTATCAGTTCTGCGACGTACGACCACCTTTGCTAAGTCAGTATCCGATGGATTGTTCCATTGCAGTGTGCACTTACGATCTTCTCCATTGCTGACGATAAAGTTCTGAATCAGTGCAGGAGGGGTTGTATCAGCTGTATGAGCCAACGAAAAGTTCACCGTGGTTGTCTCCCCAGCCGTGACAGTTGCCCCGCCCATCCCAAGCTCATACCCTTCAGCCGAGGCGGTCATATCGTAGGTACCTTCCGGGAGGTGAAGTGTGTAATCGCCGTTTGCGTCTGTACTGGTAGAGTACGGAGCACCTGCCTGGGATGGAGATGTCTTTCCCTTCATCGAGAGAGGCCCTACTACAGGACCTTCGGCCTCGACCGTGGCCCCTGCTATGCCTTCTCCAGTAGAGGCATTCGTCACCCTGCCGGTTACGGTGCCGCCTGAAGCCTCAACTGTGACTACCACGTTATCTGTACCTGTTGTGCCATCGTTACCGGTGACTATGAGCGTAATTGTGTGCATGCCAACAGACAATGTGACGGTGGGCGTTTCGCCTATGGCTATCTGGACGCCACGTTCCATCCAAGTATATTTTGTAATGTTACCAGAAGGATAAGTGCAACTGCTGGCGTCCAACTTGACTTCTTCACTCCCGTCCCCATCGCTATCAGAAAAGGTTTGGTCCGGTCCAGCGTTTGCGGTAAGGC
Source organism: Candidatus Bipolaricaulota bacterium (assembly GCA_027007005.1). Classification (GTDB taxonomy): domain Bacteria; phylum Bipolaricaulota; class Bipolaricaulia; order UBA7950; family UBA9294; genus M55B144. Next base: position 3,470 of record JALTFO010000152.1, on the reverse strand, counting down.
ACGTTATGCAGAAACTACTGAGGACTTCACCCTGCTCACTAACAAGCCCACCACGTATATTCGCGGGCTGTTCATATTCGTAATACATCAAAGTAACAAGCCAACTGCTCTTCCCAAATCCAGCGGATGTCACATTCCCTACTCCAATTACGTCGGACAGTGCTTGAAGCGAAGCTGATGAGTCTACAATAGCTCCAACTACGTGCCAGGGATAAAATGCTTCCTGAGGTTGAGATGCAACCACTAACCACTGGGTTCTCCCAAATGCGACCTCTGGATTTTGCCCCACCAACCCCGCAGTTACTAGATCGATACCATCTGTGTCCAAAACAGTGTTTGATGGACTTACTCGGGCACCGTAGGCTCTGCTGTAGCCACTACGCCTGTCAGTCCAAGCTACAAAGTAGTTTTCGTCTCCGAAAGCTAGTGTAGGGTCAGACTGGGCATTTGCTGCTGTACATATAGGGTCGCCTTCTAGGTCTAGCACTTCTCCGGACTGCGTTACACGCGCAGCATAGATGTCTCCATCATAGCCAGGCTCATTCCGGCTATCTCGCCATACAACTAACCAGTTAGTACCATCAAAAGCAACAGATGGTGACATTTGATTGCCCTCGGCGGTGCTTATAGGAATACCCCCTGGATCTAGAACGTCTCCTTCAGGGCTTACACGGGACGCATATATATCTCCTTGACCCCCACTGTATTGGATGACTTCCCAAACTACGAGGTAGTTGTGTTCCCCAAACGCTACTGAAGGAGGCCCCAGGTACCCTGTTTCGGAGATATCAATGCCTTCGGGATCTAGAACGTTACCTGCCTGATCTACTCTAGCAGCGCAGATATGTCTACCAATAGAGTCTCCATCGTACTTACTCGCTACAACCAGCCAGTTTCTACCATCAAAAGCTACAGCGGGATAAGCGTGGTAGCCACCATCCAGCACCATAATCCCTGAGGGATCTAAAACCGCTCCAGTTTGGCTAATACGCGCACCATAGACGTGCTGATTGCCATCATGGCCACCATGCCAGACTACAAGCCAACTCGTTTCACCAAAAGAGGTTGAAGGATACGATTGTGCGAGGGCAGAAAAAGCCCCTAATGCAAGGGCAGTCAATAGAATAAGCACAAAAAAGAAGAAGTGTTGTTTATTCACTCTTATCACCATCTACGAATTTAGTCAAAGGCCCCTGGGGTCACTCGATCATAACACCTATATCTTATACCTATTCCTTCGATTCACATTACTATGATATCACTCACTTGGCGGCACCGTGTAGAAGATGTCGTCGGGATCATTGCCCGAGTAAGTATTGCTGTCGGGTGTATCGAGCTTCAGGTTCCCCGTGTATTCAACGAAGATCGCGCCCCCGCCGTACTTTGTTGCTACGTTGTTGCGGAAGACGTTTCGCTGAACGATCGTCTCCGTCGCACAGGCTGGCAACGGCTTCGGAGCGGTCGCCGTGATGAAAATCGCTCCTCCGGAAGGTGCTGTGTTGTTTTCGAATGTGTTCCCCTCAATGATCGGTGCAACTAACAGGCTATCGATATAGATCCCGCCGCCAGGGACTATTCCTGTGTTGTTTGAGATAACGTTTCCTTCAATGTGAGCCCGTGACTCATAGATCGCTACTCCCGCATTTGGTGAATTGATAATCCGATTTGCACGAATTGTGGGCGATGCCTCTCGTATGTAGATCAAGCCCGTGCACGCACTACAAAAAGACCAGTTTTGTGGTAAAGGGACTCCAAGAATAGTAAACCCTGCAAGCGTCGACCGTGAGCCCTCACCGAAATTGACGGTTGGTCTGCCGTACTCTTTACCGCGGATGATTGTGGCCCTGACTGTATCAGAATTATCTGGATCAGTGCTTTGTACAGCGATGTGCTTACCTCGAAACCGCAGGCTCTCGTTGTAGGTGCCCGGCAACACGATGACAGTCTGTCCATCCTTGGCCGCGTCGATTGCCGCCTGAATTGTTTGGTAGAGTGTGGGAACAACGAGTGCCGCTGTGACATGAACCGTGTGCGTCACCGTGGCTTCCTGTCCGTGCTCGGTCGTGATCGTCAACGAGACGGTGTAGTCTCCTGAGTTAACGAAGGTATGATGGACCCTGGACCCACTATATGATCCACCATCGCTGAACGTCCATTGATATTCGTCGATCTCGTCCTTGCCACCTGAGCATCCCGAAGCGTCGAATGTCATCTCTTGATGACAGTAGCAAAGTTCAGGAGAGTGCGTGAAAGCAGCGTGCGGCGTGCCCCAAAGGAAATTCGTGCAGCCTGTAAGCGCAAAGACTATGAAGAGGAAGCTCAACACCAAGAAGAGAGACGTTCTCCGCAATCCAGAAAAAACCAGCGCCCTCTTCTGGAACAATCCTCCCTCCTTCAAATAATTCATCGCAAGAAACATACCATCCTAGCACGAAAGAATCTGAAAAACAAGAGCCAGTGCGTTAGAATCCATGAGCGTAGTGTATTGAGGACCGAGAGGTTGAAAGAAGGGACCATCGCTGTCGTCTTCAGGGATCAGCAAGGCTCATCTCCTAGAGTTAGAGATCTAGAGTTGCCTTCTAAAAGGCATTACAAGTCAGAGAAGGGACCTTGACAGCAGGACCTTCTTCCTTCACTTCTCGCGCCGGCGTCGGGATCGCCAGGGCGTACATCACTCATCATCCGTATCCGTGCGTAGCACCGCGTTCTCTCCAAGAATCCCTTCGTCCGCTTCTTACACTGATCACTCTCCGTACGTAGTTTCAGGTTGACAAGTTGCCG
>JALTFO010000152.1:0-679 GCA_027007005.1 Candidatus Bipolaricaulota bacterium | reverse complement strand
GGTGGCGCAGCCACATACTTCTTGTGCATCCATCATGCGCTTTCTACATTCGTGTGCGGGTTATCAACGGACTGACATCGATACCGACCGCAATCAGTTCCCCTTCGCTGGAGGCAAACACTGCTGCGCCATGACCGCACTAGAGACAATCTTTGCACCTAACAAGCCCTCTTAGTCTTATTGCTGCTTCCGCTCCTATTGCCCGCACAAGCTGAGCCAGCTAAGATCTAGCCATGTCCGAACCACAGTTGGTCTTGATCTACGGGGATGCGTATCGCTGCGAGGAGGCGCTCTCCTCGCGCAGCGAGGCGATACTCGCCAGCGATCCCGATGCCGAGCAGCACAGGCTGTTCGGGGACGAGATCGTCCCATCTTCGCTCGTGGTTGAGCTCTCTTCAGCGTCTCTCTTCGCCTCTACCAGGCACTTCATCGTCCGTCGGGCAGGGAAGATGAAGAAGAAAGACTTCTCCAGGATCATTGAGGGGCCGCTTCCATTGCAGACGTTCCTGACGTTCATCGCAGTTGGTCTGAAGGGGACGAGCCCGCTGGTGAAGCTTGCGCGCAAGCACGGAGAGGTTCTCGCTCTCCCACCGTTCAAGGGGAGGGAGCTGACGGAGGAGGCGACGCGGATCATCGCTTCGCAGGATCTACATCTGACACCGACAGGGCGAAAGGCGCT
>JALTFO010000151.1 GCA_027007005.1 Candidatus Bipolaricaulota bacterium | reverse complement strand
TGTCAGGGGTATTAAAATATTGATGAATATAAAGAATCTGCAAGGCTTGGCACCTCCATGCAAGATAAGATTACAATTGTAACCATTAGTTTCCATATCCCATACCCCGCCCTACCCCTCGGTACTTGAAGCCCAGATTCATGAGCTTATGTCCGTCCAGGGAATTCCGGCCATCGAAGACAAGACGCAATTCGGCATTACCTTAACAGCCGTTCCCCAAAAGAAACCTACAAGCTCTTCTATCTCGTCTCCTTACGCATGATCACGCTCCAGGTGCTCACGAGAAACACAGCCGTCTTCCTGCCGATCCTGAAGCGATCAGTCCCAATAGCTCAGGTTTATAGAACGGGCAGCGCCCCTGCTGAAAGTAAGAAACCCTTCCCGTGATTGGCATCTATCCCCAACACGTTTGTCTGGCTGTGTTTGTAGCTCTACTTCAGTCGTTTAAACTCATCAATGGGAAGATTGATCTGCCGCAGAATGTTCTTCAAGGTCCCTCTTTTCAATTCCTTATGATTGGGAACAGATACTGTTATCTTTGGGAACTCTCTCCGCAATATCATAAAACTTCCCTCTTGGCGCACAAGCTGAAAGCCAACCTTTTCTAACCTTCTGACGAGTTCCTTGCCCGAGACAACTGGTAGTTTCCCCATTTTAGACGGATACTGCAACAGTATCGATGATTACGTCACTCGGGGGAATCTCATCACCGAACTTCTTAGAGACTTCAATCCATCCGCTAATCGCTTCTTTGATATTCTTCATCGCCTCTTCGTAAGTATCCCCTTCACTGATACAACCGGGCAAGGACGGAACGTAGGCGGTAAATCCGCCTTCTTCGGCTGGTTCGAATATGACCTTATATGAGAGAATCTTGCTCATACGTCACCTCCTCCGCACACTGCGAGTATACCAAACCAAGAGCTTCCTCACCTACTTGCTATTTCACCACTTGCGCCTCATATTCACGTTGTTTACCTCCTGGGACCGCCTCCTTAAGGCTTTACCAGATGATCTCCACCGAATAGCGTGCAATCTGGTGATCGGAAGTCAAGATTGGCAGGTTCTCCAGTTGAGCCTGAGCGATAAGTAATCGATCGAAAGGATCACGATGGTGAGCCGGAAGCTTGTGAACGTGCAAAGCATGGCTCATCCGGATGGGGAGACTCTCGATGGCGTTGGTGAGCATCTGCTCAGGGATGAAGCGTTCAAGATCGCCAGGAACCTCCAGTTTCCCCAGCTTGGCCTTGATCGCCATTTCCCAACAACTGGCCACACTGAGGTAGATCTCATTTATCCCTTCGCTAATGATCTTGCTAACACTTCGAGACAAACGAGGATCATCGGCAATCCACCATAGGAACGTGTGAGTATCCAAGAGGGCCCTCATCCCTCGAATTCCCTAAGAACGGCTTCAGGAAGTGGCGCATCAAAATCAGAGGCGATTGTCACTCTTCCCTTGGCACTTCCGGGAAGGCGGTTGGATGGTTGCTCTTTCAAAGCGATCAAACGAGCGACTGGCTTTCCAGACTTAGCAATAATAATCTCTTCTCCCTCCATAACCCGCACCAATAGTCTGGAGAGATGGGTCTTTGCTTCGTGAATATTCACCTGCTCTGGCATCCGAGACAACCTCCTCAGCCACAGTATAGACTAAGATATGGACTAAGTCAACAAACGACATTATTCAAGAAGGCAGGTGCTCACCATGTGCGGGTAGCGAAAGAAGCCAAGATTTCAACGATTCTCTCGCTGGCATTCCCGTCTCCGTATAGATCAACTTGTGCCTCATGTGGTTGCCAGGAGCTGAAGTGGTCGACCGCCTTCATAATGCGGCCTTTATTAGCACCTACGAGTAGATTCCAGCCCGCATCGACCGTTTCCACCCACTCAGTCTCTTCCCGCAGAGTGATGCAGGGCCGCTTGAGCATGAACGCCTCCTTCTGTATGCCGCCGGAGTCGGTCAAGATGATGCTGGCATTCTTCTCCAGGATAAGGATGTCCAAGTAAGAGATAGGATCGATGGTGATCAAGTTTGTTGAGTCCATTGGGTTTGTTGGGTTCATAGGGTTCGTAGAGTTCGTTGAGTTCATTGGGGCAATATACTTCAAGTATCCTAGTTCTTGTAACCTGTTACGCGTTCTTGGATGCAGAGGGAGGATCACCGGCATAACGTTGCGTGCGATTTCATCGAGAGCGGTAAAGATGGAACGCAGGCGTTCGGGATCATCAGTATTGCTTGCTCGATGAACAGTGGCCAAGGCATACGGTA
>JALTFO010000150.1 GCA_027007005.1 Candidatus Bipolaricaulota bacterium | reverse complement strand
ACCACATCTCCGGAATAAGAGAAAGAATAGAGGTAAAATGTGAAGAGGCCTCTTGGATTTTCAAGTCATCATGGGGATTACTCCCGGAGTTCGCAGTCCCTTTCGTTCTTGAGCATCAATCAGGTTATTGGTACGAGACGCCGGGCAAGTGTCAAGGATCGGGTAGGTTTCCCGGGTCGATGGCGAGATGTGCCACCGAGCGCGGGGGATCGAAGGAGCACTCGCACATGCACATCTTTGGATGAGAAACACTCAAAAACAGTCAGGAGTTGAACAGGGCCTCATGAAGGAGCGACGACTATCCGGCGCGCCACGCCACGCCCCAATGCAATGCGAATTCCGTGTATATCAACGAGAAGAGGGCCGCGAAACGCCCCCGTTCCAGATACGACTATCGTGTCTCCCGGGTGAATCCCCATCTGCGATAAGTTCCGGTACAGACCTCGCCCGCCAGCGATACTAATCACACGCGCATTCGTTCCCGTATCCAATTGATCGAGCGTCATCTATCTTCAACCCCGTCCTTTATTGCAAGATATTTGCAACAAGAATATACGCCTCGTTCGTCATTCTGTCAAGGGCAAGTGAAAGCTTAAACTTGAAGCACGCAATCTGGGCAGCGACCAGCCGATCGCGTATCATTTGAGGGGCAGCATACTAAAGTGAGGTGATGATGAAGATGGAGCGTTCGATTTCCGAGTTTGCACATGCAGCGATGGAAGCCTGCGAAGAGCTTGAAGGATTCACGGCAACAGAGACGATCAGCGCGGGGCCAATCAAGGCCGAAGGGCGCATACGCTACCGTCGCCCAGGGAAGATCACGCTCGAATATCGCACCTACGAGGATCCTCTGGCAGAGTTTGAGGAGAAACTTGCGGGATCTGAGCTGATTCCCAGTGAACTCCTCGGAATGCAGATCGTGCACGATGGTCGCGGAACCTGGCTGCACGACGTCAAGCGTAATGTGGCGATCAACAAACTCGGCCGCAGGCTCTATTCCCCCCTTCGCCTCCCCGATGGGATCGCCGAGATCGATATGATGTGCCACTTAGTGCGCGACTTCCTCCTGCGTGATGATGGCCAGGAGGAGGTCAACGGAAAGAAGGTACGTAAGATTGGGTTGAAGCCAAAGGCGCAGGAGCGGATGTCGCTGTTCAAGGATGAGATCTTTCCCCTGAAGCGTGCAGTCATCTCTATCGACCCCGAAACGCTCTTCCCGATGCGTATCCTGTTTTACCCCTCGCAAAGATCGCCTCTCTACTACATCGCCGGACCGTCAACCCCGATCACGATCGAGTACAAGGACGTGCTATTTGCTGTCCCAAATGAAGATCTATTCTCATTCACACCATCTGAAGAAACGCGTGTGTTCAACGAAGAAGAGATGATAGTGACGGATCTTGCAGATAAGCTACCGTTTGAACTTTCTCTTGAACAAATCACGCAGCGGGGATATGTGCCTCGCGATAACCGTGTTCTAATCACGGCAAACGAGGAACGCGACCGCGCGTACGCGTTCCTCTCCTTCGAAAAGAAAGGTACCGACAGCAAACAAACATCCGGGATCTCTCTTCGAGTGGGAAACTACCTATCGCCCGACATGAACAGACGACGAGCACTCCTTGCAGACAACGGGGAGGAGATCGATTTGGGAGAAACAAAGGGAAGGATAATCGATCGCGGATCTCTTCTTAAGGACGAGATTCCCGAGTCTGTGCGCCGGTCGCTGCTCGAGATAGGCTGGCAAGATGGCGATGTGCACTGGTTCCTCCTCGGGGAAGGAATCGATAGGGACGATCTGGCCGGCATTGCCACCGCAGTAGCAAATGGAAGCGAACAGGCCAGCCAGACCGAGAAGTAATCCAATCTATATCTGTGGCAGAAGCTGAGCAACTTCACCACTGGCCAGGGATACCTTCATTACTCTGTAGGTGTCATCCTTGTCCTCAATAGTGAATCCCAGTGTCCCATCGTCGATCCAGAATAGCGAAGATGCCCCTATCGTGTTGTCCAGAGCCCGCGATTCCTGCCTGCCCATATCGTAGAGATAGATCACGGGGACATCGGACTTCTCCCCCGTAGCACCAATGTAGGAAAGGAGGTCTCCATCCGGAGAGAAAGCGGGGACAACACCAGCATCCGACACCTTGTGTGCACCTTCCTGATCGGGATTGATCAGGTACAGCGCCGGTTGATCATTCCTGCTCTCTACCTGGGGAGTGATAAGCGCTTGGTCGTAGATGGAGATCGCGACGCACCTGTCGGTCGGCGAGACATCCCACAAGAACTGTGCGGGAAGCAGGAAGATCACCTCTTCCATCTCTTTAGATAGGAAGAACGAAGCGACCTCTTCGACCTGGCCGGTCGCAATGCTGTAGGAGGAGACGTGCGCCAACTTGAGCGATCCCTCCGTCGTCTGCGAGATGATCAGTAGCGTTCCATCCCAGCCAGAACGTCTGTAGCTGATTACATCGTCGCGCAGGATCGTGTTCGTTCCTTCGGTGCGATCATACAGCGTCAATATGGGAAGATCACTATCGTCCTTCAGATCAAGGTAGGTGACATCTCCGTCCTTTGTAAACATGGGGGACAGGATTAGATCCTCTGTCCGGAAGAGTGTCACGGGTACGGAGTCAGATTGCACGCCGGAAATACGGACGTTCCACGCGACCGGTTGCCCGTATTCGTCCTGCTCCGTCTCGACAAATAGAATCTCGCTTCCGTCTGCTGACCAGTCGAGAACCCCACTATCGCCGTTGGAGGAGACATTGGGGCGGTGCACAACTTGGCCATTGCGCAGGAGAGCAAGGTGACAATCACCCTCCGGGAGCATGCTGTACGTTCCGTCACCGTTGATGAACACAGCCGTCGTTCCATCGGGACCGACGAGCGGTTGATTGAAGATGAAGCCACAGCCAGATAGAAGTGTGCCGACCAGCACCAACATGAGCAGATATGTAGTTTTCATCCATCGAGCATATACGCGATGGATCCATTCGTCAACTGTGAGAAAGGCTCCATATCCCGATGAAACCCTCTTTGCGCCACGAAAGCACGATCTTGCATAGCGCCGGAGCTCGCCTCCCACGTTTCTCTATCACCCTGATTTACGCCTCAACGTGGCAGACCTGTCTGCGTGCTAATACGCACAGGTAGACAAGCTGCTCACGCTACGTGATGCGTGACCGCTGTAAAAGTTGGCTGTGTGCAGCAGTGACTCCATCTCTATTTGCTTGATCTACGTCGCCGTCCTCAAGGTAGGAGACGATGAATCCTGCTGCGAAGGCATCCCCCGCCCCGGTTGGATCGACACCATCGATCATCTCTGCCCTTTGAACTGAGCGCTTCGTCCCTTGCCAAGCGATTGAGCCCACGCGCCCTATGGTCAAAGCGCCGATGGAAAAGGATGCGGCGAGTTCATCGACGATCTCTTGTGGGTCGCCCTTTCCGGTCATGATCCTTCCCTCTTCTAGGTTTGGAACTACGATGCGCACTGCGCCGATTTCATCCACGAACGGCTTCACGCCGTAGGATGAGATCACGTTGGCCGGTGGCGGATCGATGGAGATGCTCATCTCACGCGATTGCGCGATCGCAACCACACTTCTGGCTGCGGCGCGTTGTGCCTCACTCAGGAACGCATACCCCGAAATATGCAGGTGATCTGCACCATCGAACCATTTCTCATCGATGAATGAAGGATTCATGCTATCGTTTGCCCCGCGCGAGCAGAGCATCGTCTTTCCTCCATCCCTGTTGAGAGAGACTATCGTCCCACTTTGCTTCTTGCTTCGCTGCACGTGAGGGATCACACCGGACCGATTCAACGATTCAACGAGAAAATCACCGACAAGATCGCCTCCGACGCAACCGATAAACTCGACCGTCGCCCCCAGGCTTGCAGCGGTACGCGCGAAGTTCGCCGCGGAACCCCCAGGCTCAACGAGAACTTTCGTCCTCACCTCACCATCCGTTGGCAACAGTGCTGGTACGCTCGCCAACACATCGAGGTTGATGTCCCCAAGAACGAGGATCCGGGTCATTCGTCGCTTCGCAGCTCCGCGATCGCATCCGCCAGGGCACGCACATGATCGGGTTCAATCGGGGCGTCGATCTTTCCTCCCTCTTTGAGAACTGTTCCCACGATGAATCCATCCGCAGCGTGATAGGTGGAGAGGTTATCGATGCGAACTCCGCTGCCGATAAACACCGGAAGATCAGTCATTTGCTTCACCTTGGCCAGGTTCTCCGGCGGGGTGCGCTTGCCAGTCCCTATTCCCGATACGATCAGCGCGTCCGGCAGATTGCGATCGGCATCGAGCGCCGCTTCTTCTATCGTGGTCAGGTGAGCGGCATGCTTCACGTGCACATCGGCCAGGATCTTCACGTCGCATCCGAGGCGCTTGCGCAGATCAAGCAACTCGCGGGAGTTTCCTTCGATCATCCCCTGATCGGTGAACGCAACGCCGCAGAAGACGTTCACCCGCACGAACGCCGCCCCAGTCGCTGCAGCAATTGAAAGAGCCGCAACGCCGTCGTTGCGTAGTACGTTCACACCGACCGGAACTTTTGCCGCACGGACAATATCGCTTACGATGACGGTCATCGCAGCGACGGTCTCCTTCGGGGCATACTTGGCGAACGGTGCATCACCAAAATTCTCCACGATGACTCCATCCGCCCCGCCCGACTGGAGCACATCCAGATCACGGCGGGCCCCCTCTATGATCTTATCCAATCCCTCGCCAGCATAGCCGTAGCTGCCCGGCAAAGGGGCAAGATGGATCATACCAATAAGTGGTTTCTCACACGAAAATGGTTTCATAACGTGAAGATTATGCGACCCATCGCTTAGCACAAGCAAGCCGAAACTAGCAAATTGGACAGATTGTCGTAATTGGCCTAGAATGAACGTGCCATGAAAACAGTCGATCTGATCAGAAAGAAGCGCGATGGAGAAAAGCTCAGCCGTGATGAGATCCAGTTTCTCATCGATGGGTACGTAGGAGGAAAGATTCCAGACTACCAGGTCTCCGCCCTGTTGATGTCGATCTACTTTAGGGGGATGGATGATCAGGAGACGGCGATCCTAACCGATGTGATGGCCCACTCCGGAACGATGCTCGACCTGTCGAAGATGAAGGGCTTCCCGGTCGACAAACACTCCACCGGAGGAGTAGGGGACACAACATCCCTCGTCCTCATCCCCCTTCTCGCTGCAGCCGGGCTGACCGTGGCCAAGCTATCCGGCAGGTCACTCGGGCACACCGGAGGGACGATCGATAAGCTGGAATCTATACCAGGATTTCGAACAGACCTGTCGCGCGAGGAGTTCCTCGGTCTCGTGGAGCGCACTGGTCTCGCGCTTGCCGATCACACCGCGGATATGGTCCCCGCCGATCGGCTGCTGTACGAGCTGCGCAACGTCACCTCAACCGTTGACTCACTCCCGCTGATCGTCTCCTCGATAATGTCCAAGAAGATCGCCGGTGGCGCGCGTGGGATTGTGATCGACGTCAAGACGGGATCGGGAGCGTTCCTCAAGAAGCTTGAGGAATCTCGCCATCTGGCGCAGGCGCTTGTGGCAATCGGTGTACACCTCGGTCGAAAGATCTCAGCGCTGATCACCGACATGTCGCAGCCGCTGGGCAGGATGGTAGGAAACGCCCTTGAGGTGCGCGAGGCTATCGCTACCCTCAAAGGGAATGGTCCGAAGGATCTAGAGGATCTCTGCTGCGCCCTTGGGGCCGAGCTTGTCCTCTTCTCCGGCGAGATCAGCGATCACTCCCAGGCTGTTGAGCACCTGCGTAGCTTGTTGCATGATGACTCGGCGCTGAAGAAGTTCGTACAGATGGTGGAAAACCAGGGCGGCAATCCTGCTGTTGTTGATGATTTAGGCCTTCTCCCTACCGCGAGCAAGAAGGTCCAGATCATGGCACCACGCAGCGGTGTCGTGAGGGACCTGGATGCACTGTCGATCGGACGTGCGGCGAACCTGCTCGGAGCCGGCCGGTTCACAAAGGACGACGTAATCGATCCGGCAGTGGGAATCGAGGTCGTGCGCAAGGTCAGCGAACACGCAGACAAGGGTGAACCAGTGGCCATACTGTACGTAAATAACCAAGCAAACGAGGAGCAGGCAAAGAGCATGGTGTTGCAGGCCTACACCATCGCTGACAAAGAAGTAAACGCGCCCAAGCTCATCGTCGAGCGTGTCACTGGAGACTAATAAGCATTGAGTGATTGAGTCATCGGGAGATCGGTTTACTCGGGCGCAACAGATTTCAGATTTCTTGCTACAAGATCTTAGATCTCTTTGCGCGCCAACAGGTCGTAGACATCCTTACGATTTCCCACCAAGATGATGGATACCTCCTGTTTCTCCACACATACTCTCTTACCTATTGAATCCAAGTACAGATCTTGCCACCATTGTCCGGAACATGTGTCAGCACAAGAGAGGGAGAGCCGGTGAACCTAAGTTTACCCTGGTAACCACCCCCAGTCTTAAGCAGAAGCGAGCGCTAGAGTTACTCGATACCATCACCGTCTAGACAATCACGTGCACAATGATCGCCGCTTAACTCCCTATCCCAACAGCATTTCTCCATTCTTGGGTCAGGAACTTCAGTCTGGTTGCTATTCTTCTCGGAGGCTACCTTCTTCTGCAAGACCACGCTGATGCTTGGACCATCGAATACGCTTACTTTCTTCTCCCAAGGCTCGAAACCAGCGCGTGATATCCGCACCACAGAGTTGTTTCACCCAAGATGAGCATGAACCGAGGCGGTGTTTCTCGTGCGAGATGACCACGAGATATCACCACCAATTTTAGCACTCCCCCTCTGTGTCAATATGAGTGAGACACCTGACCACCGTAAAATTAGTGTAGAGGGTGGAAAGGAGAAAGAGTTATGAATATCAATAGAGATACAGGAGCTGTAATGGTAGGTTCTGACCATCAAGGTATTACCCAGCAAAGGAGAGAGCTAGTTCCTAGCTCAGAAGTATTAGAGAAACCTACTAGGAGACATTTTACAGCAGAATACAAATTGCGCCTCCTTCGGGAAGCTGACGCCTGCACTAAGCCTGGCAGCATAGGCGCTCTGTTGCGGCGTGAAGGACTGTATTCATCCCACCTCAATACATGGCGTCGTCAGCGGGAAGAGGGGATGCTCGATGGACTACAGCCCAAGAAGAGAGGGCGCAAGACATCTGAGCATAATCCTTTGCGTTCAGAAGTAGACCGCTTGCAAAAAGAGAACGAACAACTTAACCAGCGGCTTAAGCAGGCTGAGTTGATCATCGAAGTGCAAAAAAAATCTCGCAAGTGTTGGAGATGCCTATGGAAACTCTAAAGAAAAACGAGGATACCTAATGGATGCTGTTGAGCAGCTGGTTCCTGAAGTGGGGACCAAGGCCGCTTGTGAGGCAATGGGGGTATCCCGTGCCAGTCTGTATCGGCGACGAGCAAGACAGGCTGCTCCACCGGTGGACGACAAGAAACGTCCTTCCCCACCCCGTGCATTGAGCAGGGAAGAGACACAGGCAGTGATTGACCTTCTGCACTCGGAGCGCTTTGTAGATCAGGCGCCGCATGAGGTGTACGCCATTCTGCTGGACGAGGGTGTATATCG
>JALTFO010000149.1 GCA_027007005.1 Candidatus Bipolaricaulota bacterium | reverse complement strand
TACCTTACTCACATCGGGCGGCGGCATGCTCAAGGACTATCCCCGCGCGTACGGGGGAACCGAAAGTGTGCAGGGTATAAGAGCCTCCATCGAAGGACTATCCCCGCGCGTACGGGGGAACCGGAACAGCACGGACATTGAAAACACTGGTTTACGGACTATCCCCGCGCGTACGGGGGAACCCCTAGAATCATATGCCCAGCTAGCCACATGTAGCAGGAGGATTCTTAGATGTTATCGTTGGTATGTGCCAGTGTTTCCAGCTCTTGTATATCATTTTGCTGCGTCAGTTGCCCAAGAGTCAGCCACGTTCCCTCTTGGTCGATAAGTTCCTTCTTTGGCCATCCTATAAGTAGCATTCCCAAGCCTGAAGGAGCTCGCTGATCGCTCCACAGCAGCACAATCCCCCCGTCTTTCGGAAGAAGCCCAATCCAGTCCTGCATCACCTTCCACACCCGTTCACGGATCGCACTTGTCATGTGAGATCCAACATACACACCAGGAGCAACTTCCAGCATGCAAGATGCTAGAAAACCATGGAATCTATCAGGAACGTTGCGTGTTACGATCAGTGTCAGCGACATTGAGTAATTCCTTGATATTGTCAATCATGCCGGGAATGACCTTTCCTTGGCGTATCTTCTCTCCGATCATCCGGCGCGTTAGTCGCTCGATATCCTCCCAACCTCCCTTCTGCGCCTGCTTTACTGCGGCAAAGGCTACGGGGAGAGTGACCGATGCACGGTACAGGTCAGCAATATCTAACGCAAAGGCTACTCCCGCGCTTTCGTGAATGAAGCCTAGTTGTGGTATTGTTGTTGTCATTGAAACGGCTATCATTGCGGCAGCGCGCACAGCAGAGGAAGCGTGGTTGATCGCTGTATTGATCGTGTCATCCGTATCTGGATTTGTGCGATCATAGCGTCGTCCTTTCCAGCTTACACCATACTGTTTTGCTAAGAGCTGGTAGACCGCTTTCATCCGCTTTCCTTCAGCACCGCGAAGGGCGTCCATGGTGGTGTGAGGAAGGACCTCCCCAAGTCTCAAGAAATACATGTGGCGCGCAACATCCATGCGCCGTTTTTCATCCGCCCAGAGGATGACTTGGTTGCGTGCTAGCCTGGAACGATCCGGACCGAAAGGCATACTGGCAGCATAGAACCTTACTCCATCTGCTCCGACCACCAGCAGACCGGTGCCATGCTTGGCAAGCAGGCGTAATGCGTCGTGACTGATGGTACATCCAGGGGCGAGCAAGATGTTGGAAACAGTCTGAAACGGGATCTGATACACGCCCTTCTTGAGAGTATCTGTGCCAATCGTCGCAAAGATCAAACTGCCATTCTGAACGTATAATTTGCCCTTTTCCAACCAGAGAAGACCGTGCCGCTCTGCATGGGGTACACGCGCTGTCTCTAATCCGAGCCGCCCTTTCAACATTTCGCTATCCTCTGGGTCGTTTGATCTTGAGCATGCCAAATCCAAAGGATCTGTGTCGACCAATTCCTCGACGCAAGAATTCGATAAATCTAGTGCTATCCGTCACTTCCAGGCTCCCGGTCATGATGGCAACAGGACGCTTGATTGTTGTCGCTTGTCGCTGCTTCGCATGGTCGCGACGGAACATACGCTCCAATGAGAACTGCTTTAGCTGAACAGAATGGAGCTTTGCCGCACCGCTACGAGCAAATTGATCATCCAGCCACTCCCGATATACATCTTCCCGCGTGATCGGAGTCTTGGGGTCATCCACCTCCCAGACACGGGACAGGAATGCATCGACCTCGGCCCCGGCCTTGTGATACTTGCCGGAGGAGGATTTTCTGATAACCGGGCAGATACGCGCTTCAAAGCCCAGATGTACGCTTGGTGGAAATGTTTCGGGCATCGGCTTTGATACCAGCTTGGGCCAATCGGGGATTTGATAGACCATGGGGCTAGCGAGGGTTTGCGCAGCTACCCGCAGGGCATCTGTTGTCCGTGAAGAGTAGGCTAGCACACGCAGGTATCTTCCGTTGTTGTTCTCTACACTGAATGGCCCTGGTGCGTCATCACCGAATAGTTCACGCAGCGCGCAATGCGTGATGTAGTTGTCATCGACCTGCTCTATTCGAAGGTGAAGGGCACGCCCCAGCTCCACTAATCGACGAACATCAAGCCACATCTGAATCATATATAGACGAGATTGAGCGCTACCTATTTCAGCCATCCCTGCCCTCCTTAGCCACAACGGTGACTTTGCCCATGGCTATCCATCGCGCTCCCACGTGAATTTGA
>JALTFO010000148.1 GCA_027007005.1 Candidatus Bipolaricaulota bacterium | reverse complement strand
TTGTTCGACGTTTTGCTCATCCGCGACCTTGGTCCGTGTATGCACTATGTGCCAAAGAATAAACAAACTAAATACTGTTAAAAGAACGAAGGCAATGGTCATATCCTACTCCATAATGACGCATAAGGTATGCGTTGTTCGAGTCCTGCCGGAGCACTGAGACCAGCTTTATCTATAGACTGCGGATCCTTTATCATGGACATACAGTCAGCAAACCGTAAGGTCTTTCCATCCACAGGCAAGCTCCCTGCAGATATCCCTGCCAAGTAGTTGCAGACGATATTCCTTTTGTCAGGTGCTAACGGAGACATAATGATAGCCCAATCTTTACCGTATAGATTAGTGTTGTCCCGAAGGATTATTATGCTTGTGGAATGTCCTGTAGCCTTGCCAACACTGTCAGATGGGTCTCCCCGAAGGTGTTTGTCCTCAACGTGCCAGAGATAAGGAAGGTTTTTCATGTAGAGAAGGCCTTCTTCTCGAAGCTGGGAAACGTGGTCATATATTCCAAACCTGATAAGGATTGCCTGTTCGCTCATTGTTTCTCCTTTAACAGTGGCTGGTCTGGGAGCCCATAACATCCTAAGATGTTTACTGAGGCGCGACAACTTATGAAGAAAGCGGCATCGACCCATTGGTCATGCAAATGGTAGGGCCCTCATCAAGTAGAATGCTCGCACAGCGCAGTGTAACTCATAAGGCTCCTGCGCTGCTTGCTCGGAGCTGGCGTCCCGTCCTTCTGATTCATCCAGCGCATCTCCTAGATGGTGCGCGTCCGCAGGATTGTTGCACTAAGCCCGAGGAACAAGGGCAACTTCTTCAAGGGGCCGCACGTAAAGAAAGGTCTGGTTAAGTCCCTCTCATGTCCTTCCTTATCGTTGTCTTCTGCACTGTCGCCAACACAGTGGGAGTAATGCCACTCGTTATTGACGCTTGCCCAACTGAGAGAAGCGATTTGTACGTCATTGAATTCACATTTCATAGATCTCAAATACCTCTCGTGAGGGAAGAAAGCATTCGAATCTAGTATCGGAATGCAGGACGGGAACATGATTTGACCTGGGACGCAGGATAAGCCACACTGGATTCTCATCCGATTTAACGTTAAGGAGGCAATGTGAAGCGAGACTTCGATCTGGTGCGCAAATTGCTGTTTTTCTTGGAAGAAAAGGCGGATATGTCGCCAATACTTTGGACCGACCCACCTCAGATAGATGGATACAACAAAGAGGAGGTAAAGTACCATCTTATCCTGCTGTATCAAGGCGGTCTTGTAGACGGTGAACCAATGCGGAGCACCTCCAGCGATCGCATCATCGACATGGGAGCTGTTTTCTCACTCACTCGGGACGGACAAGAGTTTCTACAGAAGATCAGGTCGGACAGGGTCTGGGAGAAGGTTAAGCAGAAGACGGCATCCGCTGGCTGGAATTTGACATTTCAAGCCCTATCAATAGTCTCCTCATGGCTCTTGCAGCAGGCGTTGCGAAGTCAGCTCGGAAGGTAGTAGAACTAGATGGGATTTCGTCGACATAAGGGATCTACCGTTGAGGTCTGTACAGTGACTTGTGAAGCCTGATCAAGTAGAGTATCTGCTTGAGAAGCTGCCTGTGCATCACCTGTTTGCCGTTCTAACGAGACTGGCGAGCACAGGGGCCGTTCACGAGGTCCGCAGACGGTCTCATGCACTGTTCGACTCTGAATTTTCGCCCTTGTGACCTGTGCCATCAAGAAGAAGTCTCCGGGAGAGGAAAGAGAAGTTTCTGCTCCACTCAGTAGAAGATGCTGCTAAGGCCTGCGTCGATCTAGTTTTCCACCCGCCTTGGCTGCAAGGAACTCAAGCTCATTCGGGCAGACCGTGCCAAGCTTGTTTCTATCAGGGTCTCCAGGGCCGGGGATGGTGTTTCCGTAGCCCGTCACGTAACCGCGGAAGATGTCGGTGTCGTACGCTTCGTCGAAGCACTCTTTCTGATACAGAGCTACGCCGTACCCACCGTTCTTGTCGATCGTGTTTTCAATGAGCGTGACCTGCGCTGTGTGAGCTAGGAGGATGCCGACTTCCCTGTTCTCTGACACATGGGATTTCGTGATCGTAAGTTGGGCCGAGTCACCTACGGCGACGCCTGCTGGGTTTCCCCAGATGTGGGAGGAATCGATCGTGCAATTTGCCGATTCAAACAGATACACGCCGCCATCTCCGTTTCCGGAAATCGTGCAGTTCGTGATAGTGGCTTGGGTTGAGCCTGCAGCGGAGACTCCTGCTCCTTGGGCGTTACTGAAGAGTTGACAG
>JALTFO010000147.1 GCA_027007005.1 Candidatus Bipolaricaulota bacterium | reverse complement strand
CGACCTACGAGATTGAGGGGTACGATGTCCCCGCTATCACAAGTAGCGATGGTTATCGCCACTTTAGGTTTGACGGTGCATCTACGCACACCATCCTCACCAAGTGCGTCTACAAGTCATGGTCGAGTGCCATGGGGTCGGAATCATCTCCGTACTACGCGCTGAAGGATCAGTCTGTGAGCACTCTCTCAAGCGACGCCGATAGCTTCATCGAGATCACCGTGGATGGCAGTTAGCTGCGAAGCAAACTTGCGTAGCGTTCGGGCCCTGCCTGCCCTGTGGAGTCCTACTCCATGGGGTGCACCACGTTGCGCTTGTGCTGTTGGCGTAACCCTCAACGTGGCAGACAAGCTGCGCACGCTACAGAGGCGAAGATGTTGCTTGCGTAGCGTTCGGGCCCTGTGCCCAACGTTATGCTTGTCGCTGTTGGCGAACCCTCAACGTGGCAGACAAGCTGCGCACGCTACAGAGGCGAAGATGTTGCTTGCGTAGCGTTCGGGCCCTGTGCCCAACGTTATGCTTGTCGCTGTTGGCGAACCCTCAACGTGGCAGACCTGTCTGCGTGCGGCACGCACAGGCAGGCAAGCTGCACACGCTACAGAGGGGAGGACGTGTGCTTCTCGAGCCACGCCTCGACGTCGCTCAACACTTCATCATGCTCTGGCTCGTTGTACACCTCGTGGTAAAGGTTGTCGTAGATCTTGAGCGTCTTGTCGCTGGAGCCGATCGTGTCGTACAGGATACGCGCACCTTCCGGATCAACCAGCTTGTCCGCTCCCCCCTGCAAGATCATCATTGGTAACGTTATCCGGGGTGCCTCCGCTGTGACGCGCTGCATTGCCTTCAGCAACTCGTAACCAAGACGCGCGGTCGTCTTCCCCATGTAAACCAGTGGATCGTCGATGTACGCGCGCACAACCTCTGGATCACGCGACACCCCTGTGGCATCGAGCCCCATCAGCCCAACCGTCGGTGCCAGCGCGGAGAGGATCCTCGCCATAGCGATCGTTGCTCGCGATACGTTCTTCGGCACGACAACGCTCGGGCCCGAAAGGATCGCACCGCCAAACTCGGATTGATGATCGAGGAGGAACACAGCGGCGATCAGAGATCCCATGCTGTGCCCCAACAGGAAGATCGGCTTATCCGGCTGCCACTTGTCGATCATCGCAAGGTACTGGCTGAGCACGTCAGTGTAATCGGCGAATCGTTTCACGTAGACCCGCCTGCCCTCCGACCTGCCGTGCCCATAGTGATCAAGCGAGTAGACGGCGTAACCGTGGGGAATAAAGTGATTCACTACATTCATGTACCTGCCGCTGTGTTCAGCAAGGCCGTGTGCGACCAGGATCACCGCGCGCGGATCACCGTCTGGCAGCCAGCACTGATAGTAGATCTTAGCTCGGCGCACTCCTTTGAAGAATCCATCCTCGTGCTTCATGCCACCCACCGATCAACCGTGTTGAGAAGATCCTGGACAAGTTCGAAATACCTTCCAACGTGTACCCCATCCATCAGCGCGTGATGAACCTGCACGTTGAGCGGCATCGAGATGCGCCCAGCGTGCTCTTCGTACTTTCCCCAGGCAAAGCGGGGAACAGAATCGGGTGGGTCTAGTGGTGCCGGGTGGACCATTGCCGTAAACGCAATCCATGGAAGTGAGGTCATGAACAGAAAGTCGTTCCGATCAGGCTCCGGCCACACAGAGTTGGCTATGCGCGCCTGCTCGATGCGTGTCTTGGCTTTCTCTGCAAACTGCTCAAATTCCTCCGCGTAGTGCAGAGAGCAGAAGCGGAACTGATTGTTGTCGGCAAGGACGGTGATCGAAGGATGAACGACGTCGTACTCAACGACGCCATCGTCCTCCATCCGCTGGCGAAAAGCGGGGGTGGCATTTGCCGCACGCGACAGTATGTAGACGAGCCCAACGGTGAACGAAGTTTTCTTCCTTCTTGCCGCAGCTCGCAATACGGTGACATCCACCCTTGCCGTGATGCTGAAATAGGGAAAGCCGAAAGTGCGAAACAACTCGTATGCTTCCCGACGTGGCCAGTTCTCAATGTCGATGTGTTTGCACTGCTTCTCTGTCATAGTGTGAACTCCCTTTACGATGGAAGCTTACGCTATGATGCGCCCACTATCACCACAAAGAACATCAAGAGCAACTATGCCTATGTCGTCGAATACTTGTATATAAACAGTTTCAGCTTTCACCTGATATGACAGCTTTCCGATTCTTCAGCTCCTTGCGCTATTTGCGGCGAATCACCTCTTACAGCTCTTAACGTGGCACATAAACTACGCACGCCACCAAAGAGACGTACTCCTGCGTAGCGCCGATGGTCACCTCCGACGTTATGACGCAGACCTTAACGCGGCAACCAAGCCCCGCCGGGCGAGATGCGCACGCCATATAGGTACAGGCTAGTATAGCGTTGGGCCTTGTGCTCAACGTTGCGCTTACCCCTTCCTTTCCTCTCGCTTCAGGTACTCCAGGATAGCCTCGACGACCAAGTAGTTGACCGAGCGATCCTTTTTGTTCCCCAGGCGGATCAGCCGTTCGACTGGCTTCTCCTCCATCTTCTTCTGAGGAACGTAGATCGACAGCTTATCGAGGATCTGTTTCTTCGCCATGTTGTTCACCCCCTTATCAGTTTCATACGCTCTAGCATAGCATATATACCCTTGTCCGTCAAGCATAGAGAGTAGATAGTATGAGACGATGATGACTAGCAGAGGGGGTTGTCCACAACGCAAATCATGAACCTGTCAGATACCAGCCTTGTAGGCATCAGAAAATGCTTCGAAGCATACGTGAAGGACGGAAGCGTTATTTTGCGAAGTTCGTCACGCAAATTAGCAACACGAGCGTCCTCATTGCTGGCGCCCCGTGACCCAGTCCACCATACACTTCGCCTGTACACTTGCGTAGTGATAGGCGGTTTGTGGCGAGAGAGCCAACCAGGAAGTGGAGATGCTTGGGAAAATTGGAACGCACAGCTAAAACTAAACCAAGGTTGCCTAGTGCCTTTGATTTCGCGGCTTGCTTGAAAGCATGCAGCCCAGAGAGATGGTAGTCAGATTCGTTGTTGCCGTGTTGTTTGCTGGCCTGTTGAGCACCGCTCCCTCGGTGTGGGCAATGGACGTTGTCCAGGCGGAGAAGGCATCTGCAGCAATCGTCGAGCGTGCCTCAGCTAATACCTGTAACTGGAAGACCTACACGAGCGAGACATATGGATTTGAGATGAAGTACCCACAACACCTTGCTGTGCAAGAAGAGATGCCACTGGCCGTCATTGAGGGAACTGTGCTCGGGCTCCTGTTGGTCAATTGCGCGTATTATGATGGCACCAACCTAATGGAAGCGTCGCTGTTTGTCGGGGTTGCACCGGAGAAGGCGTGTTCTTCGGGGTTGCCAACCGGTGGTCCCCAAGATCCCTCCGCGTGCGCAGATCCAGCAGAGCAACGGGACATCGCTGGAGTAACATTCTCTAAAACCTCAGCTTGGGAAGGAGTAGTGGGCAACCAATACGGCTTGATTATGTATTCCGCCTCGCAGAAGGTAACTGCTACAGGCTTGCCCTATTCATCCACTCCGTGAATGTCCAAGTCTATGATCCACGAACCGTTTCCGAGTTTGATAGGGCGGCTGTGTTGAGGCTGTTTGATCAGGTCATATCTACCTTCCGGTTCTTGAAAGGAGGCGATCATGCTAAAAAGTAAGAAGAAAGAAAGCTTCATGCCTAGAATCATAATGCTGGCGATTGTGCTGGTTGCAGTCGCAACAGCATCTTGCCTTGCGGATCAGCTAGCCTGGAATTCACGGAGTACTTGTGAAGAAGCGGCTGATAGCATCGGGCGCAATTCGATCCTCCTCTCGTACTGTTCTTTATGCAGCAACGAGCATGTGGAAGTTTGGCTTGTAAAGGGAATCAGTGTTGCGCCAACTGCAGCGCAAGGCCAGTTTGAAGTGAACATCTTCGGGACACGCTTGTACAGGTCGAAGGAGACATTGCGCGAAGGGAAGTATTCAGGATCTGTTGAATACGAAGCCGTCACGGGAGAAGAGCCTGTGCGGTGGTTCGCCACAGCGATTGACCTGGCCTATGTTTACGTTGCTACGGGCGAGGGAGCGTTCCGTTGCCTTGGCAAGGTCATCGAGCGCGAATGCATCATCAACGTGGACACAATAAGCCTTCCGCATCATATTCTTGAACAAGCAAAGCGGGAAGCGATGAAAGAAAGCAAGAAGCTGATGGTAACCTGGTAACTGAGTTGCCCTCGCTTCTCAAGCAGCTTTCACGTGCTGCGGATTTGTAGGGTTATTGTACTTCAGCATCAGCGCGGATCGCGAAGTTCTTTCGAGAGGCCGAAATCCTGAGAGTGAGGGTCTGTTCGATTGTGATCTCAGAACCGTTCGCTCCTTGGGAGCGTATCCAGCCCCTAGCGCCTTCTCAAGGTTGTGCCTGAATTGATGAATGTCAGGCTGTTTCTTCCATTTACTCGAAGCCTTAGTTCAGAAGAGTCAGGGAATACTAGCAAGAGAGTGTCTCCCAGGAAAGCAGCGGCACAAGATGCAGTTCCAGCATTTGTGGATGAAAGTATCGCATACGCTGTATCTGAATCCGCATCGTATATGCTGAGAGTTATCGTAACTCCGCTGCTTGTAGCGCTATAGGTGCCCTCTAAGTCTCGTGAGCTTGGGCTGTGAGCTGGAGGCAAGCCACCTTCACTTGTGGTGGGCGGCGATTCGGGTGAAGAGAAGTGTAGCCGAGAAGATTCAGGCGAAAAACCAGATATGGTCGGCTCAGATGGACCCGAGGAGGGTAGCGATGAATTGCTATCAAGATTAGAGTGAGCAGGTTCGGACCAACCGGGGATACTACCCCGGCCAGTGACACCGGTAGAGGAAGCAACACGCCCAGGTTGGGGAATCAGCACCACGCACAAGGTTGCGACGATGGCTACGATTACTCCTGCAGACAGCCAAATGCCCCAGTATGTTCGCAGTGAGGTCTTTGCCTTCTTCATAAGCGTGACCGAAGCACGCCGTGATATTCGGTTTGGAACTTGGGGTTTGAATTCCTCCATCGAAATCACCTCATGGTGAATTATATGACGAATAATCGCATTTGCCAAGCGGTAGGGGAAAACAGGGCATTCGGATCTCCATTCTTGGTGTCTGACCGACCACCGAAAAAAACACGCTCTACGGGACGAGTCTCAAATTTGCGAAGGCTCCCTCCAAATCTATAGGACTTGACATTGTGCCTGAATGAGTTCTCAGATAGAGAGGCGGGCAGTGGCCAGACGTTGGGATCAATCTGCGAGTATCAGTTCCCGGAAAGAAACACCAAGAATGAAGATCTGGCCGCCAACTTTTAGGTCCCGACAACCTAACCCTCTGCCGAACTCCAGCCTGAGGGCTGGCAGCGACGAAAGAGCCTTCAGGGCTTCCAGTCGAGTCCGTTTAGATGATCAGAGTCCCTTTCAGGGTTCGAGTGATTCGCTTACCTCGTCCCGACTTAGCGCTAATCGACGTCCAAAGTAGCACAGTGTCTGCACTGCATGTGCTTGACTACTAGTGGTTGTTTGTCTATTATAGCACTATGAGACCTTACTTAAGGAGAACTCTTCTTACTGTTCTCCTTCTCGTCCTCGCTTTCTTGGCTTTCTGCCTCCCTCCTCATCCCACGACAATAACAAGGACGGCAGGGGACGACACTTCCATTACCACCGTTCAAGATCACGGATATCAGTTCTTCGAATGGATCGGAGTCGTACTCCTTGCACTGGCCTTGTGGATTTGGAGGGGAATACTGAAGCTCACCACAGTTGGTCCACTGAGTGGCCCACTTTTGGAACAGCAGACTCCAGATGAATTGGAAAGGGCAGCCAGAGAATCCAATGTTGAGCAACAAGCCGCCGAAAACTTCGCAGACGCAGCCGCCCAAATGGAAAGACACAGGTTCGAGAGGGCTCGCAGCTACGTCCTTGACTACCTCTCCAAACACCACGCCATGTATGCTTTCTACTTGGCTCACGAAATCGGAGTAAGCCGAGCAACTGCCGATATACTCCTAGATAGTCTCGTTGCAGAGGGTCTTGTGCGACGCGATGGATTTCCCCGTCGCACGCTCTATACCCTTGCCAGCTCCCTCGAGAACCGTGCAATCGACTATGTGAGAGACAAGTTCATCAGGCCGCGGTATCGCCTTTTGTCGGAGCGTAGATT
Source organism: Candidatus Bipolaricaulota bacterium (assembly GCA_027007005.1). Classification (GTDB taxonomy): domain Bacteria; phylum Bipolaricaulota; class Bipolaricaulia; order UBA7950; family UBA9294; genus M55B144. Next base: position 1,509 of record JALTFO010000147.1, on the reverse strand, counting down.
TGTCAGGGTTGGCAAAGCTCATGAACTTGATGCTCTGCTTGAGTGTGAGGAGCGCACGTTCGTGATCGAGGTGAGGTTTGTGCGTTACGGATCGCCAACTGCACAAATCAAAGCAGGCGTTCGTCAACTGGGCAAAGTCGCTTCAGAGTTTGTCGGACGTGCCCTCGGAGGGTATCTTGTCCTAGTACTACAGGACCCCGAATACTACAATGCCGCGAAGAAACAGGTAGAAAGCATGACGCTCGACGCAGACAAGTTGCCGATAATCGCGATTGTTGTCACAAAGGATGAAATCGACGGAGCAGCCAGTGCATAGAGCGTTGCCGCGGTAGTACGAAGTCCCGCAAGGCTTGGTCGCTGAAGTCCAGAACATAGCTCCAAAGGCATAACCTACGTAATTTGACTCTCACTCTGGACAGTGGCCCATGAAGAAGGCAAAAGCCTTACCTTGACTCAGGTATTGAGAGAGAAGAAAGAGCTGCGGCAGCCGAGCCTTTCGGAAAGTATCATCAGAGCAAGACCTTCATTCTTGGTGTTTACCCTATCGTTAACCAGAGTACGCCTTGTCACTGGCCGGGTTAGTATCCCCGGGTGAGGGTCACCCGATGTCTCCGGGTGGTGGTCGGCTGGTATCCCCGTGTAAGATTAGGCAAATATCCTTCATGTTGAGCCAAGATAGGTGTGTAATGGAAGGCATCCGTTTCCGCTCTTTGCCTGAGATGCTCTGGACAGGATTAGTCATCGTTTCCAGTTCATTGAGATGACGGGAGAGAGCTATCGCCAGCGTCAGAGAAGACTCGTTACTGGAAGTCTAATCACTGGAGAAAAGGAGGTGTATCGAGACACCACGTCGGAGAAAAAGGGCGGGGATATCAGCCGACCACCGACCGGGGAAACCTACCCGACCCTTGACACGCCCGAAGGGACTTGAACCCCCAACTATCATCGCTGGAGACAAGAAGCGCCTTCAGTTCGACGATATCCATTACGCCTTTGTCCGTCATCATAAGAATCATGCCTCCTATGATGTGACCCACACACACGATACCAGGGGCATCTCATGCTCACCTCCTACGGGATTCACCCCCTCCATTCATGCTCACCTCGTGTGAGACAACTCTTACTCTTGACATTCCAGTGAATCTCCGCTAACATTTTTTCTTAACGGCTGGAAGTTTCAACTGTCAGCTCCAGATACAGCTAATCTGGAAGAAGGCGAGAAATGAATTCAGAAACTCCAAGCATTCTTGAGCTTATCGTAGGCAGCTTGGGTCTTCTACTTCTAATAGGCTGGTTAATCGGGGGGGCAGGACATAGCGGGACAACCCAGATAGAGGGTCCCAAGCAGCAACCCTCGAAAACTGCGGCGGTGTTGAGAGAAGAGACCACTCAAGAACTGGAGGGCCGCGGAGTTCCACGAGCTGCTGGATGGCCACTGAGTTACTTTATAGGAAGTGATGTTGTCACTAAGGCGCTCCTTCCCGGGATCACAGTGGAGCAATCCCTATT